>JBBRLB010000021.1:0-58764 GCA_038231575.1 Opitutales bacterium | reverse complement strand
GTCGGCGCGCCGAACGGGCGACTGGACGTAGGCGCGCGGGCCGTCGAGTTCGCTTTGGTTGGTGAGAAAAAGCAGTGGCACGTGCGGGTTGAGCGAGACGCCGACGTTCGCTCCGTTTTCCTGCAACGCCAGCGCGGCGCCGATCGCGATGGCGCCGTGGTAGAGCGGCGGACTGGCGCGTTCGCGTTCGGCGATCAGCGTGACGATGAGGCCGCCCATCGATTCGCCCTCCATGAGCACGCGGTCGGGTGCGCCGAATTTTTGCTCGATGTGATCGCGCAAGGCATCGAGGTCCGCGATGGCGTCGGCGACGATGAGGCCGTTGCGGCGATAGCTGGTCTTCGCGATCATCCAGCCTTCGTTGAGCAACGTGCGATAGGCGAGGTGCTCGGGAAACAAATCGGCGACGAGCGGACGGTCGGCGTCGCGGAGGCCGTGCGCGAGGAGGAGCACGCGCGCGTTCCAATGCGCGGCACGGAGGAGCGTAAACTTGGCGCCGTTGAGCTCGCCGGTTTCGACGGTGAAGGTCGGAGCGGCGGCGAAAAGCCGCGAGGCAGTCAGCGCGAGGAAGATGAGGCGACGGAGCATGGCGGGAAAAATGATGGGTCCTTCGTGGGGCTCAGGACAATTTCAGATTAACTGAAATTGCTTTCGCGGCGGAGGCGAATCGTGGTTGAGTCATCGGATGACTTTTCAGGAGTTGGCCAAACCCTCGGTGTTGACCCAGCCGGTCTACGAACCCGGCAAGCCGATCGAATATGTTGCGCGCGAGCTGGGACTGGAGGCGGCGACGATTATCAAGCTGGCCTCCAACGAAAATCCGTGGGGGCCGTCGCCGCGCGCGGTCGCAGCGGCGAAGCGCGCTCTCGAGACAGGAGAACTTTATCCGGACGGCGGCTGTTTTGAGCTGCGGCTGAAGCTGGCGGCGAAGTGGGGGCTCGGCGTGGACCAATTTGTCGTGGGCAACGGCTCCAACGAAATCATCGAACTGCTCGGACATGTGTTTGTCGGCGCGGGCGACGAGGTCGTGATGGGGGCGCCGGCGTTTGTCGTCTACAAGCTGGTCACGCTGCTCTTCGGCGCGAAAGCGATCGAGGTGCCCCTGGTGAACTGGAAACACGATCTCCAGAGAATCGCGGCGGCGGTCACGCCGCGGACGAAGCTGGTCTATGTCTGCACGCCGAACAATCCGACGGGGACGGCGAACACGGAGGCGGAGCTGGGCGCTTTCGTGCGGGCGCTGCCGGAGCACGTGGTGGTGGTCATCGATGAGGCCTATGCGGAGTTTGTCGAGCGCGCGCCGGATTTGCGTCCGCTGATCGCGGAGGGGCGGAAACTCGTGTGCCTGCGGACGTTTTCGAAAATTTACGGGTTGGCATCGCTGCGCGTGGGCTACGGCTACGCGAGCGCGGAGGTCTGCGCGCTGCTGAATCGCGTGCGGCAACCGTTCAACGTGAACGCGATCGCGCAGGCGGCGGCGGTGGCGGCGCTCGACGACGCGGAGTTCGCGGAAGAGACGGCGCGCGAGAACCGGGCCGGGCTGGCGCAGCTCGAGCGGGGCTGCGCGGAACTCGGGCTGGAGTTTGTGCCGAGCGTCGCAAATTTCATGCTGGTGAAAGTGGGGGACCCTGCGACGAGCGTAGGGCAGGTGGCCGGAATGCGCGTGTTCGAGGCGTTGCAGCGGCGCGGCGTGATCGTGCGGCCGGTGAAAAGTTACGGCTTGCCCGAGTGGATTCGGGTGACCGTGGGCACGCGTGCGCAGAACGAGCGATTGCTCGCGGAGCTGAAAACGGCGACGCGTTAGAGTCGCGACGGGAGGTGCGCGGTTTTCTCGAGGGCGACGCGGACTGATTCTAGCGCGGCCGGCCGCTCCGCCGAAAACAAAAAAAGATCGCTGCCGAGTTTGTGCTGCGCTACGCGCAGGATGTCGGGGGACGGCTTCCGCATCGCGAGCAGGCGGTTGAGGTGTGTGGGGAGTTCGTCGATCCGGTTGAGGTTCAGATCGAGTTCGACGAGGCGCGTGAGCGCGGCCTGGTTGAGCGGATCGGCGACGACGGCGCGGAGGAGCGTCTGGCGGGCATATTCGGCGGCGTCGACGTCGACGAGGCGCTGGGCAATGGCGAGGAGGTTTTCGGCGCGGAGGTAGGACTGGTTGAGATACTTCGTCAGCATCAAGCTGGCGCTCTCGGTGTCGCCCAGACCGAATTGGGCGATGGCCTGGAGGCTGGTCAGCACGGGGCTGAAATGCGCGTTCCAATCCGGGTCGTCGCGGTGCAGGTCGCGCACGGCGTCGAGGGCGCCGGAAAAATCGCGGGCGACGACGAGCGCCTCGACCACCAGGATGGCGTGGGGCTCCCACGCGACATTTTGCGCGCGGGCGATGTCGGTCAGGCGGCGTGCGAGCGGCACATTGCCGGTGTTGGCGGCGAACTCCGCCAGTGCGAGCAGGGCGCCCGCATCACCGGCGAAGTTCCGCATAAATTCCTCGATCTCGCCGGCGGCGTGAACGTGATCGCCGCTGTGCAGGTAGGCGCGCAGCAATTCGAGCCGCGGGCCCGGCAGGGTGGGTTGGGCGATCTGAAAGGCGAGGGCGGAACGGCGGACTTCGTCGTCGCGCCCGGCGCGCTCGAGGTGCGAAACGAGTTCGGCGTGGATTTCGGCGTCGTGGGGTTGAGCGGCGGCAAGTTCGCGCAGGTTGAGCAGGGCGAGCTCGTGATACCCGCGCTCCCATTCAATTTTGGCGATCAGGAGGCGGCCATCACGGGAGGCGGGGAGGCCGGGTTGCGCCCGGATAAAATCCTCAGCGAGATCGTAGTTACCCCGCAAATAGCCGGCGGTGGCGGCGGCGAGGGAGTAAAGGCGGTCGCGCTCGGTGGCGGTGGGAGTGGGCGGCAGGTATTTTCGGGTGAGGGTGATGACGCTGGCATCGCCTTGGCGCTGGAAAAGGAACGAGAAAAAGGGGCGCAGGTAGGCCGCGTCGTGCTGGTGGATAGCGAGCCCATCGAGAAAGACCTGACGGGCCGCCTCGGGCCGCCCCGCCTCGATCAAAAGGCGCGCGAGAAGCAGACGACCGTCGCGATTGGCGGGCGATTGGAGCACGCCCAACCGGAGCAAGAGCAGCGCTTGAAGGCGCTGGTTAGTGGCAACCAACTTTTGCGCCGTCTCGATGTGATGGTCTCCCCGGGCGACCCGGACGCGGTTCCACCGCGACGGCACCAGGAAATCGAGGTAGCTGGCTGCGACCACGTGTTGTTGAAACCGGATCAAAAGAAAGGCGGCCCCGGTCAGCGAGAGATAAAACGCCAGCGAAGCAGCGCTGAAGGCAAAAGCGACTCGGCCCCACCGCACGCGCCACCGAAGGTTGCCATCGGCCGCCGCGACGGCCAACAGGAACGGGTTCAACACCCTGCGCCAGTCTTCAAATTCGACGGGCGCGGGACCGGGGAGTGGTTCGGGAATTTTCTCCATGTGTAACTGGCCTGCGAATCAAGCCGTCACGACGCTTCGTTGGAATGTTCCAGATAGGTAACTTTCTTCATATCATCTGAAATAAACCCTTGCACAGGTAAAATCATTGCATTGTCCTATGGGCGCTGCCGTTTTCGTCTAACTTACGTTCGTTGGCTCCTTTCTGGATCATATTTGATATTCTTCGATTATCGCTCTGAGTTGTCCTCGCTGCTAACTCAGAAAGACGGCCGCGCTGACCACACTCAAACCAATCTAACCACCATCGCTCGCACATGAAGACGAATTTTGTCAGTCTAGGTATCGCTTTACTTGCCTTGGGCTCGGCCGCTTCGGCCGCGCCCTTCCTCGCCATCGGCGATGGAGCGGAGCTTTTCGCCACCGGCACGGTGGGGATTCGCGCTGACGATAATATCTTTCTCACGAACAACGCGACGAGCGACACGATTTTCGATATTACGCCGGGCGCGGAAATCACCTTCGGCAAGGACCGACAGCTCCAAGGCGCGCTGACTCTGGTCGATGCTTTCACCAGCTATGCTAAAAACAGCAATCTGAACACGAATCTTTTCTCCGGCGACTTCAACGCCCGTTACAGCGACGGCAAGCTAAAGCTCGGAGTCATGACGGGCTTTCACGAGTCAAACCAGAATACCGTCGACAATCGCGGGCTGACCCGGCGCGACGCCTTCACCGTCGGCGGCAATGGGGAAATCGAAATTTCCGAAATCACGTCGGTCGCCGCGGGAGTGACCGCAACGCACACGAACTACAAGCGAAAGGGCTACGCGGATTCCGACGATCTCGTCATTCCGATCAATTTCTACTACAAGTGGACGCCCAAGGTCGATCTCAGCGCGGGCTACAGCTACCGCAACTTCCAGACCCAGATTGGTCAGGATTCCACGGATCACTTCTTTAACGTGGGTGCGCGCGGTGAATTCACCCCGATGCTGACGGGTGAGTTCAACATCGGTCTTACGACCCGCAAGCTCGCCACTTCGGGCGATGTGCACATGCTGGGCCTCTCGGCGAAACTGAACTACACGATTACCCCGAAGACCGTGCTGCAATTGACCTCGTCCAACTCACCCGACACGAGCCCGCAAGGCTCGCAGCAAAAGAATTTCACGCTGGGTGGCGTCGTTTCTTCGACGATTTCCGATCAATGGACCGTGCGCGCCGGCCTCAATTACCGTGGTATTAACTACGGGACCCGGACGGACGACTACCTTGAAGGCAACCTCGGCGCGACCTACGTGGTAAATAACTACATCAACGTCGTTGGCGCCTACGTTTACCGCAATAATAGCTCAGTGCTCTCGGGCGGTGAATTCACCAATAACGTCTTCAGCGTCGCAGCCAACCTCCGCTATTGATTATTGCTCGGGCACGAGGCGGCTTGACCCTCTTCCGACGGAAGAAGATCGTGACGATCTTCTTCCGTTTTTTGTCGCCGATAATTTCACGCATGTTCCGCCAATCCATTCTTGGTTTTTGGGCCCTCGTCCTGGCTTTTTCGGCTGCTGCTGCGGCCACGCCGCCGTCCAAGGCCGAGGCCCGGGCGGACGCCGCGAGAGCCGACGCTCCCGGGAAACTCGACTACGTGTTGCAGCCTTCCGATCTGATTCGCGTGCAGGTTTTCCAGGAGGAGGATCTCAACCGCGAGGTGCGCATTTCCCAGGAATGCAGCGTCAATCTGCCGCTCATCGGCAAAGTTGATCTCACGGGGCGGACGGCGCGACAGGCGGAAGAGTCGATTCGCGCGCTTTACGAGCGGGACTATCTCGTCCATCCGCAGGTCAATCTCATCGTGGTGGAATACGTGCCGCGCAACGTTTTCGTGCTCGGTTCCGTCGGCACCCCGGGGGTCGTTCTGTTCCCACGCGAGCAGGGGCTCACCCTGCTCGATGCCATTTCCCGGGCCGGCAGCTTCAATCGCTTGGCCGACAAAAAACACGTGACGCTCAAGCGCACGGATGCCGACGGCAAACCCCAGACTTACACCATTAACGCGGAGGATCTCTCCAAGGGTGACACGAGTGAGACGTGGCCGCTCCAGCCCAACGATGTAATCACAGTGCCGGAACGCATTCTCTAATTTTCTTTCGCGACGCGCCATGGAACCCACTCCCAAGAAACCTGCCGATGCTCCCGGCTACGGCTACAATTACGGCGGCAACTATGCGGGCTACTCGGCCATCGGCTACGGTTATGGCGAGGGCGGGGGTGGTGGTGCGGCCCAACGCAGCTTTCAGGACTACCTGCTGATCCTCCGCGAGCGCATCTGGTATATCATCGTCGTCTTCCTCGTCGTTTTTTCGAGCTCGCTGGTTTACACGCTGAGCCTCACCAAAATCTTTCAGTCGACCGCCACAATCCAGATTTTCCGTCGCGACCCGATGGTCATGCAGGTCCAGCAGGTCGTGGACAACGACATCCGTGGCGCGGAGGACATCAACACGCAGCTCAAGGTGATGGAAAGTGCGACCATCGTCTCGAAAGTCGCGGAACGCATCACTGGCGAAGATCGCGCTGCATTTCTCGCCCCCTATGAGAAAACGTCCGCCGACACGGCGTTTGTCGCCGAGACCCTCTTCAAGAACCGCAAGGTTCAGCTTCAGCGCCTCACGCTGATCATTACGGTTTCCTACGAGCATCCTGATCGGTTTATCGCGGCCAAGGTCGCCAATCTTTTTGCCGACGAATATCTCGCCCACAACACCCGCCTCCGGGCCGACGACGCCGCGCGCGCCTTCGACGATCTGAAAAACACCGCTGACGACCAGCGCAAGAAAGTGGATGCGCTCGCCAGGAAACTCCAGGAATACAAGGAGAAGAACAACCAGGTCTCGCTCGATCAGCGCAAGGACATCGTGAGCGACACGCTCAAGTCTCTCAACGCCGAGGTCAACCGCACCGCCACCGTCCTCACCTACGCCGAGCTGCGCCTCAACCAGGTCCGCGAACACCGCACGAAAGGGGAGGATCTCACTGATCTGCCCTTCATCTCCAACCAGCCGCTGATCACGCAGCTCACCTCGCAAATCGCCGCGCAGAAGATCGGCATCGCCCAGCTCCAGCAGCGCTACAAAGACCGATATCCCAAGGTCGTCGAAGCGAAGCAGTCGCTCGAGCAAACGCAGCGCGAACTCACCAAGGCCGTCAACGACGCCTGCGATCAAGTGGACTCAGATTACCAACTGGCGATGCGCACCAGCCAGCGCGCGCAGGACGAACTGACCAAGCAGAAGACCGAGTCGCTCGAGCTCGACCGCAATGGCCTCGAATACTCGAGTCTCGAGCGCGAGTTGAAGACCAACGAGCTGATTCTCCAAAGCATCACCGCGCGCGCGCGCGAAACGTCGATGACGGGCAACATTAAGACCGAGAATGCCCGCATCGTGGATCACGCCGGGCCGGCGTCCGAGAACAAGCCGATCACGCCCAACGTGCCGCTCAACCTCGGCCTCGGCGTGGCGGGCGGCCTCGGCCTCGGTCTGGCGTTCGCCTTCTTCGTCGCGTTCATCGACGATCGCGTGAAGAGCTCGTTCGACATCGAAGGCGTCGTCGGCCTGCCCCTCATCGGGATCATCCCGCAAATCAAACGCATGGATCAGGCCGACAAGGCGCAGATCGTCGTGAACAACGCCGATCGCCAGGTCGCCGAGGCGTTTCTCACGCTGCATTCGAGCCTGCGCCTCAAGGACGAGAGTAAAAATGCGAAGTGCATTCTCACGACCAGCACCATCCCGGGCGAAGGCAAATCTTTCACGACCACGAATCTCGCGCTGACCTTTGCCGCGCACGGCGAACGCGTCGTCGTCGTTGATTGCGATCTGCGAAAGCCGAACATCCACAAATCGTTTCGGATCGAAAATCTCAAGGGCCTCATCGACATCTGCGCCGGCACCTCGACGATCGACGACGTGGTCGTCCGCGGGGTGCAGCCCAACCTCGATGTAATTCCCGCAGGCGGTCGCGCGAAAAATCCCACGCAGATTCTCAACAGCAAGGGCTTTGAGCTGATGCTCTCCGAGTTGCGCAAGCGTTATGATCGGGTGTTCATCGACACGCCGCCGCTCGCGGCGGTCAGCGACGCCCTGATCATTCTGCCGCTCGTGGACGGCTCCATCTTCACGATCTTCTTCAACAAGGTGCGCCGAAAAGCGGCCCAGTTCAGCGCGAAGAAATTACTCGAGTCAAATGTGCCGACCTTCGGCGCCGTGCTCAACGGCCTGAATCTCGCCGTCTCCGGCTACTACTACGCGCAATATTACGACAAGTCCTACAAGGACTATTACGTCGTGATGTCGAAGAACGAGGAAGACGACAAGTCGACCCCGTCACGCTGAGCGCGCGGGCGCACGGCCCGCGCGGACATCTTTACCGCGCCGCCGCGCGGCGCAGCCGATCGTTGATCGCTTCCGCCAAGCCGCCGCCGGTCGCGAGGGCGGCGTGAATTTTCTTAAACCGGCCGTCGTCGAGCCGCCGCAGGGTGGCAAAGAGCTGCCGCGCCGCGCCGCGCAGATCGCCGCGGGCGTCCAGCCAGAAAATATTTCGCCCCACCGGGCCGGCCGGTTTCGCGGTCAGCACCCAGGCTTCGTTGCGCGCGCCGGCCGGCCGCGCCGGCAATTTTCGATGCAGCACGATGGGCGTGCGCGGACTATAGTGCCGCTTCAGCAAACCGGGCGCGAGTTGCGCCTCGGCTTTTCTGCCGGCCGCCCGCCGGCGGGGTGCGACCACTTTTCGGCCGAGCACACGCTCCAATTCCGTCTGCGTGATTGCGCCGGGGCGCAGGAGTCGCGGTCGCGCCGGATCGCGCACATCGACAATGGTCGACTCGAGGCCGATTTGCGCTGGGCCGCCGTCGAGGATGTGGCGGATTTTTCCCCCGAGGCCGTCGTGGACGTGTTGCGCCGTGGTGGGGCTCACATAACCGAAGAGGTTCGCACTCGGCGCGGCCAGGGGGACGTCCGCCAATTTCAGCAACCGCCGGAAAAGGCGATGGCTCGGCATGCGCACGGCCACGCTCGGTAGCCCCGCCGACACGATGGCTGGCACGATCCGTTTTTTGGGCAGCACCAGCGTCAGCGGTCCGGGCCAGAATTTTTTCGCGAGCAGGCGCGCCGCGTCATTGGATTCCGCGATCGTTGCGAGCTGGGCGAGCGCGTGGATGTGAACGATCAGCGGATCCGTGGTGGGACGGCCCTTGGCGGTAAAAATCTTCCGACACGCGCGGGTGTCGAGGGCGTTGGCCGCGAGGCCGTAAACCGTTTCCGTCGGCACGGCCACCAAGTCGCCCGCGCGGAGGCGGTGCGCCAGATAAGCGAGATTGCGGGCGGTGCCGCGGTAGAGGTGGGCGGTGGAGGGTTTCGACATGGCGCAAAAAAGGCCGGAGTCCAGAGACTCCGGCCGGAAAGTGGGCGAGGCAAGCCCGCCGCAACGCGCGGGTTATTGCGCGAGCAGCATGTTGCGCGAGTGCTTGATCGTCTTGGTGATCGCGCGCTGGTGCTTGGCGGTGAGGTGCGTGTATTTGCGCGGCAGAATCTTGCCGGTGTCCGTCACGTAGTGGCGCATGACTTCCGGCGTCGTGAACGGAATCTCGGCGGGTGTGAGGGTCTGCTGCTTGGTTTCGGTGGTGCTCATGGCTTGAAAAGGAGGGGAGAACGTGGAGCCAGCCCGCGGCATGTCAACCCGCATTTTGGAGTGGAAAACCCGCCTGTTTCCCGGGAGTTTTCGCCAGGCTTTTTGTCCCCGTAGCTCAACTGGATAGAGCAGCGGTTTCCTAAACCGTCGATCCCGGTTCAAGTCCGGGCAGGGGCACCAAACTCAAGCCAAGTCTGTGACCGTTCCGGGAGATTATCGATCAAGCGCAGCATCCGAGGTAACCGCCGATTCATACAAACGTCACGGCCCCTGTATTTACGGCTGTTTTGCATTAGCACACTCGACTTCATCCATCGAGCGGCCCGACAGTCTCTCCTAGATAAAACACCCCGGCACACGCCATTCCCTTACTCCAATTCTTTCGTCCCCCTGTTCCCGATGAAAACCCCGTTTGGCTTCCGCTTCGTCACTGCCGCCTGTGCATGCCTGCTCGCTGCCCAGGTCGGCGCCGCTGAATTCAATCAGCGCCTCGCCAACCTTTCGACCCGCGCACAAGTCGGCGTGGGCGGCAACGTTGCCACCGTCGGCTTCGTGATCGGGGCGGGTTCGTCGAAAAACATTCTGATCCGCGCCGTGGGTCCGACGCTCAGCTCGTTCGGTGTGGCCGGAGTGAACAGCGATCCGAAGATCACGGTCTTCAACGCCGCGGGCGTCCAAATCCTCACCAACGACAACTGGGGCACCCCGGTCGGCACGGGCGCTGCGACGGCCACCACGTTGGCGAGCACCTCCACCTCCGTCGGCGCCTTTGGGCTCACGAACGGCAGCCGCGACGCCGCGATTCTCGCCACCAATCTCGCGCCCGGCAACTACACCGCCCAGGTGAGCGGCGTGGGCACGACGACGGGTGTGGCCCTCGTTGAAATCTACGACGTCACTGGCTCCGCGCGCTTGATGAATCTTTCCACGAGCGCGCAGGTCGGTTCGGGGGCGGGCATTCTGATCTCGGGCCTGAGCATTGCGCCCGGCAGCGGCGCGCGCAAAATCCTCATTCGAGCCGCGGGCCCGGCCCTCACGGCGCTCGGCGTCGGTGGCGCGCTGGTCGATCCCGCGATCGCGGTCTTTGATGGATCGAACACCCAGATTGCTTCGAACGACAACTGGGGCACCGACAACGCGGCGGCGCTCAAGGCCGCATTTCTGGCGGCCGGGGCGTTTGGCTTTACTGACGGCTCGAAGGACGCCGCGATCCTGATCGATTTGCAGCCGGGGGCGAATTACACGGTGCAGGTGAGCGGGGTCCGTGACACCGTCAATAATCGTGACACCACGGGGGTCGCGCTCATCGAAGTCTACGATATCACCTCGGACAACACTCCGACCGTCAGCGTCACTGCGACGACCGTGAGCACCGACACGAAGGGCGCCGCGCCCGGCGTCTTCACCTTCGCGCGCACGGGCAGCACGGGTGCGCCGCTGACGGTTTTCTACGGCGTCAGCGGTTCCGCGACGCCCGGCGTTGATTTCACCAATCTCGCCGGTTCCGTCACCATTCCCGCCGGCGCCACGAGCGCGACGGTCAACGTCGCAGCGCTTTCCACCGGCGCGAGCGCCACCATCAACAAGGACACCACCGTCACCGTCCTCTCTGGGACCGGCTACAACATCGGCACCAGCAGCGCCGCTTCGGTCACCATCTTCTATAATCCGGGCACGCTCTACCTCGCGGCGCTCCGCACGCCGGGGTCCATCACGGCCTCGACGGCGTTCGGCACGGCGAGCGTGCAGCTCAGCTCCGACAATACCTTCGCGCTCGTCAACGTCACCTTCTCCAATCTCAGCTCCCCCGAAACCGCGGTTTATCTTCGCCTCGGCAATCCCGGCGAAGTGGGAACGGACGTCCTCCGCCTGCCGACGGGTCAAGTGAGCGGCTCGACGTGGATATTTCAAAATGGCGCGACCTTCACCGCCGCCGATCTCGTAACGGCGCTACAGAGTGGTCGCATCACACTCGACATCGAGACCGCGCAATATCCGAGCTCCGAGCTCCACGGCACCTTCGTCCAGTCGAGCGGCTCGATCGTGTTTACGGCCCCGTCCGCCGCGCCGGCGCTTGCCGACAATGCCCTGACGGCCGCGGAGGCCGCCCGCTTCCTGATGCAGTCCACGTTCGGGCCGACCCGCGCGGAAATCGACGCCCTCACCGGTAAACGCCAATCCGATCTCGCCAACTGGATCACGGCGCAGATGGCCTTGCCGGCGTCGCTGCATCTCGCCGCGACGGATGCCGATTTCCTTACCTTTGCCACAGGCGACAATCCCGCCCCCAGCCAGCAAAACCGACAGGCCGCTTGGTGGAGAAACGCCGTGACCGGCCCCGATCAACTCCGCCAGCGCGTCGCCTTTGCGCTGAGCCAGATTCTCGTCATCTCCGATCAGAACGCCACGCTCAACGGCACCTCGCGCGGCATGGCGAACTACTACGATCTGCTTGTAAACGGGGCGTTCGGCAATTTCCGCCCGCTGCTCGAGAACGTCACCCTCAGTCCCGTCATGGGCGTTTATCTCAGCTCGCTCCGCAACGCCAAGGCCACGGTTGACGCGCGGGGCACGGTCGTGACTTCGGCCGACGAAAATTATGCGCGCGAGGTCATGCAGCTCTTTACCATCGGCCTCAACCAGCTCCATCCCGACGGCACCCTGAAGCTCGACGCCACCGGCTTGCCTCTTCCCACCTATAACCAGACCACGATTTCGCAGACGGCGAAAGTTTTCACCGGTTGGGCCTTTCGTTCCGCCGACGCCACCTCCGCGAATAATTTTCGCAACACCACTGCGGATTATCTGCACCCGATGATGCTCTATCCGAGCCAGCACGACACCACCTCGAAGACGATCGTCGGCGGCGTGATCGTCCCGGCCAATCAAACCGGTGAGGCCGATCTCAAGCTGGAGCTCGACACGTTGTTTAACCACGCCAACACCGGCCCGTTTATTTCGCGCGAGCTCATTCAACGCCTCGTCACGAGCAACCCGAGCCCCGGCTACATTTATCGCGTGGCCTCTGTCTTCGCCGACAACGGCAGCGGCGTCCGCGGCGATCTTGGTGCGGTGGTTCGCGCGATTCTGACGGACTATGAAGCCCGTTCCTCTGCCGTCGCGGCCACCGCCAGCTTCGGCAAGTTGAAGGAGCCCGTCCTCCGCGCGACCGCGGTGCTCCGCGCCTTCGGCGGCGGGGCGAACAACGGCCGCTTCGCGGTTTTCAGCAACGACAACGCGACCACCAACACGCTCGCGCAATATCCGCTCCACGCCCCGACGGTTTTCAATTTCTTCGAACCGAATTTCATCCAGCCGGGCGCGCTGGCCGCCGCCGGTCTTTACGCGCCGGAATACCAAATCCTGACCGACACCACCGCCATCGCGATCCCCAACCAGATCTGGAATTACATCTACGCGAACCGCTCCGCGACCAACACTCTCGACGCCACCGTCGGCATCGACTTGAGCAGCCTGATCCCGCTCGCCCGCACGCCCGCCGCACTCGTGGATCAAGTGAATACGGTTCTCGCCGCGGGCTCCCTCTCGCGGACCACCACGGATCGGATGACGGCCGTCATCACGGCGCTCCCGGTCACGGCCACGGGCACCCCGTCGGTCACCAACGCCAACGACATCGAGCGCGTGCGCTCCGCGATTTATCTCACGATTTCCACCCAGCAAGGCGCCACCCAGAAATGACGCGTCGTCCACGACGCGTCATGCCGAGCCCAGCGCAGCATCCCTAACTCTGTTCCCCATGAACCCCAAAACTTCCGCCACTGATCCCTCCCGTCGCAAGTTCATCGGCGCCTGCTGCGCCTCCGTTGGTGCTACCGGTATGTTGTCCGCCCTTGCGCAGCTTCGCATGATCGGCGCGGTTGCCAGTCCGGACAACGGCATCCTCACCCCGCCCCGCACCGCCGCGGCCGTGCCGCAGACTGATTTCAAGGCGCTCGTGTGCCTCTTTCTGGCGGGTGGCAACGATGCCAACAACCTCGTCGTCCCCACTGATACGACGACCTATGCCGCCTACGCCCTCGGCCGCGGCGTGCTCTCGCTGCCACAAGCGAGCCTGCTGCCGATCACCCCTCGCACCAGCGACGGCCGCACGTGGGGCCTGCATCCGGCGATGCCCGAACTCAAGGCGCTCTTCGATCAAAGCAAACTGGCGATCATGGCAAACGTCGGGTCGCTCTCTTATCCTCTCACGCAGGCCCAATACAACAACGGCTCGGTGCCGCGTCCCCTCCAGCTTTTCTCGCACAACGACCAGCAGGTCGAGTGGATGAGCAGCATCCCCGACCGCGCGTTTACGACGGGCTGGGGCGGCCGGCTCGCCGATCTCACGAATGCGTTCAACACGAACAACCGCATTTCGATGTCGCTCAGCCTGAATGGCCAGAACTCGTTTCAAGTGGGCAAGAACGTCGCGCAGTATTCCGTCGGCACTTCCGGCGCGCTGGCACTCACCGGCACGGGCACCGGCACTTCCGTGAACGGGCTGCGCACGGCGGCGATGAACGATCTGCTCGCGCAGCAAAATGGGAATCTCTTCGAGGCCGCCTTTGGCGGGCTCACGACCGGCGCCGTCAATAACAGCGCGCTCCTCTCCAGCGTTGTCACCGGCGCGAGCCCATTCACCGTGCAGTTTCAAAACCTCAACTCGAGTCTCGCGCAGCAGCTCCAGATGGTCGCGCGCCTCGTCAACGCGCAGCAGGCCCTCGGTCTCAAGCGTCAGATTTATTTCGTCCGCGTCGGTGGCTTCGACCTGCACGACAACCAGGTCAATCTCGGCAACACCACGAATGGCGCGCACGCCACGCTGCTGCGGGACATCAGCCAATCCTTGAACGCCTTCAACAACGCGCTCACCACGATCAACGCCCAGAATCAGGTGACTACCTTCACCGCCTCCGACTTCGGCCGCACCTACAACACCAACGGTGACGGGTCCGATCACGGTTGGGGCAGTCATCACCTGGTCATGGGCGGAGCGGTCAACGGCGGCGATATCTACGGCCGGATGCCCACCTTCGCGATTAACGGCCCCGATGACACCGGTCGCGGCCGGTGGATCCCGACGACGAGCGTCGACGAATATTCCGCCACGCTGGCGAAATGGTTCGGCGTCAGCGCCACCGATCTGCCGACCGTGCTGCCGAACATCGGCCGCTTCGCGAAGTCGGATCTCGGTTTCATGGGCGCTTGATGACGGCGCGTCGCGTCACGCTTGGGCTCTGCGCCGCGATTCTTTTCGGAATCGCGGCGCTCTTTTTCGCCACCCGGTCAACGCGGGTTGACGCCGGCTCATCGGCCGCGCGGCGTTCGTCGGCTCCCACCATGCCGGCCCCGGCTTCATCGGTCGCGATCGCACAGCAAAACCCCCACCGTGAAAATTCGAGCTCGGAGTCGAACCCGCGCGCCGAGCAGCTTAACGCGGCAAACGGCAACATCCGCCACGATCTCGACGTGCTGAACAACCTCTTCGTGAATTTCCAGACCAACTTCCCGGGCCGCGGCAATCCGGTGGGCGAAAATTCCGAAATCACCGCCGCGCTCACCGGCGCCAACCCGATCGGTTTCGCGTTCCTGCCGAAAGATCATCCCGCGATCAATGCCGCCGGCGAGCTTTGCGATCGGTGGGGCACGCCGTTTCGTTTTCACCAACTCAGCGGCACGCAGATGGAGATCCGCTCCGCCGGTCCCGACCGAAAATTCGGCACAGCCGACGACGCCGAATTCGCGCCTTGGTCAAAGTAGCGTTGTAAGTCGGCCGGGTCTTTGACCTGACCGGCTCAGGTAATGGCGCGGAGGAGGTGTCGAAGAGCGCCTTTAAATTTGTCATTCTCCGCGCGGCGCAGAATCCGACCGGACATTCGCACTTGCGAAAGCGCCTCGGGGACCCCCTGGGATGACCCAAGCCTGTCGCTTCGCCGGGGAAGTTCGCGGTGCTCAGAAGGACAAACCTTTTCGACCCACGCTGGCCTCTCCCGCGCGCATCTTGCCGCAACTTTCCCGCCCCGTTGGCGTCTCGACATATGCGCATTTCGCGCCAACTTTTTCCCTGCCATGAAAATCCCCCCGTCCGCCGTGCGCTCCCTTCGCGGGCGTTCCATTGCCCGCTCCGCCGTCCGCGCCTTCACGATGATGGAGCTCCTCGTCGTGCTCGCGATTCTCGGACTGCTCGCCGGTCTCGCGATTTCCAATGTGTCCGGCATTTTCGGCGGTGCGCAGCAGTCCACTGCGCAGATTTTCGTGAAGGAGAGCATGAAATCGCCGCTCTTCACCTACAGCCTCCACATGGGGGGCTTCCCTTCGACCGCAGAGGGTTTGCAGGCACTCATCACCGCGCCCGGCGACAAAGCCGACCGCTGGCATGGCCCTTATATCACCGAGAGCCGGATTCCACTCGATCCGTGGGGCGAGCCTTATCAATACGCCTTCCCGGGCACGCACAACAAGGCCAGCTATGATCTCTGGTCGAAAGGCGCCGACAAAGTCAGTGGCACCGACGACGATATCGGAAACTGGGACGCCGCTCCCGCTGGCGCGGCGAAGTAACGTTTTCGCCTGACGGATGTCTGAACCTCTGCGCGCGGCCAGCGTCCGTGCCGCGTTTCGCCCGTGCATTCGTCATTAGTCATTGGTCCCGGCCCGAGCCGATCGCCGAGGCATGGGCTACTCCGCGCCGTCGGGCGCGGCTTTACCATCCTCGAGCTGCTGCTCGCGCTCGCGATCATCGCGCTGCTCGGCACGGTGTTGATCGGCGGATCCGCGCAGTTGCTGAGCGACAAGCCCATCTCCGCCGACGAAGTTTTCTGGAAAGCCGTGCAAGAGGCGCGCAAGGACGCACTGAAATCGGGCAACGCCACCCGCCTCACGTTCGTGGACGACAAGGACAAGGGCAAAGCCTTCATCGTGACCGATGGCACCACGCCGCAGCCTTTTCCGCTGCCGCCGACGACCGCCGCCGATCTCACGGTGAGTTTTCTCACGACGCAAAAAGGCGCGAGCGCCATCCTTGTTGCCGGCCAGATGGTCGAGACGCAGACGATTCCCGTCGTGATTTTCTACGGCGACGGCACGTGCACCGCGTTCCGCGCGCAGTTCCAACGCGGCGGCTCCACGCACCTCGTCTCGATCGATCCGTGGACGTGCGCACCGATGCTCACGCCGCCTGATCCCAACGCCCCGCCCGCGCTGTGAGGAATTCTCGATTCTCGATTTTCGATTCTCGATGGGTGGCACCCCGCCACTCCGGCACTCGCGTGGGCCGGGAATCGAAAATCAAGAGTCCGAAATCAGAAATCGTGCGCGCCTTTTCCCTCGTCGAGGTGCTGGTGGCACTCACGATTTTCGCGCTCTCGGCGATTATCCTCGGGAGCGCCTACGTCAACGTCCTCAACTCCTATGCCGTGGCCGGGCGTTTCGCGCAGACCAACGAGGACGTGGCGTTCGCCCGCTCGCTCGTGATCACGCAGCCCGACATCACGAAGCTGGAGAACGGCGGCGAATTCGAGGGCGCGTCCGGCCGCCGCGTGAAATGGAGCGCGGAGATTACGCCGACGACGACGGCAGATTTGTTCAGCGTCGCCTTCACCTGCGAAATCTCCGACCCCGCGCAGGTGCAGACCGACAAGACCGTGCAAACGTTCATGCTGCTCCGCCCCACGTGGTCCATCGATCCCGCCGCGCGAAGCCAGCTCCGGCAGGACGCAAAAAACCGGATCAACGAAATTCAGGGAAAGACCGCGGGCACCGGTGGAGTGCTCGGTTCCAGTGGCGTCGCGAGCCCGGGCGGCCGCGCCGGCACCGGCGGCGGCGTTCGCGCTGGCGGTGGCGCGGGCACGGGTGGCGGCGCTCGCCCCGGCGGTGGCGCGGGCACCGGTGGCGGCGGTCGGCCAGGCGGAGGTGCGGGCACCGGCACAAAGAGACAGGGCTCGCGATGAAACACACTCTCCCCATCGGCCATCGGGTGATGAAAGCTTCGGCGCGCCGCGGATTCACGCTGCTCGAGATCCTGCTTTCGCTCGCGCTCGTGGCATTGATGCTGGTCGCGATGAACACGTTTGTGTTCTCGATGGGCGAGCTCTGGGGCCGCAACACCGACATCCGCCTTTTCGATCAGCACGTGCGCGCGGTCACGCGCTTTCTCAATCACGAGTTGCGTGCCGCCGTGCTGCCCCCCGCCGCGGTCGCGCGTTCGACGCCGATCGGTTTGCAGGATGTCACGCCGCAGAGTGGCATGCAGGAAAAAATGCTCACGTTCGAGCTGCCCTCCGGGAGCAGGCTCTTTGTCTGGCCCGATCCGAAGCGGCCGTTGCCCGAGGTCGTGTGCTCGCTGCAGGCGCGCGCGAACGAGGGACTCATTCTCCTCTGGCATTCGCGGCTCGAAAAAAATTACGACACCGATCCGCCGCGCGAGACGGTCATCACGCCGCTGTGCACCGCGGTGGCTTACGATTATTACGACACGGACTCGCAGCGCTGGACAACCGAGACCGTGCTCAAGCCCGATCCGAACGGCGGCACGACGCCGCTCACGCCGCAGCGGCTGCGGCTCAAGTTCACCTACGGCAAGATGACGAGTGAGAGCGTCATCACCCTGCCGGCCGCGTCGGAGGCGCTGCCCTTGTTCTAGCGATGAACATTTCCCAATTTTCGCTTCTCGATTTTCGACCGGTCGCCGCACCACGGCAGTGCGCCGGTTCCGCCGCGGCGTTGCCCAAATCCAAAATTGGGCATCCAAAATCGAGCATCCGCGGCTCCGTGCTCGTCATCGTGATGATCACGCTGCTCTTCACGGCGTTTGCGCTCGTGGCGTTTATCGAGAAAGCCGGCAACGATCTGCTCGTCGAGCAGCACGACGCCGAGGCGCGCCGGCTGCGCATGGAGGCCTACTCCGCGCTCGAGGTCACGCTCGGGGTGCTGGAGGATTTTCGCGCGGCGGGCAACGGCCTGCACAGTCCCGCCGAAGGCTGGAGCGATCCGCTGACGTTTGCCGGCTACACGCCGACCGAGGGCCGCACGATCGAGATTACGTTCGAGGACGAAAGCGGAAAAATTTCTTTGCCCCGCACCGACGCTCCCACGCTGGCGCGTCTGTTCCAGACGTGGGACATGACGCAGCCCGATGCCGACTCGCTCGCCGATTCGATCATGGGCTGGATGCAGCGCGGCCATACTTACACGTCCGCAGTCCCGCCCGACTACGAGCAGTTCACCCCGGCCTACGATTCGCCGAACCGCCCGATGCGTTCCTATCAGGAACTCGCCGCGATCGAGAAGGCGCGCGAGGTGTTCTACGATGCCGATGGCCAGCCGAATGATCTCTGGAAGCGTTTTGCCGCGGCGGTCTCGCTGCTGAATTTTCCGAAGCCCAACATCAACGGCGCGAAGCCCGATGCGTTGCTCGCGCTCGGCCAGTTCCAGTTGTCGCAGCAGCAAAACGTGAACGACTACATCGCCGGCAGCGGCAATTTCATCGCGCAGGGCCCCGGCTATTTTCAAAACATGGCCGACGCCCAGCGGATCGCCGGCCCCTCGGGCAACCTCGGCGCCTTCGGCATCATGATCAGCGCGCTGCGGATTTTTATCACGGTGCATGACGGCAACTCCCAGTTTCGCCTCGCCGCCGTCGTCACGCCGCAGGGTGGGGGTGCGACGACCGTCACCCAAACTGCAACTTCGCAGCGCACCCAGGCGTCTGCAGCTGCAGCCCGCAATGCCCAACAACAACCGAACCAGCCCAATGCCGGCCAGGCGAACAACCGCCCGGCCGCGACCAACAACCGCCAGGCTGGCGCGGCGCCCAGTTTGAAATACCCCTTTACGCTGCTCGAGATTCGCGAGAATGATGAAATCCCTCCGCCGCCCGCTCCGCCGCCCGTCGAACCTCAATAAAGTGCAATCCCTCTCTCCCTCTTTTGCGTCTTCCTTGGCCTGACGCGGTCTCCCTCGCGCCGCTTCCCGCATGAAACTCCTCGACACCCTCCGCGCCGGTCCCCCGCCGCCCAAGATCGCGCTCCTGCCCGATGCGCTGTTCTTTACGCGGGCGCTGCCGGTGGCCGCCGGAGCCACGCCCGCGGAGGCGACCGCCCAAGTCGAGCTCGCCCTTGAGGCCATCTCACCGTTTCCGCTCGCGCAACTTTACTACGGCTGGTTTTGGACGCCCGGCGCCGATCGCGCTTTCGTGTTTGCCTCGTATCGCCGCCGCTTCACCAGCGAGCAGACTGCCGCGTGGCGGGGGGCGGAGGTGGTCCTGCCGGCCTTCGCCGCCGTCATGGGCGCCAAGGTTGAACCGGCGACCACGATCCTTCTCGCTTCGCCGGAGGGTTTGACCGCCGTGCATTGGGACGAGGGCCCGGTCCCGGCGAAAGTCCTCTGCCATCCGCTGACGCCCGAAGCCACCGACGAGGATCGCATTCGCGCGCGCGATGAATTGATCCGCGCGGTCGGTGGCAGCCGAATCGTCCGCGATCTGCCGACGCCGCTCACCGCGGATCCGGCGCTCAATGATCGCGAGATCGTCATTCGATCGGGTGACCTCGTGTCGCGGCTGCCGGCCGCCACCGCCGCCGCGCTCGACGTGCGCGACAAGGATGATCTCCACGCGCTGCGCCGCGCGCATCGCCGCGATGTGATTTTGTGGCGGGTCGTCGTCGGCTGCGCGGCGGCGGTGGCGCTGCTCGGGGTGCTGGAGATCGCCCGCCTCGGTGGCTTGGAGTGGCAGAGAGTCCGCCTCGCCAAACTCAAGGCGCAGACCCCGCGGGTGGAAATGATCCAGGCGTCAAACGCGCTGGCCATCCGGATCGACGATCTCGCGACGAAGCGGCTCCTGCCGATGGAAATGCTCACCACCATCATGGGCGTGAACAGTGAGATTCTCCCGCCCGGCATGATTTTTACCCGTGTGCTGGCGAGCACGGCCGGCGGCCTCTACACGCTCAACATCGAGGGCCAGACGAACAACGCGGGACAGATCAGCCTTTATCAGTCCGCGCTCGAAAAACTTCCCGCCTGCGAGAAAGTTGACCTGCAGCCCACCGGCACGCGCGCCGATCTGACGACGTTCCGGCTGACGGTGACCTTCAAACCCGACGCGGTGAAACCCGTGTCCGCTACCTCCACATGATCCGCACGATTCGCGCCCTCTTCCTCGGCTGCCAGCTTCGCGAAAAGCTGCTCGTGGTGGTTTTCCTCGGCATCGCGGTGCTGCTGTGGCTTTCGGGCTTCAGCAAGCGCGCGAGCGCTTTCTGGCGCGAACAGCATCGCACCACGCTCGATCTCGCCGACCAGGCACAGTGGATCGCCAACAGCGGTGGGATCGAAGCGGCGGCGCAAAAGGCCGCGTCGCGGCTCGATGCGGCGCGGACGCTCGATGGCGTGCGGTTGCTGGAAGCGATGCAAAAGCTCGCGGCGGACGCCGGGCTGCGGCCGAACATCGGCCAGCCGAGTAACCCGCCCGGCAACGGCCAGTTCGCGATTCACACGCTCGAATTCACCGCCAACCTCCGCGATCCCGATCCGGCGAAAAATTGGGAGGCGCTCACGAAGTTTTATCGCGCCTTGCAGCAACGCTCGCCCTACATCGGCATCGAGCAATTCACGCTGCGGCCGGACGCCGCCAATCGCGCGCAGATCGCCCTCCAGTTGCGGGTCTCCTCGGTCGAGATCACGAAGAGCCGGTAAAGGCGGGTCGGGCGTTCCGCACGCGGCCTTTCCGCGTTCGTCGCGGGGCGGACATTTCCGAGACCGGCCGTGCGCGGAGCGCCTGGCGCACTTCGGTGCACGGTTGCACGCCCGGGCGGCTTCCTTAATGTTTTGTTACCATTAAGGCCTTTTGTCCGGTCCGGTCGGATGAAACACTGCTGCGGTCGGTCCCGTCTCTCACCTGATGCAATCCACCTCCCTCAATTCCTGCCATTCGCTGCTGCTGGCGGGTTTGCTGGTTTGGCTCGCGCCGCGCGGGCGCGCCGAAAACTCCTTCAGCTATAAATACGAAAGTTACCGGGAAATGGGCGGGCGCATCGCCGTCCAGACGCGCGGTGCCGTCCTCGAGCAGGATCTGGGCACCGAGATGCACCTCAAGCTTGAGGGCGTGCTCGACGCGATTACGGGCGCCACGCCCACCGGTGTGCCGGCGCCCGCCGGCAGCAACCAGGTCGATTTGGCGGTCCTGCATCCGGAACGGCGCAAAGCGTGGAACGCCGATCTCTCGCGCCAGTTCGCGCACGTCAACGTCGCCTTTGGTTTCGGCAACAGCCGCGAGAGCGACTACGTGTCGAACGGCTGGTCGCTCAACACGCTCACCGATTTCAACCAGAAGAACACCACGCTGCTCGCCGGCCTCGCCGGCACCGACGATAAAATCAAGGTGTTCTACCAGCGCGTCCGCGCCCGCAAGCACACGCACGATTTCATCCTCGGGCTCACACAGCTCCTCGATCCGCAGACTTCGATCACGGTCAACTTTACCTGGGGCCGCGCCGAGGGCTACCTCGCTGATCCCTATCGGTTGGTGCAGAAAACCATCGAGCTCTTCCCGGGCGTTTCGCTGCCGCTGACGTTTGGTGAGACGCGCCCCGATCATCGCGAGAAATGGATCGGCCTGCTCGGGGTTAATCATGCCGTGCCCGGGATGCACGGCGCGCTCGATGCGACTTACCGCTACTACCACGACACGTTCGGCACCGCCGCGCACACGCTCGATCTCGCGTGGTTCCAGCACGCTGGCGAAAAATTGATCCTGCGGCCGGGCGTGCGGTTCTACACGCAAAGCGCCGCGAGTTTTTATTACTACAACCTCGACCATACCACGATCACGCCCGTGTCCGGTCCGCCTCGGGTGCTCGGGCCTTACTATTCTTCCGACTACCGGCTGTCCGATTTCCAAGCGTTTAACTATGGAATGAAGGTGATTTGGAAGGCGACGGAACGGCTCGATGTCGATGTCGCTGTCGAGCAATACGACATGCGCGGCGCCGACCGCGTCACGCCGCAGAGCGCTTATCCCCGCGCGCGCGTCATCACCGTGGGCGGAAAATTTTCCTGGTAACGCCGCTCAAAAAAACGCCATGGCTGTTGTCGCCCAGTCCCATCGCCCGCCGCCGCCGGTTTCGTCCGGCCCGGCCGCGCCGTTACGGAAGCTCTCCTTCCACGCGCTCGGGACGCAATGCGAGGTGCAATATGTCGGAGGCGACGCGCAGGCATCCGCCTTCGAGCACGCGGCGGTCACCTGGGTGGGCGCGTTCGAGGCGAAGTATTCGCGCTTCCGCCCGGACAGCCTGGTCAGCCGCATCAACGCGGCCGCCGGCCGCGAATGGATCGAGATCGATGCGGAGATGGAGGGCCTGCTCAAGCTCTGCGACACACTGCATTTCATGACGCAAGGCGTGCTGGATCCGACGGCGCTGCCGTTGATTCAGTTGTGGAATTACAAGGCGGAGAAACCGCGCGTGCCCGCCGCCGCGGAGATCGCCGCGGCCCGCGCACTGGTCGGCTGGAAAAAAGTCCAGCGGGCGCCCGGGAAAATTTTCCTGCCGGAACCGGGCATGGCGCTCGACTTCGGAGGCTTCGGCAAGGAATACGCCGTCGACCTCGTCGCGCAGCTCGCGGTGGATCACGCGTTGCCCTGCGCGCTGGTCGACTTCGGCCACGATCTCCGCGCGATCGGCGCGCCGCCGGGCCGGCCGGCCTGGCACATCGGCCTGGAAGATCCGACGAAGCCCGGGGCCGCCGCGGGGAGCGTCGCGGTGGTGGGGAAGGGCGTCGCGTCCTCCGGCGATTATCTGCGGTGCTTCACGATCGAGGGAAAACGCTACGGCCACATCATCGATCCGCGCACGGGCTGGCCGGTCGCGAATGGCTGCACACAAGCTACGGTGATCGCGGGCACGTGTTTGCAGGCGGGGGTGCTTTCGACGACGGCGTTCGTGCTCGGGGTGCCGAAGGGCATCGAATTTATTCAATCATGCCAGGGCTGCGAAGGCCTGCTGCTCACGGACAAGACGCGCGCGCAGACGCGGGGATTTTTCAATTATGTCGCTACGAACTAAATTTCTTTTCGCCGCGTTGGCGCTCACTGCGGTAGCGCGGGCCGAGGTAAAAATCGGCGAGGTGTTTCCCGCACTTGCATCGGCCGGGGTCGTCAATCTCGCCGGCGGCGATCTCCCGGCGACCGCAGGGAAAGTCGTGTTGGTGGATTTTTGGGCGTCGTGGTGCGCGCCGTGCAAGGCGTCGTTCCCGGCGATGGCGAAGCTGCACGCCGAGCTGGCGCCGCGCGGGCTCGTGATCGCGGCCGTGAGCATCGACGAAAAGGCGCCTGCGGCGCTGGCGTTTTGGAAAAAACAATCCCCGCTGTTTGCCACGCTCCACGACCGCGAGCTGAGACTCGTGAAGCAGGTCGTCGTGCCCACGATGCCGACGAGCTACCTGCTCGATCGCGCGGGCACGGTGCGGTTCGTGCACGAGGGGTTTCACGGCGATGCGACCGACAAGCAAGTTCGCCGCGAAATTGAAATGCTCCTCGCCGAGAAAGACGGACCGCCATGAGTGCGCCTCGTTTTCATTCCGCTCCGCCACCGGTCCGCCGCCTTGTCCCGGCGGTTCGTCCCAGACTCTTCGGTGCGCTCGCGGCGCCGGCCATGCTCCCGCGCCATGACACCCGCGCGTCCCACGTTTCGCCCGACCCACTTTTTTTCCCATGAAAGCATCACCTTTTGTTTTTCTCGCCCTCGCGCTGGGTTCGCTCCTTTGCGGCGGGTGCACCAGTGCCAGTCTGGTCCGCGTGAAACCGTGGGAGCGCGCGACGCTGGCTGACTACACGATGAATCCCGGCCGCGATTCGCTACACACGGCGATGAGCGAACACATCTATTTCTCGCGCGAAACGGCGGCCGGCGGCCGCGGCGTGGGTGGGAGCGGCTGCGGCTGCAACTGAGTCGTGAGCGCGATCGTTTACGGTTTATTTATCCGGCACAGCTTGATCTGCGCGCAGTCTACGCTCGTGTAATGGTGCCCCTGCATTCTGTTGGCGCGGCGGCGTGGGCCCTTCGCATCGTTTCCTCTTTTCTTTCGTGAATCTCACCCTCTTTTTTCACCGCCAGTTCCGCTGGCTCAATCTCCCCGGCGCGTGCCTGCTGGCGTTGCTCCAGCGCACCCCGGCGGTGCAGATGGCCACGACGGCCGCGGAGTTTGTCGGGAGCTCGCCCACGGGCAGCGTCCTGCGTTCCGCCGTGGTGGGTGCCGTTTCGCTTGGGGCAATCCATTCCATGGCGGGGGCAACGCAATTTTCGATCAGCCGCACGTCGGTCACCGGCACTGTCGGCGCTGCGATCGCAGGGATTGGGTTCACGGTCACCGGCGCGCCGTCGACGCCGCCCGGTTCGTTTCGCATTTCGAATCTTCCGCCCGGCCTTACCGTGGGCGGCATGAACGCCAACGGCGTGCTCAATGCCGGCAGCGGCGTGATCACGGGCACGCCGACGGCGGCCGGCAATTTCACGACGACGATTCTCGCGTTTGAATTTTCCGGGGCACAGGGCGACGCGTTTGGCCCCGCCACAATCACGTTTAGTTTTTCCGCGGCGGCCGCGACCGCGCCGCTCATCACCACGCAGCCGCAGAGCCAGACCGCCAGCGTCGGCACGTCCGCGATCTTTACCGCGGCGGCGAGCGGTTCGCCGGCGCCGGCGTTTGTCTGGACGCGCAACAACGTCACCATCGCGGGAGCGACGAACGCGACCCTCACGCTGCCCAACGTGCAGCTCGGTGATGCCGGCAACTATGTGGTCACGGCGACGAATTCCGCCGGCGCCGCCGTCAGCAACACGGCCACGTTGACGGTCGCTGCGCCCCCGGCGCTGCCCGTCTTCACTCTGCAGCCGTCGTCGCAAACCATGGCACTGGGCAGCACCGTTGTCTTCACCGCCGCCGCGAGTGCCACCACCGCGTTCCAGTGGAAGCTCAACGGCAACGCGATCCCAGGGGCGACGAACGCGATGCTCGTGCTGACGAATCTCACGGCCGCCAGTGCCGGCGCCTATACGTGTGTTGCGAGCAACGCGACGGGCGCCACGAACAGTATCGCCGCCGCGCTCGCGGTGGGGAATTTCTCCGCCGCCGCGACGGGCCACCTGATCAACGTTTCGATTCTCACGACCGCAGGCTCGGGCGCGAAGGCGCTCACCGTTGGCATGGTCATCGGACCGCTCGGCTTTACGAATGCGCTGCCGCTCGTGGTGCGCGCCGTGGGGCCGACGCTCGGCATCGCGCCGTTCAACATTCCCGGCGTCCTCGCTGATCCGGTCCTCACAGTTAACGCGTCGGGCAATGCCACGCCCATCGCGACCAACGACGACTGGGGCGGCGGCACGACGATGACCACCGCCTTCGCATCGGTCGGGGCGTTCGCGCTGCCGGCAGGGAGCCGCGACAGTGCGTTTGTCTCGGTCAACGGCCTGACGCCCGGGGGCTACACCGTCCAAGTCACCGGCAAAGCCAACGCCAGCGGTTTGGTCATCGCCGAGATTTACGATGCGGGCGACGCGACGCGCACGGCCACCACGCCCCGCCTGATCAATCTTTCCACGCTCACCTCGATCGATGCGGGCGCGACCCTGGCGGCGGGTTTCGTGCTGCGCGGTTCGACTTCGCGCACGCTGCTCATCCGCGGAGTCGGCCCGTCGCTGGGCGCGCTCGGCGTCGGTGGCACCATGAACGACCCGAAGCTGGAGTTTTTCAACAACGACACTGGCGTGAAAATCGGCGAGAACGACAACTGGGGCGGCGACGCGCAGTTGACGGCCGCCATGGCCGCGGTCGGCGCGTTCGCGCTTTCCGGCGCCACGACGAAGGACGCGGTGCTGCTCGTCACGTTGCCACCGGGCGCCTACAGCGCGCGGGTGAGCGACACCAACGGTGGCGCGGGCACGGCGATCGTCGAGATTTACGAGGTGCCGTAAAAGACCCGGACGGACAGGTCGGTAAGGGTCGGAGTCACGCTTCTCACGGGCCGCGCGATGCTTGACCCCTCCGCGCGGCGCTGAGAAATTCCGCGGTCCCCCGCAGCCATGCGCATCCTCGTGATCGAAGACGAACCCCAGCTTGCCGGGCACATCACCCGTGCGCTCGCCCGTCTGGGTCATCTCGCGAGCGCGCAGCACGACGGCGCGATCGGACTGCAAACCGCGCTCGCCGAGTCGCCTGACCTGGTCGTGCTCGATCTCAACCTGCCGGGCCTCGACGGCATGTCGGTGCTCGCGAAACTCCGGCAGGCGCAATCGCTGGCGCGGGTGTTGATCCTCACCGCGCGCGGCGACGTCGAGCACCGCGTGAAAGGCCTGAAGGCCGGCGCGGACGATTACCTCGCGAAGCCCTTTGCGATGGAGGAACTCATCGCACGTGTCGAGGCGCTGGGCCGCCGCGGCGCCACACCCACCGCCGCCGATCGGCTGAAGGTCGCGGACCTGCACATGGACGTGCAGCACCGGCGCGTCACGCGCGCGGGCAAGGCCATTGCGCTTTCGCCGCGCGAGTTCGATGTGCTGCAAGTGCTGATGCAGGAGCCAGGCCGCGCGTTCTCGCGCACCGAACTCTGCGAGCGCGTGTGGCAGCGCGATCACGAATACGACACGCGCACCGTGGAGATTTTTATCACCCGTTTGCGGAAGAAAGTGGATTCGGGCTTCCTGGCCCCGCTGATTCACACGTTGCGCGGCGTCGGTTACGCCATCCGGCCGGCGAGCGCCGACGTCCCGCAGTGAACGCTATGACGCACGCCTCGCTTATACGGGGCGCGGTGCGGGCACCGCGCCTCCCACGTTGGCTCTGCACTGTGCTGCTCGCGGGCGGCCTCGCGGTGGCCGCGCTTCCGGTCGCGCTTCGCGCCGACGCCACGATCGAGGGCCGCGTGCCGCTGCCGAAAACGCGCACCGCGCCCGTGATGAACCGCCGCTATGAAATCGTCGCGAAAGGCGGGGTGCTCTCGACCAACCCGCCGCTCGGCGTGGTGTATCTCGAGGGCTCGTTTCCGAAACCCGCCACCCCGCCGGTCGCGCAGCTGGCGCAAAAAGATCTGGCGTTCGTGCCGACGCTGCTGCCCGTGCAGGTCGGGTCCAAGGTCGAGTTTCCGAATTTCGACGACACCTATCACAACATTTTCTCTTACTCACCCGCGAAGCGTTTCGATCTCGGCCGTTACCGGCCGGATGAAAAACCGGTGCCGGCGCAGCTGTTCGAGGTTGCGGGACTGGTGACGCTGCATTGCGACATCCATGAGCACATGCGCGCGCTGATCCTCGTGCTCGCCACGCCGCATTTCGTCGTCACCGACCCCGAGGGTCGCTTCCGCCTTACCGGGCTGCCCGCCGGCCGCTACACGCTCAAGGTCTGGATCGACAGCAAGACGACGCTTGAACGCCCGGTCGAACTCACGGGCGACGCGACGCTGCGCGTGGAATTTCCGTGAACTCCACCGCCGAGCTGCCCGTGCCCGCCGCCGCGCCGCCGCGCGAGGCCCCGGCGCGGGTCGCGGGATTCCGGACGCAGCTCTTCGTCGCGATGATGCTGGTCGTCTCGACGGTGACGCTGGTCGCGAGCTATCTCGTCGAGCGCAACCTCGCGGCGAGCTTCGAACGCGAACGGCAGCGCGAATTCCAGGCGGAGCTCGCCGCGCTGCATCACACCCAGGAAATCCGCCACGCCGCGCTGATCGAGCGCGCCCGCGCCCTCGCGCGCAAACCGCGCATCCACGCCGCCCTCGAGGACAACGGCCTCGATCTGCTTTACCCGAGCGCGAAAGACGAGTTGCGCGACGTGATGGTGGTCGAAGACGGGCCGGGGGCGGAACCCGCCGCCGGCGCGCTGCACGGCGAGTTTTACCGCTTTCTCCACCACGGCGGCGGCGTGATTATTCCGCCGAACGCGGACGAGGTGGGCGCGCTCACGCCGGCCGAGGAAAAGCAGCTCGCGCTGCGCGCTCTGGCGGACCAACAGCAGCTCGGCTACGTCGAGCGCGCGGGCGGCCGGCTGCTCTCCGAAGTGATCACCACGCCGATTCACTCGAGCGAAACGGGCGAAGCGATCGCGGCGCTGGTGTTGGGTTTTCGTCCCGCGGAATTAGGCGGCGCCCGGCCGGGCTCCGGGATTCGCAGCGGCATCTGGCTGGACGGCCGGCTGCATCTTACGGGTCTGCCCGACACGGCGCGCGGCGCGCTCGGTGGTGAGATTTCGCGCGCCGTCGCCGCCGGCGCCCAGGGGGAACCGAGGCGCATCGAGGTGGAGGGCGTGCCGCACATGCTCTTCGCGAAGCAGCTCAATCCCGGCTCACTGTTTCCGCCCGCGTTTGAAGTCTGCGTTTATCCGCTCGCCGAATTGATCGCCCGGCAGCGGCAACTGCGCTGGGGCGTCTTCGGCGCCGGCGCCCTCCTGCTGCTCGGTGCCCTCGGCGCGAGCCATGTGATCGCGGCGCGGCTGTCCCGGCCGGTCGAAAAACTCGCGGTGGATTCCGAGGAAAACCGCCGGCAACTCGAACTGACGCACGAGGAGCTGCAACGCTCCGCGCGTTTTTCCGCCGACGCCTCGCACCAGTTGAAAACCCCGGTGACCGTCCTGCGCGCCGGCCTCGAGGAATTGATCGCGCAGGAGCATCTCGCGCCGGAGACGCGCGAGGAAATCTCCGCACTCGTCCACCAGACGTTCCGCCTCTCGAGCGTGATCGAGGATCTGCTGCTGCTTTCGCGCATGGATGCCGGCCGGCTGAAGCTGGTTCTCGGCGCGGTAAATCTCACGGGCCTGATCGAAGCGGCGCTCGATGATCTGAGCGCGCGGCCCGATCCGCCCGACCTGGCGATCGAGATGGATTTTCCTGCGGCCCTGCACATCGCGGGCGAGAAACGCTACACCTCGCTCATCGTGCAAAATTTGCTGGAAAACGCGCGCAAGTATAACCGTCGCGACGGCCGCGTTCGCGTGGCCGCGCGCGCGGCGGACGGCCTGGTCTTCCTAACGGTCGGTAACACCGGCCAGCCGATCCCCGCCGCGGCGCAGTCGCACATCTTCGAGCGCTTTCATCGCGGCGCGATAGGTGAGAATGTCCCCGGCTACGGCCTCGGCCTCAACCTCGCGCGCGAACTCGCCCGCCTGCACCACGGGGATCTCCGGTTGGCGCGCTCCGAGGGCGACTGGACCGAGTTTGAGGTGCAATTCCAGGCCGCCCCGCCGCCGGCGCGCGCTGTCACATGAAGATTTTCCGGGCCCTGCTTTGTTTCCTCGCGGCCGGGCTCGTCGCCCGGCTGCCCGCCGCCGAGGAATTTTTCGATCGACTGGAGGACGCGCTGACGGGGAATGCGTTTGAGGCAAACCTGCGCGCGCGGCTGAGCGGCACGTTTGAACTCGAGGGATACAAATTCTCTGCGCCGGCGCCCGCGCTGCTCGACGTGAAGGGCACCGCGCTGTTCGCCCCGCGGCTCGCGCTGTTTCTGGACGCGCAGCTCGGCCTCCACGTTTACGCGTTTGCGCAGACGCGCGTCGACCGCGGCTTCGATCCCTTGAACACCGGGGTGCGCGCGCGGGTGGACGAATATGCGCTGCGCTTCACGCCGTGGACGAGCACGCGGCTGCATTTCCAAGTGGGCAAGTTCGCGACGATTGTCGGCAACTGGGTGCCGCGGCACGATGCGTGGGCGAACCCCTTTGTCACGGCGCCGCTCCCTTACGAAAATCTTACGGGCATGTGGGACTTCGACCTGGTGCATTCGGCGAACCAGCTTTTGCAGTGGTCGCACCGGCGCACGGGCCTGCCGGCCGCCGTCACCGCGATCGAGAAAGGCCGCCGCCTGCCCGTCATCTGGGGTCCGAGTTACGCGCTCGGCGCCGCCACATTCGGCTCGCTGGGGAAATTCTCCTACGCCCTCGAGGTGAAAAATGCGGCGCTCTCGTCGCGGCCCGACGAATGGAACGACGGCTCGCCCGAGCGCTGGTCGCATCCGACGGTGAGCACGCGGCTCGGATTTCGGCCCAACGAAATGTGGAGCGTCGGCTGGTCGGCGAGTTCGGGTGCTTATCTGCGGCCGGGCGTGGTGACCGCGACCAATCGTGGCTTGGGCGACTATCGGGAAACGGTGCTCGCGTCGGATGTCGGGTTTGCTTGGCACCACTGGCAGATGTGGACGGAGATTTTTGCCACGCGGTTTGCGATCCCGACGGTGGGCGACGCTGACTCGGTCGCCTACTACACCGAGGTAAAATACAAATTCACGCCGCAACTTTCCGGTGCCGTGCGGTGGAACCAGCACCTCTTCGCCTCGTTTCCCGAGCGCGGCACGCGGGTGGCGTGGGGCCGCGACACGTGGCGGCTCGATCTGGCGCCAGGTTATCGCTTCACGCCGCACACGCAGTTCAAGCTACAATACAGCCTCGCGCATGAAGCCGGCGCCGCGCGCGACTACGCGCACGAAATCGCTGGGCAATTCACCCTGCGGTTTTAATTTGGCCTCGACCACTCTGGTTTGAAGCGGCGTCGGATTGCAGCCGATGATCGACGGCGGGAAGCCACCGCCACGCGGTCCCGGTAACAGCCCTGTTACCGTCGGCCGCTTTCCGTGAACGGGAGCGAGGGGCAAAATACCGTCATGGGTTTCGCCCTGATCCGTTGGGAAATTTGCCTGGCTGCGAGTCTGGCGGCGCTGCCGTTGCCATTGCAGGCGCAGCGCATCGTGCCGGAGCCGTTGCCGGATGCGCAGGTCCCGGGTTTTCGGTTTCCGGAAAACGAGGCCACGCTCACGAGCTGGATCACGGCGATGACGCGCGGCACACCGGCGGCGGCGTGGGCCACGGAGAAGATTCACCTTCATGGCTGGGGTCTGTGGACGGCGCTGACGGCGGAGACTGGGCAAGGCCTCGATGGCCAGCCGCTGCGCGTGTTCGAGACCTGGCTTTCGACGGACGAACTCGCGCCTGCTGCCGTTTCCCTCGCCACGCGGCCTGGCGCGCGCTCGCGCCGCCGCGCCGCGCTGGCGCCCCTCAACCAACTCCGCGTCCGCGGCGAAGAACGAGATGCGATCGAGACGCCCGACGATCCCAATCCGATCAATCGCGTGATGGGCTTCGTGAAATTCGATCCCACGGCGGCGGAGCATATCGCGCAGCAGCGGTTGTTCAGCCTCACGGCGCTTGATGCGTTGCTCGACGGCGGGGCGCAGCAAATCCCCGCCTTTCCCGCGAGCGCGCTGGTGGCGAAGCCCGTGTTTCAAATCGTCAAGACGAACGAGCTGATCGCGGGCCGTTACTACGCGCTCAAAGTCTGGCCGGGCCCGCCCGCGACACCGCAAGCCTTCGCCCCCGCGCAGTGGCCCGGCTGCGTGTGGCTCGACCTGCTCGGCGGCGGCGAGGGCCGCGGCGCGATCGATGAGTTTCCGGCGAACGACGGCAGCTCGCGCACCGCGGAGACGACCTATCCGCTCGCGAATATTATTCATTACCGCCTTTCGGAGGCCGATGCCGCGGCGCTCACCCACGCGAAGCCCGCCACCGCCGCCTCCACCGGCGACACCGCGATCCTCGTGGCAATGCACGTCGCCGGCCGCGAGATCGCGCGTTGGACGTGGCAGACGTTTTGGTGGACCCCCACGCCCGATGATCCGCACGAGCCGAGTTCGACGGCGATTGCCAGCCGGCGGCCGGCGCAGCTCCGCGGTGCCGCGCGGAACTACGCGATGGCGCTCGCCTACACGCTCTTCACGCCGGACCAGCCCTATGTCGGCGGGGAGAATTCGGGTGCGCCCGTCTATGCCTACAACCCGTGGATCGAGGCCCGCTTCGGTCCGGCCGATCTGCCCGACTCACAACCGTTGCTCGATGCGAACGCCCGCGCGATGGCGAACAACACCGGCGTTCAGACCAACTGCCTGAGTTGTCACGCCCGTGCCACCTACAATCCCGCCCGGCGCGCGACTGCGCCGCGCTTCGCCGGCCTGCGCTACACCGACCTCGGGGCCGCGGAATTCGTCGGCACGCTGCAGGTCGACTTTCTCTGGTCGCTCCCGCGCCACGCGCGCTGACCACGCCGATTTTTTCCAACACCCCAACTTCGACCAATCCATCCCCATCATGAAAACGCTCAACCCATTCTCGTTTCGCCTGGCGCGGGCCCGGCTGCAACTTCCGGCCGCCGTCTTGATCGCGCTGCTGCAACGCACGCCGATTGTGCGCGTGCTCGCGGTCGCCGATGAACTCGTGGTGTCGTCGCCGCTCGGCGCGGTGTTGAAATCCGCGGTCGCGCTCGCGGCCTCGCTCGGCGCGGTGCACTCGCTCGCCGGTGCGACCGTGTTCGTCTCCAGCCAAAGCAGCCCCCTGTCCACCAAGGTCGGCACGTCACCGACCCCGATCGGGTTTACCTTCTCCAACACACAAAATATTATGTCGTGGAAAGTCGGCGGTTCGCTGCCGCCCGGCATGTCGCTCTCGACCACGGAAAATCCCACTATCGCGCTCACGGGCCCTGGCACGCTCGACGCGACAGGTGGTGGCGTGGATGATGGCTACGGCGGCAAGATCGGTGGCATCAACTCGACGACGCCGGTGTTGCGGGGCACCCCGACCGCCCCCGGGAACTACACTTTTACCCTGCAGGCCTTCGAGTTTGCGGCGCTCGGCGGGCTCACCACCACCACCGCGAGTTTCACGATCAACGTCGCCGCCTCCGACGTCACGCCGGTCAACACGCTCCCGAGCATTTCGGCCCAGCCGCAGTCCTTCGGCGTAATCGCGGGCGGCACCCTCACGCTCACGACCGCCGCGAGCGGCACGCCGGCACCGACGTTTCAGTGGCGCAAGGACGGCACCGCCATCACGGGCGCGACGAACGCCACCTTCGTGATTTCAGCGGCCCAGGTGGCCGACGCGGGAACTTACACGGTCGCGGTCACAAATTCCGTCGGCACCGTCTTGAGCAGCGCCGCCGTCGTCACAGTTTCACCGCCGACGACGCAGGGGGTCGCGCCCTCGTTTGTGCAGTCGCCGCTTTCGCAGACGGTCATCGCGGGAGCGACGGTGGCCTTCAACGTCACGGCGACCGGCACGCCCACGCCCACGTTTCAGTGGCGCAGAGACGGCGTCGCGATTGCCGGCGCCACGAAATCCTCGCTGATTCTCACGGGCGTGACTGTGGCGAACGCCGGCAGCTACACCGTGGTCGCCAGTAATTCCGTCACGAACGTCACGAGCGCGGCCGGCACGCTCGCGCTCACGACCGCGTCGAATTTCGGGCATCTCACTAATCTGGCGATTTTCGCCACGCTCACCGCGGCCGTGCCGGACTTCACGGTCGCCACCGTGATCGGCGGCGGCAGCGGCGGCACCAAGCCGCTGCTGGTTCGCGCGGCCGGCCCGTCGCTCACGCAACTCGGCGTCGTCGGCGCGGTGTCCGACACCAAGGCCGAACTCTTCGCGGGCTCGACGCTCGCAGACTCGAATGACAACTGGGGGGGCACGACCGCGCTCTCCAGCGCGTTCACCTCAGTGGGGGCGTTCGCTTATGCCTCCGCGGCGTCGAAGGACGCCGCGATCTTTCTGCCGGCGGCGGCGCCGGGCGCCTACTAGGTGAAAGTTTCCGGCGTGGGTGGGGCGACTGGCCTCGTGCTCGCCGAACTCTACGATGCGACGCCCTCGGCCTCGTTCAGCGCGGCGACGCACCGGTTCCTCGACGTGTCCGTGTTGAAACAAATCGAATCCACCGAGTCGCTCACCGTCGGTTTCAACCTCGCGGGCTCGACCTCGCGCACGGTGCTGATCCGCGCGGTGGGCCCGGCGCTCGCCGCGTTCGGCGTGGGCGGCACGATGCCCGACCCCCAGCTCGATCTCTATTCGGGCGCGACGGTGCTGGCGTCGAATGACAACTGGGGCGGCGACCCGCAGGTCAACGCGGCCTTCACGTCCGTCGGTGCGTTCGGTTTCAGCAACCCGGCGAGCAAGGACGCCGTGATCATCGCCACGCTCGCGCCCGGCAATTACACCGCGGTCGTGAAAGGCGTGAACGGCAGCTCCGGGATCGCGATCGTCGAGGTTTACGACGTGCCGTAAAGCCCGCGCGCCTCGGCGACTAGGGCCGGTTGGCCCCCGCCTTAAGATTATTGCGGACAGATTGCCATGGCGGGAACGGACCGACAGTTTCGGTTTGCTCCCGTCGCATGAAATTCTCCGCTCCTCTTGCGCGCCGCCTGTCGTGGCTGAATCTGCCCGGTGCGCTACTGCTGGCGCTGCTGCAACGCACACCGGTCGTGCCCGCCGCGCTGCTCGCGGAGGAGGGCACCTGGGCCGCGCCGTTCGGCGCCGTCGTGCGCTCGGCGTTTGCGGCGGCGGCTTCGTTCGGCGCGATCCACTCGCTTGCTGGCGCGACGCAGGTCGTCGCCAGCACTTACTCCGTGAACGGCACCGTTGGCACGCCCATCGCCCAGATTGGATTTGTGACGAATAATGCGCCGACCAACGCGCTGTCTTATGTGATCACCGGCGTTCCGCCCGGCATCACGGTGCCCGGGCTCAACCCCACGACCAATATCCTCAACGTCACGAATCAGCTCGGGTCGGGTTCGATCAGCGGCACGCCGACGACCGCGGGAAGTTTTTCGATGAAGATCCAGGCCTGGGAATTCTCGAACGCGCAGGGCAATTCCAGCGTCCCGATCACCATCCTGTTCACGATTTCGCCGAGCAACGCCTCGGGCCCGCCGACGATTACCTCGCAGCCCGTCGATCTCGTTTCGGCCGTCGGCGAATCCGCGACGTTCACCATCGGCGTCACGACAGGAGCTGGCGCAACCTACCAGTGGAAGCACAACGGGATCGATGTTCCCGGCGCCACCGGCTCCTCGCTCTCGATCGGCAATTTGCTTTTGAGCGATGCGGGTAATTACGCGGTCGCCGTCACGAACAGTTTCGGCACGGTCCTCAGCGCCGCCGCCTCGCTCAACGTCAACGCCACCTCGAGTGCGCCGGCGTTTCTGTTGCAGCCCACCTCCCAGACGGTGGCGGCGGGCGCGACGGTGGTGTTCACCGCACTGGCCAATGGCGTGCCCACGCCGACCTATCAGTGGCAGCGCAACGGCCTCGCGATTACGACGGCGACGAGTCCCACACTCGTGCTCACCGGCGCAAATGTGATCGCGGGCAACTACACGGTCGCGATCAGCAACACCTCCAACACGGTCGCGAGCAGCGTCGCGCGGCTTATCGTGCAGCCGACCAACAATCCCGGCCATTTGAAAAACCTCTCGGTGCTCGCGCGCATCACGGCCGCCGATCCGGGCTTCACCGTCGCCACCGTCATCGGGCCGCCGGGGATCTCCGGGAACAAGCCGCTCCTCGTGCGCGCCGCCGGGCCCTCGCTCGGCCAGCTCGGCGTGCCCGGCGCGCTGCCCGATCCGAAGGTCACGATGTTTCAGGGCGCGTCGGCCTTCGCCGCGAATGACAACTGGGGCACGGTCGCGGGGCTCGCCCCGATTTTCGCGCGAGTGGGGGCGTTTCCCTTCGTCGCCACGACGTCGCTCGATGCCGCGCTCTACAACGATACGACGCCCGCGGGCAGTTACTCCGTGCAAGTCTCCGGAGCCCCCGGCCAGAGCGGCCCGGTGATCGCGGAGATTTACGATGCGGCCGCCAACTTTGCCGCGACCGCCCCGCGCCTCGTCAATGTTTCCGTCCTGAAAACGATCCCGGCCGGTGATTTCCTGACGGCAGGGTTCGTTATTGAGGGCGACACGGCGCTCACGGTTTTGGTGCGCGCGATTGGACCGGGATTGGCCGGAGTGGGCGTGACGAGCGGCTTTCTGGTCGATCCCAAACTCGAGTTATTCAATGCCGCCTCCACGTCCGTCGCGATCAATGATAATTGGGGCGGCGACACTCAAGTGCGCAGCGCGATGACGGCGGTGGGCGCATTTGCCCTCTCCGACACGGGGAGCAAGGACGCCGTGCTGCTCGTCACTTTGGCTCCCGGCAGCTATTCCGCGCAGGTCAGGGGCGTGGGCACCGTGAGCGGCCTCGCACTCGTCGAGGTTTACGAGGTCCGCTGAGCCCGGAACGAAAAGTTTTTCCCCGGAACAATCAGATTGGCGCGGGCGTCATGCCTAGGCTAACCTGATTCCATGGATTTTCTTCGTCGTCTCGCCTTGCTCATTGCAATGCTCGCCTTGGCCGCCGCCGCGCGCGCGCAATCCACCGTGCCCACGCTCACGCAGGCCCTCCCCGCCCAGACGCTGGGCGCCGGCAGCGCTGCGGTGAACATCGATCTGCGGAGTTACTTCACCGTGCCGGGCATCACCGGCCAGGTCGCGCAATTCGACACCGTGCTCGGCAAGTTCAACGTCGATCTCCTCGCGAGTGATGCGCCGCTGAGCGTAGCTAATTTCCTGAGCTACGTGAATGGGCCGGAAAGCCCGGAAAAGAAAAACTACAACAACACGATCGTCCATCGTTCGACGCCGCTCGGGCCGAACAACACCAACCGCATTGTCCAGGGCGGCGGTTACACGCCGCCGAACGGCACCAGCATCGGGCGCAACTCTCCCATCGCTCTGGAATACAAACTACCCAACGTCCGCGGCACGCTCGCGATGGCGCGCACCAGTGCACTCAACAGCGCGACGAGCGAGTGGTTTTTCAACGTCGACGACAACACCACCGCCCTCGGCACGGGCAACGGGGGCGGCTACGCCGTCTTCGCGCGCGTCCTCGGCTCCGGCATGTCGGTGGTGGATGCGATCGCTGCGCTGCCGACGTTCAACGTCGACGGTGGCGTGTTCGCGACGCTGCCGTTGCGCGACGTGGTGACGGGTCAGGCGTCCATCCAGCTCGCGAATTTCATCGTCGTCACCTCGGTCACCGTGGTGCCGCTTTACCCTACCACCAACACGGCGCCGGCCGTGTTGAACTTTGCCGTCGCCAACAACAATTCCGCGGTCGTCACCGCCACGCTCAACGGATCCTCGCTCGCCATCACGCCGGTTGGAGTCGGCACCGCGACGCTTTCCGTCCGCGCCGGCGACGCGAACAACAATTTCGCTTCGAGCACGATGGCGGTGACCGTCACCGCCACCGCGAGCGCGCCGGTCATCACCACGCAGCCGGTTTCGCAAAGCGTCGCGACGGGGTCCTCCGCCGTCTTCAACGTCGTGGCGACCGGCGTGCCCACTCCGACCTACCAGTGGAAATTCAACAACGGCGACATCGCCGACGCCACCGGTGCGCGCCTCATCTTGCCTGCCGGCACCGCGCAGGCCGGCACTTACTCCGTCGTGGTCACCAATTCCGCGGGGACTTTGTCGAGCACCAATGCCGCGCTCGCGTTCAGCAACACGACGGACGTCGGCCGGTTGATTAATCTTTCCGTCAACGCCGCGCTCACAGCGGGCGAGCCGTCATTCACCGTTGGCACCGTCGTCGGGGGCGGCGCGGCGGGCGTGACCAAGCCGCTGCTCATCCGTGCCGCGGGCCCTTCGCTCACGCAGCTCGGCGTGCCCGGGGCCCTCGCGGATCCCACGCTGCAGGTTTTCTCCAGCACCAACGCGGTGGTCGCGACCAACGATAACTGGAGCACGCCCATCGGTTCGGGCGCGGCCGACGGCCCCACGTTGAGTTCGGTGTTCAGCCGGCTCGGGGCCTTCAGTTTTGTCACGGCATCCTCCAAGGATTCCGCGATTTTCAACCCGGCGCTGATCCCGGGCGGCTACACCGTCACCGTCAACGGTGTGGGTGGCGCGACCGGCACGGTCATTGCTGAAATCTACGACGGCACGGCGGGCGGCACCTTCAGCGCCTCCACGCCGCGTCTGCTCGACGTCTCGGTGTTGAAACAAATTCCATCCGGCGGCTCGGTGACGGCCGGCTTCGTCATTGGCGGCAACACCTCGCGCACCGTCCTGATCCGCGCGATTGGCCCCGGCCTCGCGGCGCTAGGCGTCCCCAGCGCCAGCACGCTGGCGGATCCGTTTGTGCAACTATACGATGGGGCGTCGAAGAAAATTCTCGAAAACGACAACTGGGGTGGTGAGCCGAAACTCGTGGCGGTCAACGCGAGCGTCGGGGCGTTCGCGGTGGCAAACCCGGCGAGCCGGGATGCGATGCTCCTCGTCACGCTTACGCCGGGCAACTACAGCGCGGTGGTGAGCGGAGTCGGCGCGGCGGCGGGCCTTGCGATCGTTGAGGTTTACGAAATCCCGTGAGCCGGGTGGGCCGTGCGCTCCGCGCGCGGCAGTCCCCGGCGGAGCGATCGGCGCGCGCCCGGAGCGCGCCACCCCCTACGGCGCCGGCGGCACGTCCTCCTCCGGTTCGTAACCGAGCAATGCCCGCGCGCTCGTGAGATCCAGATAATTTTCCGGGCAGCGCGAGCAGGCGTAGACGATCCCGTAGCCAAAATGCGGCGCCTCGACGGCGAGACGGAAGAATTTCACGAGGTCGCGCGAGCCCAGCCAGATTCGGCGGTGCCAGGGATCGTCCAGCCTCAGCTCTGCGTAGCGGCTGCGATAGTAGCCGATGCGCACCGCGAGAAATTCCATCCCGTAGGTGTCGGCGAACCAGCGTCCGATCGCTTCGCCAAAGACCTTGGTGGCGCCGTAGGGATTCAAGGGGTGGATCGTGTCCGTCGTCAGGTGGGTCAACTCGGTCGCACCGAACGCGACATTGCACGAGCTCGCAAAAATAAAACGCTTCACGCCAGCGAGCCGCGCCGCATCGAGCATGTGCCACAGGCCCTCGATGTTCGGTTTGAGCAGGTCGCGCATGAAGTCCGCGTCCATGCGCGGGCAGCCGCCGAGATGAATGATCGTGTCGACGCCCACCACCGCGCGCTCCACCGCCGTGCGATCTGCAAGGTCGCCGAGCAGCGCGGCGGAATCCCCGGGGGTCGGCACGCGATCGAACGCGCGCAGTGCGAAGTGCGGACGCAAGCCGGCGAAAACCGTCTGGCCGACATTGCCGGCCGCGCCGGTGACAAGCACGAGTTTCGACGAAGACATGGCCGAAAGCTGTAGCGCCGGTCCATGCGGTCAGTCGAAAACAAAAACACCTGCACTCGGCCGGCAGGGCATTTTCCCGGCGTTGCGGGGAAGATGTGCATTGCTGGCGGGAGAAAGAAAAATTATCCTCACGTCGTTTCCCCTCGTTCACGTCAGAGTTCCTTCCCCTCGCTGAATCCCATGAATTCGAATTTGCGCTTTCGTGTCCTCGTTTCCGCCGCCGTGGCCGGCGTTTTTGGATGGGCTGCTCCCGCCGCCCACGCCCAGGCGTTCTATTCCGTCTCGAAGAGTCAGGGATATTTTCAAAACTCCAGTGGCGCTCCCGTCGCCGATCCGTCGCAGCCGTTTAATTTTTCGGCGTCGGCGGCGGTCAACACCACTTTCACCGCGCCGGCCGGCACGGTGATTCCGCTCAACTTCTCCTCCGGGGATCAAAGTTACAAAACCGATCTGCCCTTCGCGACCAAGGCCGATCTTGACGCGGCGTTCCCCAACGGCGTCTACCGGATGTCCGGGGGCGGCATCGCCCCGCTGTCGTTCAATCTCGCGACCGAAAACTATCCCGCGGCCACGCCGCAAATCACGAGTGGTGGCACGTGGGTCAACGGCGTCCTCGTCGTGAATCCGGCGCAGACCACGACGCTTACCTTCACGACGTTCGCGACCTATGCGACGGCGGGGGTCGCCGGTCACATGGAGATCCGCATTCGGGATTTTTCGAGCAGCGCCGAGCCGGTTTCGAACCAGGCGGCCAGCGTCGCCGTGGCCGGCATCACGCCTTCGAGCACACCGCTGACCACGATCGTCATTCCCGCCGGTGCCCTGACCAATGGACGCCTCTACACGGGTGAGGTCCAGTTCGACACGATTACCACACTCGACACCACCACCGTGTCCGGCGGCGTCGCCGTCGGAATCTTCACGAAGGGGCTGAGGTTCTATGTCTCGGCCCAAGCGACCGGATCGAATTTTCCGCTGCCGGTCATCATCGCGCAGCCAACCAATCAGACGGCGGTCGCTGGCGGCCGGGCAACATTCAACCTCGGGGTCACGGTCGGCGGTGTGGCTCCCACCCCAAACAGCAGTCTCTCGATCTTCTGGTCGTTCAACGGCCAGCAACTCAACATCGACGGCAACAAATACTCCTTCATCGGCGGCGGTCTTACGATCAACAACGTCATGGCGGCCGATGCGGGCAGCTATTCCGCGATGATCATCGCGCCCGGCGGCCTCGTGACCAGCAGCACGGCGACGCTGACACTGGGCGCTGCCCCAACTCCGGTCGCGCCGACGATTCCCGGACAACCCGTGTCGAAAAACGTCAGCACCGGTAGCACGGTGGTCTTCAGCGTCGTCGCCAATGGCTCGGTGCCACTGACCTACCAGTGGCGCAAAGACGGTCAAAACGTGGCCAACGGCGTCAACGGTGTCAGCGGGGGGAACGGCGCGACGCTCGTGATCAACGGCGCGAACGCCACGACGGCCGGCGTATACTCCGTTGTCGTGACGAACAGCGTCAACTCGGCCACGAGCAGCAACGCCACGCTCACCGTCACCTCGACCAACGACCCGGGCCGGCTCACGAATCTTTCCGTTCTGACCGACATTACCGCCGGATCGAGCTTCACGGTCGGCACCGTAATCGGCGGCGCCGGCACGAGCGGCAGCAAGGCGCTCGTCGTGCGCGCGGTCGGCCCGTCGCTCGGCGCACTCGGCGTCCCCGGCACCATCGGTGATCCGCAGCTTACATTTTTCAACGGGAGCTCCGTCGCGGTGGCCTCAAACGATAACTGGGGCAGCGACGCCTCGACCGTCACCGCGCTGACCAACGCCATGGTCAGCGTCGGCGCGTTTGCGTTTACGGGTTCGGCTTCGAAGGACGCGATGGTCTTCCAACCCAGTCTCACACCGGGCAACTACTCGGTGGCCGTCAGCGGGGTCAGCGGCTCGACCGGCACGGCCATCGCGGAGATTTACGACGCGACGCCGGTGGGCACGTTCACGCCCTTGAGTTCGCGGCTCGTCAACGTCTCCGTCCTCAAGTCCATTCCCTCCGGCGGCCTCCTCACGCTCGGGTTCACCATCGGCGGCGCCACCGCGAAGACGGTGTTGATTCGCGTCGTCGGCCCCGGCCTTGCCGCCGTCGGCGTGACGAGCGGCACGCTCGCCGATCCGCAGCTCACGCTCTTCAACAGTCTTTCGACCCAGATTGCCAGCAACGACGACTGGGGCGCCGACCCGCAATTGATCAACGCTGGAGCGCGGGTCAACGCCTTCGCGATCGGCAACACCCAATCCAAGGATGCGATGTTGATCGTGACGCTCCCGGCCGGCGGCTACACCGCGCAGGCCAAGGGCGGCGGCGGCACCAGCGGTCTCGCGATCGTCGAGGTCTACGAAGTGCCTTAACCGGTGCGCGGCGCGGCCAGTTTCCAGCGCCAATAGTCGAAATCTCAAAATCCACGCCTCGCCGGGCGGGGATTTTTTCCTTTCGGGCTTGGGGGTGGGTGTTGGGCTGCGCCGCTTAACTGCCCAGCTTGAAGCTGGCGCTGACCGAGAACACCGCACTCACGATCGCGAACGCGATGAAGCCGACGAAAATAAACACACCCATCAGCACGCCGCTCGCGATCACCTTGGTGAACATGCTGAGCTGGTTCGAAATCAGCTTCTGGTAGGTCGACGCGATTTGCTTGAGGCTGGGGACGACGTTGCCGGTGTTCTCGCCGACCGCGAGCCGGTCGAGCACCAGATCGGGGAAGCAGCCCGTGCGCGCGAACGCGACCGACAGCGCCTCGCCCTCCAGCACGCGCCCGATCGCGATGCCGAACGCGGCGCGGTGCACGCGGTTCGCAATTTGCTTTTCCGTCATGCGCAGCGCCTCGGCCGCGGTGATGCCGTTTTCGAGCAGCACCGAGAGTGTCTGGCTGAGCGCGAGCACGGTTTGCGAAACCACGAACGGGCCGACCAGCGGCAGCTTCAGCAGCCACGCATCCGTTTCCTGCCGGCCGGCCTCGGTCGCGCGCCAGCGCCACAACGATACGATGGCGAACACCAGCGCGATGATGACGAAGATGCCGTAGTGCAGTGAAAAATCGGAAACGCCGATCAAGATCTTGGTCGGGGTCGGCAGCTTGCCGCCCAGCGACGTGAGCAGCGACTGCATCCGCGGCAGCAGGAAAAACAGGAAAAACAAAATCACGCCACCGGCGACGACCACCATGAAGCACGGGTAGGCGAGCGCGGTGAGCAACTGGCGGCGCAGTTCCTTCTGTTCGGTGAGATGCTGAATCAGGCGCTGAACGGTGTCAGTGAGCGAACCCGTCGCTTCGCCCGCCTGGATGAGATTGGTGATCGAGGTGTCGAAGACCTGGGGAAATTCTGACATCGCGCGCGACAGCGGCGCGCCTTCGCTGATGCGTTCCCAGAGTCCTGCGCAGAGCGAGCGAAGCTGCGGTTCTTTGATGCGGATCGACAGAAGGCGCACGGCCTCACCGGCGGACAGCCCGCTGGTCATCAGATCGAACAGCGCTTCGAGAAAGGGCAGGCGCTCGCGATTCGTCGGCGGTAGCGCGGCGGCGCGGCGCGCGGCGCGGGAGAGGCCGCGGGCGGGCGCGGCGGCGGCGGACGCCGCGCCATTCTTCGCGTCTTTGCCCGCGGCCGCCGACTTGGGCGTGGCGCTGGCGACTTCGTTGACGGACGCGACCTGCAGGCCGCGGGCGGCGAGCAGGCGGAGCGCATCCTTGCGGCTCGGGGCGTCGAGATCGGCGCTGACGGATTTCCCGCCGCGATCACGCGCAGTGTAGGCGAAACGGGCCATGGTCAGGCGTCGGTAATCGTCACGACGCGCAAGACTTCGTCGAACGTCGTGAGGCCGGTCCGGATTTTTTCCCAGCCGCTCTGACCCAGCGTGCGCATGCCGTTTTTGCGGGCGCAATCGGCGAGGCTGCGCGTGCTCTCACGCTTCAGCACCATTTCGTGCATTTCGTCGTTGAGGCGGAAAATTTCGAAGATGCCCACGCGGCCGCGGTAACCGGTGCCGCGGCAGCGGTCGCAGCCGACGGGCGACTTGAGTTGTTCGATCAGTTCAGCCTCGGCTTCATTGACGCCGAGGATCGCGAGGTTTTCGCGGAGCTTGATTTTATTCACCGGCGCCGGCTTCGAGCACTCGGCGCAGAGGCGGCGCACGAGGCGCTGTGCGATCACCAGCTCGATCGCGGAGGCGACGAGGAACGGCTCGATGCCCATGTCGACGAGACGCGTGATGGCGCCGGGGGCGTCGTTCGTGTGCAGCGTCGAGAACACCAAGTGACCCGTGAGCGAAGCGCGGATCGCGATCTCGGCGGTGTCCTTGTCGCGGATTTCACCGACCATAATGACGTCGGGATCCTGGCGGAGGACGTGGCGGAGGGCGTCGGCAAACGTGAGCCCGATCTCCGGGCGCACCTGCATCTGGTTCACGCCGGGCACCTCATACTCGATCGGATCCTCGATCGTGATGATGCGGAGATCGGTGGAGTTGATTTTCCGGAGAAACGCGTTGAGCGAGGTCGACTTACCAGAGCCGGTTGGGCCGGTGACGAGGATGATGCCGTGCGGATAGTCGAGAATGCTGACGATCTGCGACTGCTCCTCGGCGCTCATGCCGAGGCGATCCATTGTGTAGGCTTCCTTCTTCTGGTTGAGGAGGCGGAGCGAAATCGATTCGGCGTAGATCGTCGGGACGGTCGAGACGCGGATGTCGAGGACGATGCCGTTGGCCTTAAAATTGATGCGGCCGTCCTGTGGCAGGCGTTTCTCGGAGATGTTCATCCGCGCCATGATCTTCAGGCGCGAGATAATCGCGTCCTGGAAGCGGAGCAGATTTTCCGGCACGGGCACGGGCACGAGCAGGCCGTCGACGCGGTAGCGGATGCGGAGCTGGCCCTCCTGCGGCTCGAAGTGAATGTCCGTCGCCTGATCGGCGATGGCTTGGGAAATGACGTCGGTAACGAAGCGGACGACCGCGGCGTCCTCGTCGACGACTTCCTCATTCTGCTGCTGGGCCTCGGGGGCGACGTAGCTTTCATCGCTGTCCTCGAGGGAGCCGGAGCCGACGCCGAAATTCTCGATGATCAGCTGGTGGATGCGCTCTGGCACCGCGAGGTGCCACACGAGGGGGCGCGGCGTGAAGGTGCGGAGCCAGTCCGTCATCACGGCGTCGGGCAGCCACGCGGTCGCGAGGTGCAGCGGAATGGTGTGCGGCGCCGGCATCGGCGTGTCGGCGTCACCGGTCTCCGCGATCGGCGGGCCGAAGCGGATCGGGATGATTTGAAATTCGTGGACGAGGCGCGCGGGCAGCAGGCCGCGGGCGTCGGGATCGGTCTCGAGATTGCTGGCGACGTTGAGGCTGGCGGCCGTGGCGAGGTGCGCGAGGATCTCCGGCTCGGGCCGGGCGAGGGCGGCGGCGAGGACCTCGAGGCGTTTTTCACGCGGGGCTTCGAACACCGCCTGGCGTTGCTCGTCGCTGAGCCGCGAGGCGAGCGCCGCGGGCAAAAGGATTTCCTGGTCAAGCGCGGTCATGGGCGGAAGGGCGCGGGTCGCGCGATCACTTCAGAAGCAATTTGTCCAAGATCGATTTCTTCGGCGGAACGTAATTCGGATCGATCTCCTTGTGGATTTCGTCGCGGGTCGGGAGGGCGTCGACATGCTTCATCGTCTCAAGGTTGTCGCTCGGCTTGTTGGTGAGCACCGTGGGCCGGAGGAAGAACACCAATTCCTGATGCCGGTTCTGCCGCGTGCGCGTGCCGAACAGATCGCCGAGGATCGGGATGGGCCCGAGGCGGCTGGTGCCTTTGGACTCGGTCTTCTTGCGAAAACCGCCGAGCACGATGATTTCGCCGCTTTGCGCCGTGATGTATTGGGTCGTCTGGCGGGTGCCGATGACGTATTGGGTATTGCCGTCGACCGTGACGGTGCCGGTGACGTCGCTGACATCCTGCACGAGATTGATTTGAACGGAGCCGTCGTTGCCGATGAACGGCGTGACGGTGAGCGTGGTGCCGATTTGCTGTTGGTTTACCGTTGAGCTGGTGGTGGCGCTGCCGGCGGCGGTGGGCGTGCTCGTCGAGCCGGTGACGACCGGGCGCGTTTCGCCGTCGAAGAACTTGGCTTGATTGCCGTGGCTGGTGACGACGGAGGGCACGGTGAGGATGGTGGAGGTGCTCTTGCGTGGCGTGGTCGAGAGGCTGATGAAGGCGGACAGATCCATGTATTTGCTGATGCCCAGGGGCGAGATCGTCGCGAGGTCCGTGACGCTGCCGGGACTGGCGATGCTCGCTCCCGCCGCGGCGCCGTTGAACCCGACCAGCTTGTCGCCTTGGATCTTGAGGCCGAGCGCACTGATGCCGGAGGTGGCTTGATCGTCGAGCGTGACTTCGGCGATAACGACCTCGATGCGGACCTGCGGGAGCACGATGTCGAGCTTGTCGACGACCTCGCGGATGAGCCGGATGTCCTGCGAAGTGCCGGTGACGATGATGGAATTACTGCGTTTGTCGGCAAAGGCGGAAGCGAGGCTGCTGAAGGCGTTGGAAGTCGGAACGGCGGTGCCGTCGAGGGCGGCCGTGATCGCGGGATTGACGGGCGCGATGGGCGCGCCGGGAATGGCCGGATTGACGACGGGTCCGACGACATTGGCCGTCGCGTTGTTGATCCCCTGGCCGAGGCGGACGCTTTGCGCATTGGCGCGCTGGGCGGCGGCGATCTGGCCGGAGACGAGCTGCGTGATGACGGTGACCATTTCGGTGGCCACGGCGTTCTTGAGATAGAGAACCTCGTTGTGAATGTCCGGCTCGGCGGCGGCATCGTCGAGCTTCGAGATGACGCTGTCGAAAAGCGGGTATTGGCGCGGATCGCTCATCAGGATGATCTGGTTGGTGCGATCGTCGGAATTGTAGGTGGTCGTCTGGCCGAGCTGCTGCTGCAGCGGCTGGAAGATCGTCCGGAGGCGGGTGACGACGTCGGCGGCCTTGGCGCTATGGAGCGGATAGAATTTCGGCGTCATCCCGGCGGTGGTGGGCTTGTCGATGCTCTTCAGCAGCGCTTCGAGGCGTTGGAGGTTGCTGACGCTGTCGGTGACGAGCACGGCGTTGGCCGTCGGCAGGAGGACGGCGCCCATCAACTGCACATTGAGCACGCCCTGCATGAGCGGCTGCAGATCGTTTACGCGGAGAAACTCGAGTTGAAAGAGCTTCACCGCGATCTTGCCACTCGGCGGCTGATCAAACGCGGAGCCGGTGATCATCTCGGGGGACGAACTGCGGGCGTTTTGAAGCTGCGTGACGACGAGAAACTTGTCGCCCTGCGGCGCGACGCTGATGCCGTTGAGCATGAGCACGGTCTCGAGCGCGAGGACGACCTCGGACTTCGGCATCGGCTTCGGCGTTTTGAAATTATAGGTCGCGGTCTGGAGCGCGGCGGGGCGGAGCACGGTGCGGCCGGTGAGCGCTTCGAGCGACGTGAGCATCGTGTCGATGTCGGCGTCCGGGAGTTTGAGCGAGACGAGTTCGTCGTCAGAATTGGCCGGAGGGTTGGCCGTGGGGGTGGCGGGCGCCGGAGGCTGGGCGGGCGCGGTGAGCGCGGCGAAGGCGAAAAGAACGGCGAGGCCGAAGCGGACGAAACGCGGGGTCATACAGAGTGGGCGGAAAATTGGGAGGGCGGACGCGCCGCGACGTGGAACGGGGATAAGAGGTTAAAGGGCGTGGCTTGTAAACGGTCTTGTGTGGCTAGAAGAGACGGCAACACGCGGGAAAAGTTGCCGCGGATTAGGGTGCAGTGGAGGAAAGCGGCAGGGCGGCCGCTCTCGCCGATGTTTCAGCCCGGCTGGGTCATCGGTGATTGCGATCCGGGGTGGCCGGCCGGATTTGCCGCTTGCCGGGCTGGGGTGCCCCGCCAACGCTTTCGCTTCGCGATGCCGAACCGTTTCGGAAAACTTTTTCACATCACCACCTGGGGCGAAAGCCACGGCGCCGCCGTCGGCGTGGTCATCGATGGCTGCCCGCCGCGCTTGCCCATCACCGAGGCGGAGATTCAGGTGGAACTCGACCGGCGCCGGCCCGGGCAGAGCGACATCGTCACGCCGCGCGCCGAGGCGGACAAGGTCGAGATTCTCGCCGGCATCTTCGAGGGCCGCACGACCGGCGCGCCGATTTCGCTGCTGGTGCGCAACACCGACGCGCGGCCCGGCGCCTACGACGAGATGCGCGACAAATTCCGCCCCTCGCACGCCGACTTCACCTACGCGGCGAAATACGGCATCCGCGATCATCGGGGCGGCGGCCGCAGCTCCGCGCGCGAAACGATCGGGCGCGTGGCCGCCGGCGCGATCGCGAAAAAAATTCTCTCGACGGGGGCAGCCGCGGCGGGGGGCACGCCGATCGAAATCCGCGCGTGGCTCACGCAAGTGCACGACCTCACACTGCCGGTGGGCGCGATCGAAAACTTTCCGACGCTGGCAGAGGTCGAGGCGACGCCCGTGCGCTGCCCGCATCGGCCGACCGCCGAAAAAATGATCGAGCGAATCAAGGCCGTGCGCGCGGCGGGCGATTCCGTCGGTGGGGTGATCGAGTGCCGCGTGCGCGGCGTGCCACCCGGGCTCGGCGAACCGGTGTTCGACCGGCTTGAGGCGGATCTCGCGAAGGCCATGCTCTCGCTGCCGGCGACCAAAGGTTTTGAGATCGGTAGCGGCTTCGCGGGGACGCTCCTGCGCGGCAGCGAGCACAACGACGCATTCGTGCCGCGCGCCGGCGGCGGCGTGGGCACCGCGACCAATCGCAGCGGCGGCGTGCAAGGCGGCATCAGCAACGGCGAGGAAATCGTTTTCCGCGTGGCCTTCAAACCGACCGCCACGATCATGCAATCGCAGCAGACGGTGGACATTCACGGCGCAGCGACCGAACTGACCGGCCGCGGCCGGCACGACGCGTGCGTCGTCCCGCGCGCGGTGCCGATCGTCGAGGCGATGGCGGCCCTCGTGCTGGTGGATCACTGGCTGCGGCACGCGGCGCAGAATCAGGTGTTCAAGTTTTGATTGCTGAACCGGAAGAACGGCAAGGCCGGGGAGAAAAATTCCCCGCGGCTTGTCTTCCCGTTCTTCCCGGCCTTCCTGTTTAATCATGCCGCCGGTCGCGAAACCTCTCGTCTATCTGATTCTCGGCGCCGCCGGTTCCGGCCGGCGCGAAGTGCTGGCCGACCTGATCGAGGGCGGGCTGGGCGAAGGCGCGCAGGCGGCGGTGCTGCTCGCCGATTCCGAGGAAACGAACGAGGCGCTGGAAAAAAAACTCGGGGCAGTCGCGCGCTGGCGCTGGCTCGGCGAGGGCGGGATCGACGGCGAGCTGCCGGCGGGCGCGACCCACGTGTTCTTCATCGCCGACGGCCGGCGCAATCCGGTCGAGCAATGCGAGGCGTTCAAGCCGTGGGTCGAGGCGCAAGGCGGCGAGATCGCGCGCGTGCTCTGCGTCGTGAACTGCCAGCTCGTGGAAAAAAATCCGGCGCTCGTCGCGTGGTTTGAGGCCTGCGTGCATTTCTCCGACGTCGTGTTGCTGAACCAGCGCGAGGGCGTGCAGAACAAATGGCTGAGCGATTTTCAAGCGAGGTTCGCCGGGCAGTTCATGCCGTGCCTTTTCGATTTCGTGAAAAACGGCCGCGTGAAAAATCCCGCGCTCGTGCTCGATCCCGTGGCGCGGCGGATGACGCATGCGTTCGACGCCGAGCAGGACTGGATCTTCACCGACTCTGAGGGCGAGGTGATCGAGGAGGATGAAGTGACGGACGACGACGAGGAGGAGATCGAGGCGACGCCCGAGGTCGATCCTTACTTCGTGCGCGATGCGGCCAACCGCCGGGTGAAAAAAATCCCGGACATCACGAAGTTTTTGGAGAAGGCTTCGGAGTAATTCAGTAGCCAGGAGACCAGCCACGATCTCAGGGCTTGGTGGCTTCTGAATTTCTGGAGTGGTCTGGAGCGAAGTGCGCTTGGAATTCTTCCGAGTCCATGAGGCGCCACAGGCGCGAGCCGAGCTGGGGCCGCGCGAGATAGAGCAGTCCGCAAACGCGGCTCAGAAATTTTCCCACCGGTGTGCCGAACCACACGAGCGTGCCGGCCAGCCCATAGAGCACCGCGAGCCCGCCCGTGATCACATAGGTGCGCGACGCGAACTCGATCGGGAATCGCAACGTGACCGCGTGCAGCAGCCCGATCGAAATAAGAATACTGCCGCCGACCGCCCAGTGTGTGCGTGCGACGAGAACGACGCTAGCGGGTGGACGCGAGGGTGGCGCAGGATTTTCCATGAGGCGGAGGCAACCTGTCCCGCGCCCGGATCGGGCGCAACGAAATCAAATCTCTTCGCCGCGGTGCGCCGTTGAAGTCAGGCTTTCCGCTTGCTACTCGGCCGCGGCGACAGAAAATCGCCTTCCGTTTTCGTCCCTCGAACCTCATCCCCGATACTCCCATGGCTCGCTACACCCGCATGCAGGTGCTCACGGCAATCTACGACCTCAGCGTCGTGCCGGTTTTCTATCACGCCGACTTCGAGACGGCGAAGAATGTCGTGGCCGCGATCAGCCGGGGCGGTTGCAAGCTCGTCGAGTTTGTGAACCGCGGCGATCATGCGTGGCAGGTGTTCTCCGAGTTGGAGAAGCATTTCATGAAGGCGGATCCGACGCTCATCCTCGGGGTGGGCTCGATCGTCGAGCCCTACACGGCCGCGATGTATATCAACTGCGGCGCGAACTTTGTGGTCGGGCCCTCGCTCAACGCCGAAGTGGCCAAGCTCTGCAATCGCCGGATGATTCCCTATTCGCCCGGTTGCGGCAGCGCCTCGGAGATCTCCGACGCGCAGGAACTCGGCTGTGAAATTGTGAAGGTGTTTCCGGGCAAGGAAGTCGGCGGACCGGGCTTCGTGAAAAACGTGCTCGGGCCGATGCCGTGGACCAAAGTGATGCCGACCGGCGGCGTGGAATCCACCGAGGAATCACTGACCGCGTGGCTCGGCGCTGGCGTCGCCGCGATGGGGATGGGCAGCAATCTCGTGACCAAGGAAATGCTGACCAAGAAAGATTGGCCGGCGATCGAGCAGAACGTGCGGGACACCCTCGCGCGAGTGAAGGCGGTCAAGGCGAAGCTCCGTGGCTGAGCGCGATCGCGCCCGCCGCGTTTTCGGTTCGTCAGCGGTGCAGCCAGATGGGCTGCACGAACGCGCCATTCACCGCGGAATCCCACGCGGCGAAGCGCACCCATTTTTTCCCGGTGGCGTCGAAGGGAATCGAAAAACGTTTCGTGCCGAGCGCGCCGAGATCAGTGGCGCGGACGATTTGGCGTTCGGTCTTCGTGCCGTTGCCCGAGACGATTTCGACGAACTCGAGCGGGAAGGTGTAATCCACGTCCGCGACGATCGTGCGTTGATTGCCCCTGCCTTCGACGGCGTAGTTGCGAATGAGAATTTCGCCGGTCGTCACAAAAAAGTTTCCCGCGCGTAGCGCCGATGTGATCGACGTCCAGTCCTCGTCGGGACCGGGCACGCGATCGAGTTTCACATAGTTGACCGTGAAGCCGGGGTAGAGGTCGTCGTGCGGCCACTTTTGGTAAGTGTCGACGTCGCCGATGAGCACCTTCGGGCGCAGGTTGGAGTCGGCGATGAGATTGTTCAGTTCGTCGAGCGAACCAAACGCGCGGAAGTCGGCGAGCCGCGCCTCCGAGAGGTCCATGCCCATGCCCGGCTTGAACGCGATGCCGAGATAGCGATCGTTTTTCGCGAACGGCTTGTCCCAATAAGCTTCGGGATAACCCGCCGAACTCTTCGTGCGCGGATGCGCCGTATACCAATAGGCGTTTTCGGCATCGAGAATCTGCTGCACGTCGTCGGCGCTGCCGGCGTGATAAACTTTGCCGAACTTCCCGTCCTGTTCGGTTAGCGGCTGCTCTGGCTTGCGCGTCTTCGACCAGAAGAAGGGCCGCGGATTGAGGAGATTCACGTGGCCGCCGAAATACGGATTCGGCTCCTCCCACGGGGCGACGAGAAAATCCTTGTCCGATGCGCGGCGCGTGGCTTCAAAATAATCTTTCTGGTCCTGGAAGCGCAGCGCACCGGAGTCGGTGAGATGGAGTTTGTCCGCGTGAAAATCGCTCAGCCCGACGATGTTCACGCCGAGTGCTTTCATGGCGGCGAGATCGGGCAGCCCCGTGTCGAGCGAGCCGGACTCGCGGAGGCGATCAACGTATTGCAGATGGAAATGATTCACGAGCGTCTTGTAACCGGCGACAGGCGCAAACGAGTCGCCGCGCGTGAACGCCATCACGGCTGCGCGCGTGGCGACGGCATCGCCGGTGCCGACGTAGAAATACGTGGCCATCCGCTGCAGCGTGCCGGGCGGCGCGTTGTAGAGCGCGAAATTTTGGAGGTAGCGCGGATCGTCCTCATGGTCGGCCTGCTTCACGCCGATGCCGTAGGCGGATTCGGAATCCTTGCGATACCACACGTAGCCGAGGTTCGTATCGACTTCGCGCGCGGAGAAAAAAACCGTCGGCGGCGGAAACACCGCGACCGAACCGCCGCGGCCCTCGGCAACAAGCACGCGGTTCTTGGCGCGCGTGGTGACGGGGCCGTCGTGCTTGCCGCCGCCGAACTGGTATTGCTGGGCATTGCCGCCGGTGTCGATCCAGCGGACGCGCGGGAGTGTCGCGGTCGAAAATCCGCGGAGACCCGCATCGTATTTATAGGCGACGAAATTTTTGCCGGTCTTCGCGATCGCCTCGAGCCGCACGAGATTTGTCCCGCGATAGTGCGTGAAGCGGAGTCCGCCGGAAAAGATCCCCATTGTGAGCCCGGGGAAATTCACCTCGAGCCGTGCGCCGTCGGTCTTCACCTCGCAGGACGTGGTCGCATAGCTCGCGGCGGCGCGTTGGATTTCGTCGGGCGTGCGCGGGATGTCGACATTGCGCTTGGGATCGCCGGGCACGACGAACGGCGCATCCCAGAATGAAACCCAGTTTTGCTGCTCGATGACGGCGCGCGATTCGGTATCGATGCCGAGCAATTTCAGCGGGGCGAGCCCGGCGAAGTCGATCCGACGCCGGCCGGTTTGGACGCGAAAATCGGGCGAGAGATTTTCACCGAGGACCGCCCACGTGCCCCCCGTCGATTGCGCGGCGAGTTCGCGCAGGATCGGAGCGCCACGATCGAGCGCGTAACGCGCGCGCAGCTCGGTGCCCGCGGCGCCGCTCCACGCGACGGTGAGCACGTCATGATCAACGGCCGCCGTGAGGCCGGAGATCGCCTGATAGTTCGACAGATCGCATTTGAGCGGGTCCGCGAAAACGACGGAGGTGGCAGCGAGACCGGTGACGAGTGTGGCGCGCGCCGCGAAGAGGCGGAGGGTTTTCATGGGGTAGTGGAAGCGGGATTCCTCGCGGGAAAGGTGGCGGCGGGAATGCTAGTTGAGGCGGATGACCGCGGCATTGCGGTCCGCGATCGTCGTGGTGACGGTGTTGCCGCTGAGTGTGGGCGGGGTGGAGTCCGGCCAAAGTTCCGTAGCGGAGTTGAACGTGGCGGGCAGGGAAATTTTCACGGTCTTCGCCGCGCGCGTCGGGTTTACGATCCAAAGATATGTGCCGCCGGCCCCGCGATGCAGGCGCGCCATCACCTCGGCGTCGCTCGATTGGACTTCGGGTTTCAGTCCAGCCCACGCGAGGAGATCGGCGAAGAACGTCCGCGTGTCCGCGGCATGACTGCGATCGTAGGCGCCGCCGGGGAAGGTGCCGATGAGGAGCGTCTGGCCGCGGCCGAACTTGTTTTCCACGGCGGCGAGATGGCCGTTGGCGAAGTTTCCTGCGGCGGTCCCGCCGGCGAGTTGATATTCCTGCAGGAAGAATTGGCCGCCGACGGGGTGACCGCGGACGGAAGCGGTGAGCTGCGTCAGCAGATCCGGCGTGAATTGCACATACGACTCGCGGGCGCCGAAGAGTTCATCGAGCCCGAGATTTGGTTGCGTGGTGCCGACGCGACCGCCGTCGCCGAAGTAGCCGGGGCACCCTTCGCTCACGAGCTTGCCGCCCTGCGCGACGTAAGCGCGCAGTTTGTCGGCCGTGGATTTTTTGAGATGAGTGGGGTAGGGCAGGTAGATCAGCGGATAGCTGTCGATGTCCTCAAGGCGCACGAAGTCGGCCTGGATATTGGAATCGAAGAACGCCTGATACGCGCCCTGTAGTGATTGCGCGCAGAAATTTCCGCCGCCTTCGCCGCCGGCGGCGCGTCCGCCGCCCGTGCCTTGCACCCCGGCGAAGTCCATCGACTCCTGCACGAACACAATGCCGACGTCGCCTCGCACTGGGCGCGATTGCCAGAGTTCGGGGTGCGCGTTGGCCCACCGCGCGAGTTGTCCGGCCATCTCGGCCCTCGGCGTGACCGCTCCGTCCATCCCCATCGGACCGAAGGCGCCGAACAGGGGTCCGTCGAGCAGCGGCCGCCAGCGTGTGAACTGAATCCCGCGCGCGCCGGCCGCCATGTCGATGAGACTCCAGACGCGCACGTCCTTCTCGTCGGAACTACGGCCGTCCTCGAGTGGACGGTTCAACACCTGCGGCTGCAGCCAGAGCGGACCGCCCGTCGCCTCGGCATGCCAGAATTCCTTCCCGTGCGCCGCGGCGCGCGTCCAGTCGGCGGCGCGAAACTGCATCCACGGTGCGTTGGTGTGGCGCGACGCGACCCACGTGAATCCGTAGGAATCGACGTCCGCCGCCGTGCGGCTTTCGACCTCGCTGAGTGTGCCGGTGCCGTGCGCCGTGATCTTCGCGTGCGGATCGAGGCGGCGCACCAGCGCGACGCGCCACCGCAGGAGGCGGAGGGCGTTGTCGCGGGTGAACTGCAGCCAGTCGAGCGAGTCGGCGTAGCCGATGTTGCCGCGCGGGGGATGAACCGACGCCCAGTCGCCCAGGCTGGAGCGGTGCCACGCGCGCCCCAGCGCGTCGATCGTGCTGTATTTCACTTGCAGCCACGCGCGGAATTTTTCCTGCGAGGCGGCGCAGGTGCATTCCTGCACGGAACCCTCGTTCCATAAATCGTAGCCGAGTAGCGCGGGCTTGTCGCGATAACGCGCGACGAGCGCCGTCAGGAATTTTTCCGCGCGGGTGCGCACGTCCTCGTTGTCGAGGCACAACAGCGCATTGCCGGTGGCGCTACCGGTCACAACCCCCGGATAACTTTCCACCCCCTCGCGATCGAGGCGGCGGGCGTGCGGATACTTGTCCCACATCCACTCCGGCGCGCCGGTGACGTTTTCGGCGATGATGACCTTAATCTGATGCTGGCCCTCGAGCTGGACCAGGCGATCGTAGTCGGCCCAGTCGTAGCGGTCGGGCGCGTTTTCGATCGAGGCCCACATGAACCAGTGGCGAAAAATATTCATCCCCAGACCCGCCGCGACTTCATGGTCGTGGGCCCAGTCGCTTTCCGGCGGACTCGATTTCCGGAAATAAACGGCGCCGAAAGGGAAGGCCGGTGCGGGAAAAGGCGTGCCCCACGTGCGGTCGCTGGCGTTCGTCTGCGCACCGGCGTCGACAAGGGAAAACACCCCGAGGGCGATGGCGGCACCGCGCGCGAGGAGACGAAAGGGGTTTCTCATGGGGTGGGGTTGCAGAGCCGGACGCAGGCTGCGTGAGGACGTTGCACTCGGCAATCTTGCTCCGGATGAAATGCGACTCTCTGTGGTTCGCCCACGGGCGCTCTGGGCCTCGCTCGGCTCCTGGAAACGTCACCTTAAATTTGCCGCTGTTTCCTCGCTCGCTCGATTTCGCGTTTATTCTCGGCGGCGCGACGACGTGGGAGCAACTGGCTCCGGCCGCCGCGCCCGCGCACGCCGACTCGCGAAGAAATGCTCGCCGGTCTAACGCAGACGCGTCCAATCGCGGCGCTCGATTCGGTTTTCCTCGAGAAGCTGACGTGGATGAAAGTCCGTGATGCGATGCGCGCGGGCAAGAAAACCGTCATCATCGCGTCGAGCGGCGTCGAGGCCAACGGCCCCGATCTCGCCACCGGGCGCCGAGCTGGCGCACGCGATGAAACGCGGAGAGGGTGCCCGGATGTGGCTCAAAAGTGCTGGTTACCCCAAATTGGCAGGCTCATTTTGCAGAGTGCGTGATTTTCTATTGGTCGGGCGGGCGTTTGGCGGAGGAAGAAATCTATTTTCTTGCCCGGGGTGGCGCGGGCGTGTGTCGTGACCGTCCCCCTTTTGCCCGGGTGGTGGAATTGGTAGACACGCAGGTCTCAGAAGCCTGTGCCGTAAGGTGTAGCGGTTCGAGTCCGCTCCCGGGCACCATTTAAGAATTTCTCGCCAAAGAACGCTCCGACGCTGGGGACAGCGGGGTTTGCTGAACGTGGAAGATAGCGGTGCACATCACTCCTCAAACGAGTGGGCTCACCGACACCTCGAAAATTATCCCACCATGGTTATCAGCCCACTCCTGCTCATTATCTTGCTGGTCCTCGTCTTTGGCTCGCTGCCGGCGTGGCCGCACAGTCGACACTGGGGTTACTATCCCAGCGGCGGCCTCGGCCTCGTGCGGTTGATTCTGCTGCTGGTCTTCCTGCTGCGCTAAGCGGAAAACTCCCGGCGGTTTCGGCCGCCGTGAAGCGAAAACAAAGAACGGGGGTTTTATGGAAGGCTCTGCTTTCTTGGGGGCGCGCATCCTACCGGGCGGCGAGGCAGACGACTATCGGGTAATCTCCCATACGTGAGCTGAGAAAAATTCGCACGCGGTTCGCGCCGCCCTCTTTGCACGGGGGCGGGGAGGCTCTGTCTCTCATCGGCATGTCACCGCCGGGGACCGGGCGGGCGGGCTGGTGCTTTATTGTTTCCCACGGCGGGGCGTCACTGTAGCACCTAGCAAATCCTCGCGGGAACCCAAATCCGGCGCGCGGGCATCCAACTTGATTTTATTTATGATGATTGCGTGCAGGCCGTCACCACCCTCGGTGGGTCAATTTGATTCGGGCAAATTCCGGAGCGCTTGAAAACATCGTCCCCTGAACGGGCTTGGGTGCCTCTTGGTCAGATCGGGTGGTGCGGGGCCGCCAGTTTTCTCACGCTCTTGATCTTTTTTTGCCCGCGCTGGGAGGTCTTTGTCGCGTGGGTCACAGGCCCGGGCTTGGGCGCCTGCGTGGAGGTGCGACGCGGCGCGGCGGTTCTGGCCCAGCTCGCGGATCCCTTTGCGCCGATAACGGATTCCCTTCACCGGATTTTGCAGTGGCGCCTTTTGTTTCCGCTGCTCGGTCACGGTCTGCACCTGCCCGGGTGGCTGTTGCTCGCGCTGCCGTTCGTGGGGGCGTTTTTGGCGCTGGCGCTGATTTTCCAAGTGGCACGACGCGAAGGCGTCGACCGGTGGCTCGCGTGGTGTGGTGTCACGATCATCGGCGCGGGCGGTTGGTTTTTTGTGTCCACCGGCTGGCTGGGATATTTCGACTCGTGGCTTGTGCTGGGTCTGGTGCTGGTCAGCCACGGGAATTCGCGCTGGAGCGTCTGGGGCGCGTGCTTGCTCGGCCCGTGGATCGATGAACGTTTCTTTATCGGACTGCCGCTCGCGTTGTGCGTGCGCCAGGGTCGTGGGCCGGCTCGGGCAGGTGAAGGCGAACCCGGTGACACGAATGCCCGGGTGCTAAAAGTCGCGGCGTTGGTGGGGGCGCTGTGTCTGCTGCTGCGTGTCGGGCTGGGGTTGCGCGGCGCGGCCGCGAGTGTGGTCGCGTATCTGGGGGACCAGCAGACGCTGGAGATTGGGATCGAACGGCATCTTCTCGGGCTGTGGGAGAGCCTGCGGTTTGGCTGGATTTTTGTTTTTGCCGGCGGAATTTTGCTGAGTGCCAGCGGTGGACGGAATCACGCTCTGCGGGTGGCCGCGCTGGGCGGAGCCACAGCGATCGTTTCGTTGCTGATCGCCAACGATCTCAGTCGATCGCAGACGGTGCTGGTGCCGCTGGCGGTCGAGGGCCTGGTGAGATTGGCCCGACTGGGCCGGAGCGCCACGCGGTATGCGATTCCGGTGCTGGCCGCGGCGCTCGCCGTGCCGGCGCAGCATGTTGTCACCGATTTTTCGGTGCCGATCGCGACGATGGTGACGGTCGGGCGGGAATGGGCGAACCCGCCGGTGGAGCGGGCCGCGATGCAATGGCTGCACTTTCGGCCCCACAGCGCGGAGGCCCACAAGCGGCTGGCGGATGAGCTCAGCAAGATTCCCGGGTGGACCGCGCCGGCGCTGGAGCATTACGCCGCGGCGTTGAAAATCGATCCGGCCTACGCCGAGGCGCATTATGATTTGGGGATCGAGCTGGCCAAGATTCCCGCCCGGCAAGCCGAGGCGACGGCCCATTATCGCGCGGCGTTGCGACTCAGGCCGACTTACGCGGAAGCCCATCATGCTCTCGCGCTGGAACTCGCGCGCACCCCCGGCCATGACAAGGAAGTGCTCGCCCACGAGGAGGCGGCGTTGCGGCTCCGGCCCGGCGACGCGGAGGCGCACAACAACCTCGCCGCGCAACTGCGCAAAATTCCCGGCCGCGAGGCGGACGCCATTGCACATTGGGAGAAAGCCATGGAGCTGAGGCCGGCCGATGCGGCGATCCACTTCAATCTCGGCTCGGCGTTGATGAGCGTCGCCGCCCGCCGCGCGGACGCGATCGCCCACTTGGAGCAGGCGGTGAAACTGAAGTCGGATTTCGCCGCGGCCCATAATAATCTCGCGGTCATGCTGGCGAACGGGGGCCAACTGGGGCCGGCGCGCGAGCACCTGGAGGCGGCGATCCGCGCGGACCCGGAATTCAAGGACGCGCGCGACAACCTTGCGAAGATCCTGGGACGGAAGCCGTGATTCGCGGAAGCCGCGTCGGCGATGCCGAATCGCCGCACTCCGCCTAGGTAATTCCCTCCGTTGCCGATATCGCGGCGCGTCGGCTATAAATCAGGGGACGGTTAAATTGCCGGCTAGAGTGCGGTAATTCTCATGACTCAAATCGATCCCAAGCTCAAAAATCTGCTGGTGCGCGAGGCGCATCTGCGGCTGAGCCGTGCCCAACTCACGCCGGTGTGGTCGGAAAAAGAGGCGGAGTTGCGGGCCATCCAGGCGGCGAAGCCGGGCTTCTGGCCGGTGTTCTCCAGGCGCAAGCGCGAGGACTACGAGGCGCGGCTCGCGGTCGTGCAGCAAATCCTCGACGTGCTGCGGCAGGGCGTGAGCGTCCTCGACCGCCTCGAGGCGCAGATCAAAAAACAAATCACCGAGGAGATCGAAAACATCCTCCGCGCCGATCGGCCGGAATACGTCGAGGCGCTCGCGGCGCTGAAGCAGAAGGACGACTGGGTGCGCTGCGTCGCCCGCTTCGCCGAAAAGATTCACGAGTTCACGCGCCAGGTCGGCAACGCCCGCAACATCGCCTGCTCGGGCTACGCCAAAAAATCGAATTCCTATTCGAAGAATGCCGGCGAAGCGTTTCAGCTGGCGATCGATGCGGCGCAGAAAGTCGAGGAGGAGGTGGCGTTCGCCAACAAGATCTCCGACGCGCGGGCGCGAATTTTCCTCGCCAACGGTTTCAAGTCGCGGCCGCTGCCGAAG
>JBBRLB010000020.1:0-58828 GCA_038231575.1 Opitutales bacterium | reverse complement strand
TCAGTCCAAAGAAGGCGAGGGCGCAACCCACCGCGAAGCTGTGGTTGAGGAAGTGAGCCCACGGACGGTCGAGGCCCAGAAACACGATTTGCACCGGCTCGGCGACGTAGCGAGCGCTGGTCGTGACGCTGAGCCACGCGCGGCACGCCGAGGTCAACGCCTGGCCCCACGGGAGCCGCGTTGCAAAGAATGCCGCGAAGCCGAGCGTCGGCAGCAGTGCTCCCATTGCCGCGCCCATCCAGACGGCCGGCGAAGTGCGCTGGCCCGTGCGCCAGCGCGTCGCGATCGCGACCACGGTGACGGCAGTGCCGGCCAGCATGATTTCTGGTTTTAAGACCGCCGTGAGCCCCAACAGAAATCCCGCGAGCACACTGTTTCGCAGGGTGGGCGCGGGGATCCAACGGAGCAAGACGGTGGTCAACAGCACGCACACCAAAATTCCGTGCGTCGTTTCATGGGCATAGGGCGTCGCGTAGTTGGTGTTGCCCACACCGACGTATTGGCCGAACGCAAAAACCGACACAAAGATCGCGAGGGCGACTTGTGCGGCCAGCACCCCCCACGCGCGCCGGAACAATCCGTAAAGCGTGCCCATGATCGCCGTGAAAATCACCAGGTTGGCGGTCACCAGCGTCATGAGGCCGGGCCCAAATGATTTGAAGAGGATGCTGTTCAGGTATTGCGACAGCGGCCCGTATAAATCGTCCACATCGCGGTAGAGCAGCGCGCCCTGCGACAAGCGCCATGGCACATAAAGCTCGCGGCCAAAATCGATCGTGGGGTCCGGCCACTTCCGCCACGAAATCGACAGGTAATAAACCGTCAGACCGCCGATCGACAAGAGGCCGGCGAGTTCCCAGTAGAGGCGGGCGCGACTTCGGGCGGCTTCCGGGGTGACCATCGGCAAGTTTCGCTTCGCGCAATGAACGGAAACGGCGACTAAGCGTCGCCCGCGCCGTTACCGCCCCTCTTTCGAAACGCCCTTCGGATCGAAAATATAGCCGATGCCGTGGACGGTGCGGAAGGCGGAGAGATCGAGACCCTGCGATTCGAACAGGTCGCGGACTTTCACGACGTATTGATCGAGCGAGCGGCTCTTCACGTCGGCGTGGGTGCCCCAGACGGAATGGATGAGCGCCTTGCGCGTGATGACCTGGCCGGGATGCGCATTGAGGTAGGCGAGGATGCCGAGCTCCTTGCGGCCAAGTTTTTGCACGCCGTTTTTGGGAAACGCGATCTCGAGGCGGACGGGCGTGATCCGCGCCCCGCAGAAGTCGAACGGCACATCATTGATCTTCACGTTTTTCGTGACGTTCATGTCCTCCTTCAACTCGGTGCGGCGGAGGACGGCGTTGATCCGCGCGACCAGTTCCGCGTAGCTGAACGGCTTCGTGATGTAGTCGTCACCGCCCATGTTGAGTCCGCGAATCTTGCTCATCTCCTCGACATTGCCGGTGAGGAAAATGACCGGAACGGTTATGTCGGCGGCCTTGAGTTGCTCGAGGACGGCGAACCCGGATTGATCGGGTAGCGTAATGTCGAGGAGCATCAGGTTGGCGAAATTCTTTTTCAGAAACCGGGCCGCGTGTTCGCCCCGATTACAGATCTGGGTGTTCATCCCAGCCTTCTCGAGGTGTTGGGCGATGAGATCGGCGAGTTCCGCCTCGTCTTCGACAATGACGATGAGAGGCTTGGGCTCGGTGCGGGGAGGAGTCGTAGTTGGCATGCCGAACAAGGGTAGGGGTATGAGGTTAGGACCCCAGTTGTCAACCTAGGTGCCAAGCACTTAATTGGTCCAAGTGGCCCGGGTCGATTCGCGCAGCGGCGGCGCCTCGCAAGCGCCGCGTGCACGCGTCGAATGCTGGAAATTGCTTGAAGGCGCTCGCCGCGGCGTGTGCCGTGTCGGCTGTGTCTGAACGCGCGCCTCTTCTCATGCTCGGACTGCCGAAGGGCAGCCTCGAGGAATCCACCAAAGCCCTCTTCGCGAAAGCCGGATGGAAAATCACCACCAGCTCGCGTAGCTATCGTCCGTCGATCGACGATCCGGAACTCGATGGCCGTTTCATTCGTGCGCAGGAGGTCAGCCGCTACGTCGAGCACGGCTTCTTCGACTGCGGGCTGACGGGGCACGACTGGGTTTTGGAAAACGAGTCCGATGTCGTTGAAGTCTGCGATTTGATCTACAGCAAAGCCTCGACGCTGAAATCGCGCTGGGTGCTATGCGTGCCCGAGGGGTCACCGGTCAAGACCGCCGCGGATCTCGCGGGCAAGCGGGTGGCGACGGAGTTGATCGAGACCACCAAGCGCTATTTCAAGAAAAAGGGCGTGAAGGTAGACGTGGAATTTTCGTGGGGTGCGACCGAGGTGAAGGTGCCCGACCTCGTCGACGCAATCGTTGACATCACCGAGACGGGGTCGTCGCTGCGCGCGAACAAGCTGCGGATCGTCGACACGTTGCTCGAGACCAACACGAAGCTGATCGCGAACAAGAAGAGCTGGGCGAATCCCGCCAAGCGGAAGAAGATTGAGACGATCGCATTGCTCCTGCGCGGGGCGCTGGAGGCGGAGTCGAAGGTCGGCTTGAAAATGAATCTCCCGAAGAAGGCGCTCGGCGCCGTGGTGAAGGCGCTCCCCGCGCTGCGCAATCCCACCATCTCGCAACTCAGCACCAAGGGCTGGATCGCGCTCGAGACGATCATCGATGAGAGCGTCGTCCGCGAAATCATCCCGCAGCTCAAGGCGCTCGGGGCCGAGGGCATCGTCGAATATCCGCTGAACAAAGTGGTGTATTGACTTGAGCGCAAAGACGCCAAGTCGCTAAGGACGAAGCGAAGGAGACGAGCTGAGCCGGCTTTGCGTTTGGACTTTGCGTCTTCGCGTCTTCGCGCTTTGCCTCGTGCGCTCTTAACTTCCTGACTCATGCCCAAGGTCACTCTCGGTCTGCTCCAGCATGCCTGTGGTCGCAATGTCGCGGCTAACTTGAAGAAGACGCTCGCGCTTGCCGAACGCGCGGCGAAGCGCGGCGCGAACATCATCTGCACCCAGGAGCTTTTCCGTTCGCAGTATTTTTGCCAGAGCGAGGACCACGATAATTTCGCACTAGCCGAATCCATCCCGGGGCCGAGCACGACGGCATTTCAGACGCTCGCGAAGAAGCACGGCGTGGTGATCATCGCGTCGTTGTTCGAGAAGCGATCCGCCGGGCTCTATCATAACACGGCGGTCGTCATCGATACGGACGGCAAGCTGCTCGGTCGTTACCGGAAGATGCACATCCCGGATGATCCGTTGTTCTACGAGAAATTTTATTTCACGCCGGGCGACACGGGGTTTCGCGCGTGGCAGACGAAGTTCGGTAAGATCGGCGTGCTCATTTGCTGGGACCAATGGTATCCCGAGGCCGCCCGGCTGACGGCGCTGCAAGGCGCGGAGATATTGTTCTATCCCACGGCGATCGGATGGCATCCAAAGGAGAAGAAGAAATACGGCGTGAACCAGCACAGCGCGTGGGAAACGATCCAGCGCTCGCACGGCGTAGCGAACGGCTGCTTCGTGGCGGTGACAAACCGGATCGGTTTGGAGAAACCAGTCGGCGGAGCGGGGCTCGAGTTCTGGGGGCAGAGTTTTGTCGCCGGCACGAGCGGGCAGATTCTCGCGAAGGCGAGCGTTGACCGGGAAGAAATTCTCCTCGTGCCGGTGGAACTCGGCGACGTCGACACCACGCGCACGCACTGGCCCTTTCTGCGTGATCGGCGGATCGATGCCTACGGGGAGATCACGAAACGGTTCATCGACGAGACATGAACACGAAAACGCCCGCCGCGCTGGGTTTTCGCATGCCGGCTGAGTGGGAACCGCAGGAAGCCGTGTGGCTCTCCTGGCCGCATAAACGCACCACGTGGCCCGGGCACTTCCGATCGATTCCGAAAACGTTTGCCGAGGTTGTCGCGCAAATCAGCCGGTTCGAGGCGGTGCGGATCAATTGCGCGGCGGCGCTGCAGCCACGGGCGATGCGGCTTTGTGCGCAAGCGGGGGCCGACATGACGCGCGTGAAGTTTTTCAATCATCCGACGAACGATACCTGGTGCCGCGATCACGGTCCGATTTTTGTGAAGCACCAGCGCACGGGTGAAGTCGCGCTCACGGACTGGGACTATAACGCGTGGGGCGGCAAATATCCGCCGTTCGACCAGGACAACGCCATTCCGTCGCGCATCGCCCGTGTGCTCGGACAGCGGCGCTTCGAACGCACGATGGTCCTCGAAGGTGGATCGATCGATGTGAACGGCGCGGGGTTGCTGTTGACGACGGAGGCCTGCCTGCTGAACCAGAACCGCAACCCATCGTTCTCGCGCGCCGAAATCGAACAGGCGTTGCGCGAGATGCTCGGCGTGAAGACGATTCTCTGGCTCGGTGACGGCATCGTGGGCGATGACACTGATGGCCATGTTGACGATCTCAGCCGGTTCTTTGCGGTCGACGGAATTGTGACTGCGGTCGAGCGAAACAAGGGCGATGTGAATTATCCGATGCTGCACGAGAATCTCGACCGCCTTCGCGCGTTGCGCACGCCGGCAGGAAAAAAGTTCCAGATCGCGGAGCTGCCGATGCCGGCGCCGATTTTTTGCGAGGGCGTGCGACTGCCGGCGAGCTACGCAAATTTTCTCGTGATCAACGGAGCGGTGCTGATGCCGGCGTTTCGGCAGCCGCGGCGCGACGCAAAGGCGGCGGAAGTCTTGGCCGGCTGTTTTCCGGGCCGCGAGATTGTGCCGATCGATTGCGTGGAACTCGTGGGGGGCCTTGGCACACTCCATTGCATCTCGCAGCAACAACCCGCCTGATGGAATTTCGCCGACTATGAAACGTATCCTTCCCGTCTTCGCCGCGCTCGCCGCTGTCGGTCTTTTCTCTGGCTGCGATTCGCTTTCGAGCGCGGCCGACAGCATCCGGGAAAAAGTCGCCGCGCGCGAAGAACCGCGCGTCCGCGATTACGCTGCGCCGCCTCGGTCTGTTTATGAAGCGGTGCGGGTGGCCGCCAGCCGGATGGGTTTTCGTTTCCTGCGGGGCGGCGCTGCGCAGGGTGAATTTGATGCCGTGAGCGGCGTTGGCAAAGGCGATGTCCCAAACAGTGCACGTCAAATCGCGATGAAGGTGCGCATCCATGCGACCAGCGATGGCGGCGCTGAAGTGACCGTCGTGCTGAAAGAAGTGATCGAATCGGATTCGGCGAATCATGCGGGCACCGCCACCGAGACGCCGCTGCGCGACACCCCCCTCTACGACAGCTTCTTGCGCGAGATCCAGAAGGCGCTCGATGCCCAGAAATTGCCCTGAGTTCACCGAAGATTCGGCTTGCGGCGGGTAGGGGGGCTTGGGACGCTGACCGTTCGCGGCTGTTCTTATCGGTCTGGTTGGCGTTGCCGCGATGCTCCCGCCGACCCGTCTCGTTAGTCTAACCATCAACCAACCGGCCTCGTTTTACGACGAGGTCACCACCGGTCTGACGGCGCACTGGAGCAAGCGACGGCGGTCCGGTTTTCCGCCTATGAGTTCAGTAATGTCAGATCTCCTCGCCCAGTCCTCCTTCGACAAGTTGAAGGAAGGCGCAATCGTCCCGGGCGTCATCACCGAAATCCGCCAGAACGAAGTCGTCGTCGACATCGGTGGCAAATCCGAAGGCGTCATCCCGGCCCACGAATTTCTCGACATCGGCGAGCTGCAAATCGGCTCCACGATCGAGGTGCTCGTCGAAAAACTCGAAGACAAGTCCGGCGCGCCGGTCCTGTCGTTCGACCTGGCCGAGCAAAAGAAGAACTGGGATAACATCCTCACGAAGTTCCCGGAAGGCTCCGTCGCCGCCGGCCGCGTGAAGGCCAAGGTCAAGGGCGGCCTGATCATCAGCATCGGCGTCGATGCGTTCATGCCCGCCTCGCACATCGACATCCAGCCCCCCAAGAACCTCGATCAATACGTCGGCCAGACCTACGATTTCAAGGTTCTCAAAATCAATCTCGAGCGCCGCAACATCGTGCTCTCGCGCCGCGAGCTCATCGAAGAGCAGCGCACGAGCAAGCGCCGCAACCTCCTCGATTCGATCCAGCCCGGCCAGGTCCGCAAGGGTATCGTGAAAAACATCACGGACTTCGGTGCGTTCATCGACCTCGACGGCATGGATGGCCTCCTCCACATCACCGACATGAGCTGGGGTCGCATTTCTCACCCGAGCGAAATGGTGAAGCAGGGCGAAGAAATCCAGGTCATGATCATCGAGGTCAACCGCGAGAAAGAGCGCGTGTCCCTCGGTCTCAAGCAGACCACGAAGAATCCGTGGGACGAGATCGACCGCAAGTTCCCCGTCGGTGCGAAGGTTCACGGCAAAGTCGTCAACCTCGTGCCCTACGGCGCGTTCATCGAGATCGAGCCCGGTGTCGAAGGCCTCGTGCACATCACCGAGATGTCCTGGACCAAACGCATCACGAAGCCCTCCGAACTGCTCAAGGTCGGTCAGGAATTGGACGCGGTTGTCCTCGGCATCCAGAAGGATGAGCAGAAAATTTCGCTCGGCCTCCGCCAGCTCGAGCCGAATCCGTGGGACATGGTTCGCCACAACTATCCGATCGGCGCTCGTGTGCGCGGCAAGGTTCGCAACATGACCACTTACGGCGCCTTCATCGAACTCGAAGAGGGTATCGACGGCATGGTGCACGTCTCCGACATGTCGTGGACGCGCAAGGTCAACCATCCCTCCGAAGTCCTCAAGAAGGGCGACGAAGTGGATGCGATCGTGCTCGACGTCGACTCCTCGCAGCAGCGCATCAGCCTCGGCATGAAGCAGCTCGCGGTCGACCCGTGGACCGACATCGACGCCTTCTTCAAGATCGGCGACGTCGTCCAGGGCACGGTCACCAAGATCACGTCGTTCGGCGCTTTCGTGGAGCTGAAGGACGGCATCGACGGTCTCGTGCACATCTCGCAAATCAGCGAGGAGCGCATCGACAAGATCAAGGACGTGCTCAAGCCCGGCCAGGTGGTCAGCGCGCGCGTCATCAAGATCGACCGCGAAGAGCGTCGTCTGGGTCTCTCGATCAAGGCTGCGAACTACTCCTCGGAGCAGCTCGCCGCCGAGACGACGGCCTACGAGCAGCTCAATCGCAGCGCCGGCAACGACATGATGAACCTCGGCGACATCCTCGACGAGGCCTCGAAGAAGGAATAACGAGCCTCACCGCTCGCGATTTCATCATCGCAAAGCTTACAAGCCGCCCGGAGTAATCCGGGCGGCTTTTTTGTGGCCGATTTGGCCGCGGTGCTCAGGATCCGGTCACCATGCTTCCTTTCTCGCGGTTTGGTTTAGTTCGGGCGAACGTGATTTCGGCCCTGATGTTGGTGGTAACGGTTTCGGCGGGCTTGTCCGCCGCGACGCCAACGATCGATCAACTGCTGAGCCTGAAGTCCGTGGCACGACCGCGCATCTCGCCCGATGGCAGGCTCGTGGCCTACGAAGTAAGTGAGACGGACTGGAAAGAAAACGCCTACGTCACCCAGCTCTGGATGGCTGATGCGCAGAGCGGACGAACGTTTCAGCTCACGCGCGGCAGAAAATCGAGCGACAGCGCGCAGTGGTCGCCAGATGGACGGTGGCTGGCGTTCATGACGGAGCGCGAGGCTGGTGCGGTGACACCGCTCGCAGCCGACAAAGCTGCGAAAAAGGACGATAAAAAGGAGACCGATAAACCGGGGGACGCGAAACCCGACGCCCGGCAGATTTGGCTCATCTCTCCGCTCGGCGGTGAAGCCTGGCTGCTCACGAAACATGGCGCGAAGATCGATTCGTTCCGCTGGTCGGAGGACAGCAAGCAGATCGCGCTGGTCGCGCAGACCCCGGAGTCGAAGGCCGCCAAGGCGCGGAAGGAGAAATACAGCGACTTCGAAATCTTCGAGGAAGACTACGAGCAGAATCAACTGTGGCTCGTGAACGTGGCCACCGCCGAGGCCGCGGGCCTGCCCGTCGACACCAAGGCAGTGACGTCCGATTCAAAAATCAATGTCGGCGATTTCGGCTGGTCGCCCGACGGCTCACAAATTGCCTTTAGCGGCACTTCCGATCCGATGCTCGCCCACGGCAGCACCGCCGATATTTATCTCGTCGATCTCACGCGCGGCAACGCGGTGACGAAAATCGTCGGACTGGAGGGCCCTGACGCGGGACCGCGATTTTCCCCGGACGGCAGGCAACTCGTTTTCACCACGTCTCTGGCCGAACCGTATTTCTTCTATACCAACCGTCATCTCGCGACGGTTCGCGTCGCCGACGTGCTAAAAACGCCCGCCACGAAGCCGACCGAGGTGACGGACCTCACCGCTGCATTTGATGAGGACGCCAGCCTCGTCGAGTGGGGTGCTGACGGAATCTACTTCCGCGCCCAGCAAAAGACGTCCTCCCACCTTTTCTGCATCGATCCGGCGAGTAAAGCGACTCGGCGCGTGACTTCGCCGGACGTGTTTTTTCTGGGCGATGCCAGCTTGAGCCGTGACTTCGCGACGATGGCGTTTACGGGGTCGGACGCTTCACGCCTGACGGAGGTTTTCGTGGCTCCAGTGCCGAAGGCTACGGGAGCGCTTTCGCCGAAAAAGCTTACCGACCTCAATGCCCAACTCGCCCCGTTTACGGTCGGCACGGTCGAACTCGTTTCTTGGACCAGCAAAGATGGCGCCACGATCGAAGGAGTCCTCCACAAGCCGGCTAATTTCGTTGCGACGAAAAAATATCCGCTCCTCGTGGTGATCCATGGTGGCCCCACGGGCATCTCGCGGCCCGTGCTGGCTCCGGCGCAACGCTACTATCCGATCGAACAGTTTCTAGCGAAAGGCGCACTGGTGCTGGAACCGAATTATCGTGGCAGTGCTGGCTACGGCGCGAAATTCCGCTCGCTGAACGTGCGCAATCTCGGCGTGGGCGACATGTGGGATGTGATGAGCGGCGTCGATTCACTCATCGCGCAGGGCATGGTCGACGAGACGAAGCTGGGTTCGATGGGCTGGTCTCAAGGCGGCTATATTTCGGCGTTTCTCACGACCAACACGGTTCGCTTCAAAGCGATCTCCGTCGGCGCCGGGATTAGCGACTGGTCGACTTACTATTTCAACACCGACATCACGCCCTTCACCCGCCACTACCTGCACGCGACGCCGTGGGACGACCCGGCGATTTACGCCACGACGTCTCCCATTTCGAATATCAAGAACGCGCGGACGCCCACGCTCATCCAGCACGGCGATCGCGACAAGCGCGTGCCGCCACCGAATTCCTTCCAGCTCTATCGCGGACTCAAGGACGTCGGCGTGCCGACGCAACTTTTGCTCTACGCCGGATTCGGTCACCCGATTACCAAGCCGAAGTCGAACCGCGCCGTCCTGCAGCACAATCTCGACTGGTTCAGCCATTACGTCTTCGGCGAGCCGATCCCCGACGACTCGCCGCTGCATGGCAGTGGCGCGAAGGACTGAGGCCAGCGGCGCAAAAATGGGAATACAAAAGGCCGACCTCGCGGTCGGCCTTGAAATTTGAGGCGAGCGACGAGCGCTCAGTTGCGACCCGGCTTGACGCTGGCCTTCTTGGCCTTGCTCTCGACGAATTCGCGGATGACGGCCATGCGCTGACGCTGGCGATCTTCCTCTTCGATTTCTTCGGAGGTGCGGATGGCCTCGTGCTTCGCCATCGCTTTCCGCATTTTCGTGAGCGCGAGATACTCGAGCTGGCGGATGCGTTCGCGGGTGACGTGAAACTTCTGGCCGACCTCCTCGAGCGTGAGCTCGTCGCGACCATCGAGACCGAAGCGCAGCTTGATGATCTCGGCCTCGCGCTTGTCGAGTGAATCGACCATCGCGTGAAGATCATTGCTTTGGCTGCGGTCGCGCAGGCCTTCGAAGGGACTGACGGCGTTTTCATCGCCGACAATCTCACCGAAGGTGCCCGAGTCACCGTCTTCACCGATCGGCGCGTCAAGGGACGCGGGACGGACGCTGACGGACTTCAAGTGCGCTACCTTGGCGGTCGGGATTTGGAGTTCGATGGCCAACTCTTCGTCCGTGGGCTCGCGGCCAAGCTGCTCGGTGAGCATCATCGCGGTGCGGCGCATCTTGGAAATCTTGTCCACGAGATGCACAGGCAGGCGGATGGTTTTGCTCTGGTTGGCCAGCGCGCGCTTGATCGATTGCTTGATCCACCACGCGGCGTAGGTCGAAAGTTTTCCGCCCTTGCGCGGGTCGAAGCGTTCGACGGCCTTCACGAGGCCGATGTTGCCCTCGCTAATGAGGTCCAGGAGCGGCAGGCCGAAATCCTTATAGTCCATCGCGATTTTTACGACGAGCCGAAGGTTGGCAGAAATCATGTGATCGCGCGCGGCCTTGTCGCCACGACGGATGCGTTTCGCGAGTTGGATTTCCTGCTCAATCGTGAGGAGGGCAGTCTTGCCGATTTCCTGCAGGTAAAGCTGCAGATTACTGCGCTCGCCATGCGGGATGGGCGCTTCGGGCGCGGTTCGGTCAGGTTTCTCCAAGAAGGAGGGCGGCGCGTCAAAAGGCGCGGCGGTAAGAGTGGCGGTCGTGGCCTCGGAGGCGGCGCGGTCGTCAGCTGTCGTGAGGGAGCGGAGCGATTGGGCTTTCGTGGGCATGATAGGAACCTTGTAGATTAGAGAGAGAAGTGGGTGTTTTGTTCCCGCATCTGTAGCTAGGTCTGTTCCAATTCAACTACGCGCAACCCACGAGGAAGGATTCACTTTTTTGCTCGGGAACGTGCGCAAGATTGTCGCAACCGTGTGCCGCGACCATGCCAAAACGGTAACAAACCGGTTACAGATCCACGGCCCTTGCCACGGTCCTCCCGTTTAGAACTGCTCTGCCAGGGCGACCGCCTTGAGCAACGCGGATGCCTTGCTGACGGTCTCCTGATACTCGGAGGCCGGGACGGAATCCGCCACGATGCCCGCACCAGCCTGAATATGGATCAGACCGCCTTTTAACAACGCGGTTCGCAGCATAATGCAGGTGTCCATGTTGCCGTCATAGCCGATGTAGCCCAGGGCCCCGGCGTAAAAACCGCGCTGGGTGGGTTCATACTTCGCGATGATTTGCATCGCGCGAATTTTTGGGGCGCCGCTCACGGTGCCGGCGGGAAACGTAGCGCGCAGGAGGTCGTAGGCGTTCTGGCCGGGCGCGATCTGGCCTTCGACTTGAGAGACGATGTGCATCACGTGCGAGTAGCGCTCGATCACCATCATCTCGGGGACTTTCACGCTGCCGAAGCGGCACACGCGGCCGATGTCGTTGCGCGCGAGATCGACGAGCATGAGGTGTTCGGCGCGTTCCTTTTCGTCGGCCAGGAGCTCGTTTTCAAGTGCGACGTCGTCATCGTGCGTGGCACCGCGCTTCCGCGTGCCAGCGATGGGGCGGATTTCGACGAGCCCGTCGGTCAGGCGCACGTGCACTTCCGGCGACGCTCCGACGATCGAGAAATCGCCGGCCTCGAGGATGAACATGTAGGGCGACGGATTCACCGTCCGCAGGGCGCGGTAAAGATCGAGCGGCGACTTCGTGAACGGCTTGGTGAAACGCTGCGACGGCACGAACTGAATGATGTCGCCGGCGCGGATGAATTCCTTGCCCTCGTCGACGACCTGCTCGAAACGCGCCTGCGTGAAATTGCCCGGTGGCACCAGGATGGTGGAGGGGTCGACGAGCGGGGCGGGGGCAAGTTCGCGCGGCTGGCGGAGGAGCGCGTAGAGTTCGCGGAGTTCCGCGACCGCGGCATCGTAGGCGGCGCCGGGCCCGGCCGAACCGATGTGCGCGTTGACGCAGAGCCGGAGGGTTTGCTTGGCGCGATCGAAAATGAGGATCGAGTCCGACAGCATGAAGTAGAGCAGGGGCGTGCCGAGTTCGTCCTTGGCCGCGGCGGGCACGGTGGGCTCGATGCGCGTGACGTATTCGTAGCCGACGAAACCCACGGCGCCGCCGGTGAACCGCGGCAGTCCGGGCAGGGCGACAGGTTCGTAGCCGCGCATCTCGTCAGAAATAAGCGTGAGTGGATCGCGCGGCGTCGGGACGGTTTGGGTGGGTTTGCCGGGCACGCGGATTTCGGTGGTCGTCGCGCCGCACACGAAAATTTTCCGCGGCCGGCAGCCGATGAAACTGTAACGCGCGAGGTTTTCGCCGCCTTCGACCGACTCGAACAGATACGACGGGCCCGCGTCCTTGAGTTTCGCGTAAGCCGACACCGGCGTCTCGAAATCGGCCATGAGGTCGGTGTAAACCGGAATCACGTTGCCCCGCGCGGCGAGGGTCACGAAGGCGTCTTTGGCCGGATGGATGTTCATCGTCAAAGGTTGCGTGTATGCGTGGCGGCGCAGGGCGCCGCAAGGCGAATGACGGCGCAGCGCCCGCTGGCGGCGCCCGGCACAGTCCCGGGTTGACGGTAAAGCAATATCGCGGGTTGCAGCCGGTGCCGTCGGCCGCTTTCGTCGAACGATCTTTCTTTCCCCACATGCACTCCCTCCTCCGTCGATTTCTTCCACTCTTTGTGCCCGTGCTTTGCGCTGGCCTCACCACTTCGTGGGGCGCGCAGGCGCCCAAAAAGCCCGTCGTGGGGTTTTCCCAGATCGGGGCGGAGAGCGGCTGGCGCACAGCTAACACCGACTCGATCAAAGGCGAAGCCGCCAAGCGCGGCATCGATCTCAAGTTTGCCGATGCGCAGCAAAAACAGGAAAATCAAATCAAGGCGCTGCGCTCGTTCATCGCGCAGGGCGTCGATGTGATCGCGTTTTCGCCGGTGGTCGAAACGGGCTGGGAGCCGGTGCTCAAGGAAATCAAGGCCGCCGGCATTCCCGTGGTTCTCTCCGATCGGGCCGTGAAAGTTTCCGACCCGAGCCTCTACGTCACGTTCATCGGCTCCGATTTTATCGAGGAAGGCCGTCGCGCCGGCAGCTGGCTCGCGAAAAAGACCGGCGGCAAGGCCGTCATCGCCGAACTCGTCGGCACGCCCGGTTCCGCTCCGGCGATCGATCGCAAGAAGGGGTTCGAGGAAATCCTCGCGAAGAATTCCGGCATGAAAATCGTGAAGTCCCAGAGCGGTGATTTCACCCGCGCTGGCGGCAAGCAGGTGATGGAAGCGTTTCTCAAGGCTCCCGACGCCAAGCAACTCACGGCGCTTTTCGCGCACAACGACGACATGGCGCTCGGCGCGATTCAGGCGATCGAGGAAGCGGGCCTGAAGCCGGGCAAGGACATCGTTATCGTGTCGATCGACGGCGTGCGCGGGGCGTTTGAAGCGATGGTCGCCGGCAAACTCAACTGCACCGTCGAGTGCAACCCGCTGATTGGGCCGCAGCTTTTCGATCTGATCGAAAAGGTGGCGGCGGGGAAAAAGATCCCGGCGCGCATTCCCGTGCAGGAAGGCGTGTTTGACGAGACGCAAGCCAAGGCCGAGCTGACCAATCGCAAATACTGAGCCGCGGCCGGCTTGGCGCATGTGGCGCGACTCCGCCGCTCCTTTTTCCTCCGACGCGATGTCCGAACCGATCCTGGCAGCCCGCGGTCTGACCAAGCGATTTCCGGGTGTGGTCGCGCTCAGCAATGTCAATTTCGCGGCGCGGGCCGGTGAGGTGCACGCCCTGATGGGCGAAAACGGCGCTGGCAAGAGCACGTTGATCAAGTGTCTGACCGGCGTCTATCCGCGTGACGACGGAACCCTCACGTTGGCAGGCAGCGAAATCAACCCGCGGTCCCCACGTGAGGCGGAAGTGGTGGGCATCAGCACGGTCTATCAGGAGGTAAATCTCCTCCCCGATCTTTCGGTCGCGGAAAATATTTGCCTTGGGCGTCAGTCGACGGTCTTCGGTTTTTTAAGCTGGGGCGCCATGCGGGCCCGCGCGCGCGCGGCGCTGGCGCGACTGGGGTTGACCCTTGATGTCGCGGTGCCCCTCTCGAGTCACTCGATCGCGATCCAGCAACTCGTCGCGCTCGCGCGGGCGATCGATGTGGCGGCGAAGGTGCTCATCCTCGACGAACCGACGTCGTCGCTCGACGAGCGCGAGGTCGCGGAGTTGTTCACCATCGTGCGACGGCTGCGCGCGGAGGGGATGGCGATTATTTTCGTCTCCCATTTTCTGGATCAAGTTTACGAAATCGCCGACCGCATCACGGTCCTCCGTAATGGCGGGTTGGTGGGTGAGTTTTTGGCGGCCGAGCTTCCGCGGCTGCAACTGGTCGCGCACATGATGGGGCGCGACGTGACGGAAATTGAGGCGATGCACCACCGCCCGTCCGCCGCGCCGCCGGCGGGCGTAAAACCGCCTGTGCTCGCGGTGCGCGGCTTCGGCCGTCGCGCGAGCGTGAAGCCCCTCAACCTGTCCGTGCACGCCGGTGAAGTGCTCGGCTTCGCCGGATTGCTTGGCTCCGGCCGCACCGAGCTGGCGCGCCTTCTCTTCGGAATCGACCAGTCCGATGAGGGGACGATGGAAATCGACGGGCAGCCCGCGTCCGTCCGCTCGCCGCAGGCCGCCCTCGCGCGCCGTTTCGCCTTTACGCCTGAGGATCGCAAGAGCTCCGGCATCCTGCCGAACCTCACGGTGCGGGAAAACCTGCTGGTTGCGCTGCAGGTCAGGCGCGGACTTTGGCAACGCGTTCCGCGCGCCGAGCAGGACGCGCTTGTGGCGAAATTCACCGCGGCGCTCGGCATCAAGACGAGCGGCCCTGCGCAGCTCATCAAAAATCTTTCCGGCGGAAACCAGCAGAAGGTCATCCTCTCACGGTGGCTGGCGACCGAGCCGCGGCTGCTCATTCTCGATGAACCGACGCGCGGGATTGATGTGGGCGCGCAGGCAGATATCGAGCGGCTCATCGGTAAATTTCGCGATGAGGGGCTCGCCGTCATTCTGATCTGTTCCGAGACGGCCGAACTTGCCCGCAACAGCCAGCGCGTCGTGGTGCTGCGCGATCGGGGCAAAGTCGCGGAGCTTTCGGGGGCCGAGGTCAACGAGCACGCGATCATCCACGCCATCGCGGCGGAGCAGTCGGCGCAGTCCGGCCCCGGAACATGAGTGCACTTTTCTCCCTCGTCGTCTGGAGCGCGCTGGCGGCGGGGTTATTTTTTAGCCGCCGCCACCCCGTCTTTTGGCCGCTGCTCGCGCTCATGCTGCTGCTGCTCTTCAACCAGGTTTTCACTGCGGGTTTTTTTCAGGTTGAGGTTCGCGACGGCCATCTCTTCGGCACGCCGATCGACATCCTGAATCAGGGGGCGAAGGTCATGCTCCTCGCGCTCGGCATGACGCTCGTCATCGCCACCGGTGGCGTCGATCTTTCGGTCGGTGCGATCATGGCGCTGGCGGGGGCGGTGCTCGCGCAACGTTTTGTGGGCGCGGGATGGTCGCCCGGTTCCGCGATGGTCGCGGCGCTGGCGTTGTCGGTGCTCGCCGGGGCGTGGAACGGTTTGCTCGTTGCCGTCCTCCGCATCCAGCCGATCGTCGCAACGCTCATCCTGATGGTCGCGGGCCGGGGCATCGCGCAACTGCTCACCGACGGCCAGATCATCACATTTGAAAATCCGACGCTCGTTTATCTCGGCAACGGGTTTTTCTTCGGCCTGCCGTTTACGCTCACGCTCGTGCTCGGGATGCTCGCGCTCACGGCGGTGCTGACGCGACGGACTGCGCTCGGGCTTTTTATCGAGGCCGTGGGCGACAATGAAACCGCGAGCCATTTCACCGGTTTGCCCGCGCGACCCGTCAAGTTCCTCGCTTATGTTTTCGCCGGACTCTGCGCCGGGCTCGCCGGGCTCGTCGCTGCCTCGAACATCAAGTGCGCCGACTCCAACCACGCGGGCCTCTATCTGGAACTCGACGCGATTCTCGCCGTCGTCATCGGCGGCACGGCGTTGACGGGCGGGCGATTTTATCTCGCCGGATCGATGATCGGCGCGCTGCTCATCCAGACGCTCACGCAGACGCTCTATATGCGCAACGTGAGCGCGGACATCGCGCCCGTCCCGAAGGCGATCGTGATTCTCGCAGTGTGTCTGCTGCAGTCGCCGAAGCTGCGTGAACGATTCGCGCAGCTCCGTCGTCGAGAAAGGGGGGCGGCATGAGATTCAAGCTGCCCGGGCAACTCATCCCTGTCGCGGCCTCGGCGGCGGTGCTGCTCGCGCTCTATGTGAGCGGGTGCATCGCGTTCCACGGTTTCAGTTCGCCACGCGTCCTCATCAATCTTTTCGGGGATAATGCGTTTCTCGGCGTCGCGGCCGTCGGCGCCACGTTCGTGATTCTCTCCGGTGGCATCGATCTCTCGGTCGGCGCCGTGGTCGCGCTCACCACGATTTCGGTGGCCGTGCTGCTGGAGCATGGCGTGCCGCCGCTCGCCGCGGTTTTGCTGGTGCTCGCGGGGGGCGCGGTGTTCGGCACGTTCCTGGGCTGGCTGATTCATTGGTTCGAACTGCCGCCCTTTCTCATCACCCTCGGTGGCATGTTCCTCGCGCGCGGGCTTGGCTTCGTGGTGCGGTCGGAATCGCTCGGGATCACCCATCCGTTCTACGGCGACACGCTCGGTGAACTCGCACTCCCGGTCGCGCATGTGACCACGGCGAGCGGACGCATCCAGACGATCCCGCTGCCCTTCACCGCGCAATGCCTGCTGGCGGTCGTTCTCCTCGCGACCATCGCGGCGAAGTGGACGCGTTTCGGCCGCAACGTCTACGCCATCGGCTCCAGCGAAAGCTCGGCGCGCCTGATGGGCGTGCCGGTCGGCCGGACCAAGATTCTCGTCTATACTCTCGCCGGTTTCCTGTCCGCGCTCGGTGGCGTCGTCGCCACTTTCTACATGCAGTCGGGCAATCCGGCTTCATTTGTCGGCCTCGAACTCGACGCCATCGCCGCCGTTGTGATCGGCGGGACGCTGCTGCGCGGTGGCGTGGGTTTCATTCCTGGCACGCTCATCGGCGTGCTGATCCTCGGCATCATCCAGACGCTGATCAATTTCAAGGGCGACCTGAACACGTGGTGGACGAAGATCGCCATCGGCGGACTGCTGCTCGTGTTTATCATGCTGCAGCAGGCGCTGTCGCGCCCGCGACGAACGTAGACGCCCGCAACCTACGGCGCTTCGGCAAACGCTGCCTTCACCGCGCCGCCGAGGCGGGCCTTGTCGGGAGCTTTCGGCATTTCCGCCGTCACTGTCTGCACGGTTTCGTCGATCGTGTTGCCCTGTTTTTTTAACTCGGCCGTGCGCGTCTGCACGGTCGTGAAATACATGCGGTAGTCGGCGATCAAGGTGGTGTCGCCCATCGGGCCATGGCTGGGGACGATGCGCTTCGGTTTGAGCCGCTCCAGGGCGTCGAGACTCGTCAGCCAGTGCTTGATGGTGGAATAAGGACTTGCGAAGGACGGTTGCGGCTTCATCGCGATGTCGCCGGAGAAGAGGATGCCATCTGGCTCGACGAGAAACACCGTATCGCCTCGCGTGTGATTCGCGCCCATGGCAATCGCGCGCACCCGCACGCCGCCGAGGTCGACGGTAGTCTCGTGCTCAAACACCGTGTCGGCTTTCCGAAATTGCGCGTCCTTCAGCAGGTCGGCGATGAACGGTGAGCGCGTGCTGAAGAGCCTCGCCATTTGCAGCCCGAACTCATCGATGTCCTTCACCTGATCGGTCGAGCGCAGGAGTTTCGTCGTGGACGGGAAGGCCATCGCCCCGAGATCGTGTTCGGGGTGAAAGTGCGTGGTGCCGAGATAGAGCTCGGCGCCGCGTTTTACTTGGTCCGTCTCGCGCACGACGGCTTGGCCGTTGCGCAGGCCCAAGCCGGTGTCGACCACGAAGGTCCCCCGGTTGCCGACGATGATGCCGACGTTCGGCACCAGCGAAATGCTCGCGTCGGGGATGACGTAAACATGCTCGGAGATTTTCTCCGTCACGCCTTCCCGCACGATTGGATTCACCGGCTGCGCGAACCCGGGCCGCGCCGTCGCGACGGCGAGGACCACAGCCACCGCCGCCGCGGACCACCCAAACTTCCGGGAAAACAAGGTTGGAGAAATGACCCAACGCCCGCCCTTACGCGAGCGCGTCGCGGCAATATTTCACGGTCCGCGCGATTTCCGTCATCCGGTCGGAACCCTCCGGGACGGGGTATTCGAATTCGATCGTGGCCTGCATCGTCCACTTGTTGTCGCGGATGAGGCGCAGCACCTCGGTGATGGGCGTGTCGCCTTCACCGAACGGCACGTTGGGGCCTTCCTCTTCGTTCTTAGACCCGGCGGGACCGCGCATTTTCCGGTCCTTGATATGGACGTGGGTGATGCGGTCGTGGTGCTTCTTGATGAAGTCGACGGGCGAATAGTGATTGCCGGCGATGAAGTGGCCGATGTCCACATTCGCGCAGTTGTATTTCGCGAACGAGAAGGCGTGTTCCCAAATCGCGGGCGTGACATGCGTGTGACCATGGTAGCCGACCATCAACTGATGCTTGTCGGCGAAACTGCCGAGGCGTTTCAGGTCTTCGTCCTTGGTCGAGATTTCGGTGGAGATGGCGCGGGCGCCCAGCGTCTTCGCGAGCGCAAACGCATAGTCGAGTTCGGCGTCCACCATGCTGTAGATGTTATCGAACTTCAGCACATCGATCAGCACGCCGGCGTCCTCGTATTTTTTCCGAAACGCCTTCGCGCGCGAAACGTCGGCCGAGAGCCGGAAATCGCGCAGAGCGTTGACGCCGGGTTCGGCCTTGGCGGCGGGCGCGGCGCCTTTGCCTTCACCCTCCGCGGCTTTGCCTTTGCCGCGTCCACCGGCGCGGGGAGCCGGCGCACCGAGAAACGTTTCCACGGGCTGCGAACGTAACTCCAGCGCGCTGATGCCGAGCGCCACGCACTTCTCAAGGTTTTCTTCGGCGCTCATGCCATTATTGCCAAAACTGTAGGGGACGTTGAGCCCGATTTGGACGCCGTTAACCTTCGAGTTCGGTTTTTTGGCGGACGCCGCCGGCGCGGCGGCGGCGGACAGTTTGTTCGCGGCGGACAACAGTCCCGCGGCGGGGAGCGCCAGCAGCGCCAGTTTGGTGAAGTCACGACGAGTGTAGGAGGCCATGGGAAAAATTTTCTGAGCACTCACTGGGAGGGACGGGGGTTGGAACGCAATCGGACCCCGCAATAGTTGGGCGGTCGCATGCCTCGCGGCGAGATCCCTTTCGGGAAAAAGCTTCCCGTCGCCGCAACTTTTCCAGCGGGCGCGAAGAACAGCGGGAGCGGTCCTAATGCGGTCGGCTCGTCGAACTCGCGGAGGGCCGGATTTTCTAAAGCGACGTCGCGCTGCGCGGCGCGCTCCGGCCCGCATTGCCCATGCGAGCAATCTCCTGATCGACTTCGGCGGCGGTGGAAGATGCGGGATCGGTCGGGTCTGCCGTGAGAACGACGTGCCGGTCTCGGCCCGGCGAGCAGGTAGACAAATCTGACGGACAACACCGCCACGACGAGAGCAAGAATATAGCCCATGCGCCATCGTCACGGAAAAGGCGCAGCAGTTCCGCCGCCGGGCCGCGCCGGTAAATTATTTCGTGGCTTTGAGCCAGCCGTTTGCGTGCATCCAATCCGCGGCACGTTCCGGCCACGTGGTGACGGAATGCTCGGTGCGACGCAGACCAAAGCCGTGACCCCCATTAGGGTAAGCGTGCAACTCGGCCGGGACGTTTGCGCGTTTCAGTGCCACGTAGTAGAACAACCCGACTTCGGCCCAGTCCTTGTCGTTTTCGGCCACGACGATGAACATCGGCGGTGTGGTGGCGGCGCTGGGTGACAGCTCGGGTGCGGCGGCATTGTTCTGCTCCTTCGTGGTGAGATACGCGGGATAGACGAGCACACAGAAATCGGGGCGGCAGCTCACTTGATCCGCAGCATCGATCGCAGGGTAACTGCGCGCGCTGTAATTGTTGCTCACGTTTGCGGCGAGATGCCCACCGGCGGAAAACCCGAGCACGCCGATCCGGTTGGGATCGAGGTGGAGTTCGGTGGCGCGCTGGCGCACGAGACCGATCGCGCGCTGGGCGTCTTGCAAGGGCGGCGTGTAGGAGGGGACGTCCTTCCGCCGTGGCACGCGATATTTGATCAACACCGCGTTCACGCCGATGGAGTTGAGCCACGCGCACACCTCCGTGCCCTCTAGATCAAGGGCGAGGATGTTGTAGCCGCCGCCCGGAAAAACGATCACGGCGGCGCCGGTGTTCTTCGTCGGATCGGCCGGATAGAACGTGAGGGTTGGACGGGAAACGTTGCCAAGTCGGATAAGCGGCCGGCCGCCGACTTTGTTGTCGGTGGGTTTCGACGTATCGGCTTCCGGCGGCAACGCGGTCGTTTCGCCGGGCGCCGTGTCGGGCCAGAGCGAGATTGGGGTGGGCTCGGCGGCGCGAGCGATCGAGAGCATCGTGGCGACAAGGAAGAGCAGGGGTTTCATGCCGGGTAAAGTGAAGTCGGCTGTGAGCGCACACTCGGCGAATGCGAGGGTTTACTCGACGGTCACCGACTTCGCCAGGTTACGCGGCTTGTCGACGTCGCAGCCGCGTTCAACGGCAATGTAATAGCTGAGCAGCTGCACGGGAATCGATGCGACGATCGGCAGCACGGCTTCGTGGCACGCGGGGATGAAGATGATTTCGTCGGCCAGACCGGCGGGGATCTCCGAGCCCTCGGTTACGATCGCGATGATCGGACCCTTGCGCGCTTTGATCTCCTGCATGGACGACACGATTTTGTTAAAGATTTCGCTGTCGGGAGCGAAAAAGACGCTGGGGCATTTCTCACTGATCAGAGCGATTGGGCCGTGTTTCATTTCTGCGGCGGGGTAACCTTCGGCGTGGATATAGGAAATTTCCTTCAGCTTAAGCGCGCCCTCGAGCGCAATGGGGAAGAGCGACATGCGGCCGAGGAAGAGCATATCGGTGTAATGCGCGTAGCGTTTTGCGATGGCTTTGATGTGCGGAGCTTGGTCAAGCGCTTTGCGCACGAGATCTGGTGCGCCCTTGAGCGCGGCGACAAAACGCACGCCGGCGCCAAAACTCAGATCGCGCATGCGGCCGATGTAGAGCGCGAGCATGGCGCCGATGAGCAGCTGCGAGGTGAAAGCCTTCGTCGAAGCCACTCCAATCTCGGGACCGACGTGCTGGTAGATGCCGCCGTCGGCCTCGCGAGCGATGGTGGAGCCGACGACATTGTTGACCGCGAGAACCTTGTAACCCTTGCGCTTGGCTTCGCGCAACGCCGCGAGCGTGTCGATTGTTTCGCCGGACTGGCTCATCACGAAGAAGAGCGTGTTGCGGAAAAGTGGGGCGTTGCGGTAACGAAACTCCGAGGCGTAGTCGCACTCGACCGGGATGCGCGCGAAGCGCTCGATCATGTGCTCGGTGACCATACACGCGTGGAGCGCGGTGCCGCAGGCACAAAACATGACGCGCTCGATGCCGCGAAATTCGCTGGGAGTGATGTTGAGGCCGCCAAAGTTGGCGGTGGAGCCGTCCTCGGAGAAGCGGCCGCGCATGGCGTTTTCGAGCGCGACCGGTTGCTCGAAAATCTCCTTCTCCATGAAATGCGCGTAAGCGCCCATCTCGGAGTCGGCGATCGACCAGGTGACTTTGTCCACGGTCGGCGAGACCGACTCCTGATCGAGGGTGGTGATGCGAAAATCTTTCTGGGTGAGATGGACGATCTCACCATCCTTCAAGTAGACGACATTTTGCGTCCGCGCGACGATGGCGGAGACGTCGCTGGCGACGATGTTCTCACCGTCGCCGATGCCGAGGATGAGTGGCGAGCCCTTGCGACCGGCGACCATCTCACCGGGAAAATCGACGCACATCGCGACAATGCCGTAGGTGCCTTCGGCGTGCAGCAGGGTTTTGCGCACACTGGCGAAAAAGCGATTTTCCCCGGTGACCTCAGGCTCCTTCGCGTAGTGGTAGGCAATGAGATTGCAGAGCACTTCGGTGTCGGTCTCGGACTTGAAAGTGTAGCCCTTGGTGAGGAGAAATTTCTTCATCGAGGCGTAGTTTTCGATGACGCCGTTGTGGATGAGCACGACCTTGCCATCGCTGCTGAGGTGCGGGTGGGCGTTGGCATCGGTCACGCCGCCGTGGGTAGCCCAACGCGTGTGGCCGACGCCGAACGTTCCGGTGCTGGGCGCTTTCGCGAATTCCTTTTCAAGATTAGCGACACGCCCAATTTTTTTGGTGACCGTGAACGCGCCGTCTTGGAGAATGGCGACGCCCGTGGAGTCGTAGCCGCGATATTCCAGCCGCTTCAACCCCTCGAGGATGAACGGGGCTGCTTTTTGTTTTCCGACGTAGCCGACGATGCCGCACATAGTGTGATTGGATTTAGGTTAGGATGAAGTTGGATGAGCCCCGCGACGCTTCAAGAGTAGACCGGCTGCGCGGCAAAGGTTTCGTATTCGAGGCGTCTCAGCGCGCGATTGGCGCAGAACCCGGCGGTGACGATTCCAGTCGCGGCCGCGGCGGTGAAGCCGAGGCCATACCAGCGTTCGTCGGCCATCAAGCCGGCCAGTGTCAGGATGAAATTCACCGCGGCGAACACGCCGCAGCACAGCAGCGACGCGCGCAATTGGTTGAGGTAAAAAAGCACGGTCAGCATCGCGAGAAACAGCACGAGCAGACACACGCCGATGAGCGTGACTTGAAACACCAAGGTTTGAACCGAGCCGAGGCCGAGCGCGGCGAGCAACGGCTGGGCCGCCAGCACAAGCGCGAGGGTGACGCCGCCTTGGAACTTCAATAGCCGGGCCAGGCCGTCGCGCAGCGCTTCGACCATCTCAGCCTTGGTGCGGGTGATTTCACCCCACGTCCCTTTCTCGACCACGAGGCGGAAAAACTCCGTGTAGCGTTCGGCGAAGGTCGTTTCGAGTGTCATCAGAAACACCGCCATGCCCGGCGCGACGGAAAGAAAACTGAGAAACACCGCTTGATCATAAAGCGGCGAAGCGTAGAGCGCACCCGCCACCTGATGGCCGTGAGGCGAGAGCCACCAATGGAGCGGCTTGTCGATCCAGATGCCGAGGTTGTAGGCGAGGCCGCAGAACGCGAGGTCGCGGTAGCGTTTGAAGTAGCCAAGAAATTCGAAGCTCGGCGGTGCGAACGTCCCGTATTCCGCGTAGATGAGACGAATCATCGCCAGCAGCAGCACGACTTGACCGAGTAAAAATCCCGCCATCGTGCCGCCGATGCCCGCGACCTGCGACAAACCCCACGCTGCCAGAAAACTCACCGCGTAACCGATCGCGAAGCAGCGCACGACGGCGGTGTAGTCCTTCACTGCCGTGACGTAGACTGCGCCGATCCAGATCGCGGACACCACGGCGAGGACACCGGCAGCGGCGAATTGAAAGAGCGGAGGCGCCGGGACCAAGCCGACAAAGAAGGTGAACCCGAGCACGGTGTTGACTCCGAAGGCGAGCACGAGCCCGCCGAGAAATGAGGGAAAAACTTTTTCCCGCTGCCTGCTAAAGACGGCGTCGGCGGCGTAGCGCGACAGCACGAGCTGCAGCGGGCCGGTCACGACCAGCGAGAAGGCAAAGATGTGGGTTACGGCGACGAAGAAGAGTTCGAGTGCGTGCGTGTCAGCGGTGCGATTTACGACGACGCCGAGCAGCGCGAGCGTGATCATCGATAGCACCCACGGGCCGCTCCCGATCAGCGCGGCGTAGCCGTAGGCATGCAGACCGCCGGCGATCGTCCGCTTCTGCATGAGCTTCGTGAGTTGAAAGCCGATGCCCGCCATCAGGTGTTTGCGAGTTGAGGGTTGACGGCGGGTAACTGCGACCACCGGTGGTCAGTATAGAATGCGCGATACTTTCCCATGATCTCCACCTGCCGGTAATGACGCTCGGCGCGCGTGCGGCCGGCGGCGCCCATGGTCAGTAGATTCTCGGCCGACGAGATCACGCGCAGCACGGCATCGGCGGTATCAAGCGGAGAACAGATTTTTGTGAGCAATCCGGCTCGACCGATCGCTTTATCCTCGAGGGTGCGGCCAAAGATGAGTTCGCGGCACGCGCCGACATCGGTGGCGACGCACGGCACACCGGCGGCAAACGATTCGAGAATAATCAGTGGCAGGCCCTCGCTGATGCTCGTCAGCAGGCAGACATCGAGATCGGCGAGAATTTCCCGCACGTTTTTTGGGCCGAGAAAAAGCACTTTCGATTCGAGGCCCATGAGCGCGACCATCTGTTTGCACTCTTCAAAGTAATCGGGGTCTTCCTCGGTCGGGCCGATCATGTGAAACACCGCTCGCGGCTCGCGCGCGACGACAGTGCGCGCAGCGCGAATCAACGTTTTGACGTCCTTGATCGGGACGACACGCCCGATGAAGCCGACGATGATTTGATCACCGAGTCCGCTGGCGAGGCGGGCGCGACGTTTCGCGAGTGCGGCGTCGAATTTGGACGGATCGATCCCGTTTGGGATGACTTCGAGGCGACGTGCCTCGGCGCCAAATTCAATCTGGAGGTGGGTGTTGCCCTCGAAGAGCGAAACGATCCGCTGGGCGCCCGCGTAGGAAACTTGTCCGAGAAAAATGAAGAGTGAGATCCAGAATTGTTTGAAGGCGCCGATGCCTTCACCGACATCGAAGTAGCGCGTGCGCGGATCGTAGATCCAGGTGGCCTGGCTGATTTCCGCGATGCGTTCCTTCGTGTAGATCCCGTGCTCGGTGATGAGGTAGGGCACGTGGTGCCTCCGCGCCGCGAGCGCGCCAAGCAGACCGGCGTAGCCGGTGGAAACCGAGTGATAAAGTCGCGCGCGCGGAATCAGGCCGCGCATCCGGAGGGCGGACCAGACCGGCAGGTGGACAAAACGCGCCGCCCAGAAAAAATCGATGAAGGATTCGTCGGGGGCGAATTTCTCGCAGACCTCGGTGAGCAACTCCCAAGCTTCCTGGTCGCGACTAAGATTGCCAAAGGTGAGCTCCTGGCCGACGCGATCGAGGATGTCGATCACGGCCCAGAAATTTTGCATTCGGGTGTCGTCGTCTTCAGAAAAATAGAAGCGGCGCAAAGCGGAATAAATCTCCTTGCGTTGGGCTTCGCTCAATGGCGCTGGCACCAGTTCCTCCGGCGGCAGCTTCTCAAATAAAAACACCTCGGTCAGTGATACGACATTGGCCGGCGGAGTGTAGCGTTTCTTCTGCGCCTGCGCGCGATTGCTGCCGAGGAAGAACAATGCGAAGGTGACCTCGGGCAGTTCGGTGACAATTTGGTGCACCCAGGAAGACACGCCGCCCTGCACGTAGGGATAAGTGCCCTCGAGGATGAGGCAAACATCGGCGGGCGCGGCGCTGGGTTCGGCGGTCATGGCGTCGCCGGGCGCGGTCCCTGCCAAAAACGGATTAACTCCTCGATGCGCGGATTCGTGATTTTCGCGCGCTGAAAAATGACGAACAGTTCCTGCAGGCGCTTCCAGTCACCGGCGATGAACTCCAATTCCATCTGCCACGGCAGCGCGTCCACGACTTCATAGCCGTCGGACTCCAGTTGTCGAAACCAGCGCCGGGCCGCCGGGAGATCGCGCGCGCGCAGGGCGCACTTCATCCCCAGCAATGGAATTTGACGGTCGGCGGGCGCGAGTTCGGCGGCACGCGCGAGCAGCGTCTGTGCCTTGGCGAGATAGTGCGCGGCGGTTTCATCATCGCCGGCGACATCCAGGTAGACCAGTTCGTGGAAATGCTCCGCGAGGCGAACGGAGTGGAGCGCGACGGTGGGCTCAGCCGTGAGGCGTTGCTCAATTTCCTTCAAGTTGGTTTCGAAGCGCTCGATCATCGCGCTCAGAATATTTTGGGCGTAGATCCGCACTTGCTCGTCGCTGTCTTGCAGACCTTTGCGCAGCAGCGGAATCGCCAGCTGCGGATCGAGTTCGCGCAGTGCGAGGATGGCGTTGCGGCGCAATTGCGTGCGCGGGCTTTGAAGGATTTCGACGATGGAGTGGCCGGAGGCCGAAGAGGGGAGCGAGTCGGAGGACTCTGCAGCCGGTTCGTCCCGCCAAATCACGTAGCGACCGGTGGTTTGAGCCGGCGGTTTACGGCGCAGCACCGCAACGAGCACGAGCGAAACAATCGGCCCCAACACTGGAAAGATCGCGGCGCAGCCGCCGGCCAGCCATCCCGTCGCACCGCTTCGGTCGCGGAAGAGAACCAGCGCGCAGAAACCCCAGATAATCGCTCCGACCAAGTGCGCGAGGAGAGGCCATAACGCATCCATGCCTCGCAACACCGGCACGAGCGCGAGGGTTTGCAGCAAGAGAGCCAGAGCCAGACCGAGGAAGCGGAGCTTGTGCATCGTTCGGATTCGTTAGGTGCCGTCACGCGCGTCGACGGCGGCGAGCAGCGCGGGAAGATTCTCGCTGAGGCCGAGTTCGATGCGGCGGATGGAGATTTCCACCGGCCACGGGCCGCCGTTCTTCAAGAACTGCCGGCTGCGTTCGACGAAAATCTTGGAGCCGCGTTCGCCCACCAACGGGAGCAAGACCGCGAGGTGAGGCTCGGTCCGGCCAAGATCCGCCGCGTAGTCGCCGGCGCGGACGGCACTGAGCAACACCGATTCGAAACGCGTCTGTTCGCTGGCGGGTGCGCCGGGGAGGGAGAACACCACGATCGAGGAAGGCAGCCGGTGGCGCTCGTGCGCGTGGAATGCGAGCGTGAGGAGATGCTGAAAATGTGAACGCGTGAACACGCGTTGCACGCCGCCGCGCAGTTGCACGAGTCGGTAGCGACCTTCGGCGGACGAGGCGAGATCGAGCACTTCGCCGGCCCAGTCGCAGATGAGTTCGATGAGGTTGGTCGTCTGCGTGTTGAAAGCGATGAAGGGCAGGCCCGTGACCACGAGCAGCGCGCGAACTTTTCCGCTCGCGTCGGCGAGCGGTGCGGCGAGCAGGATGCGTTCGGATGCGGGCGGCTCTTTGTGCGCGAGCAATTCCGGCAGCGTGACGAGCGAGTTGCGCTCGAGCGCGAGGCGCGTGACTTCGCTGGCGAAAGGATCGAGCGACTCGCCGAGATACGTCGGGCTGCCGACGAGCCCCTGCCGTCGAAATGATGGGTGAGCGGCGTCCGGAAAATAAATCGCGGCGTCGGCGAGTCGCACCTGGCGTTTGAGGAACTGCAAGATTTCCGCGGGGAGATCCTCGGCGTTGCAGGCGTAGAGGCGGCGTAGTTCGGTATCGAGGGCGCTTACTTCACCGTCGCGCGAAGCAACGACGCGATCGAGTTCATCCTTGATGCCGCGCAGATGCCGGACGTCGGCGTCGAGCCGGCGGACGGAGGTTTGGAGTTTCTCACGTTGCGCATCGGACTGCGCGCGCTCGCGCCGGAACCAGCCAAAGATCTCACCGCAAAATCCTCCGACGAAAACGAAGCACGCGTGCGTGTAGGGCGCGTCAACAAGTGCTTCACGCCACGAGGGCGCACCCGCCACTAATTCCAGCGCTGCGACGGTCGCGCTGGTGAGGAGTCCGACGATGAGACCGGCGGTGAAACCGTAGCGGCTCCCGAGCAGAATCGGGAGCAGCAGATACGGCGACGGGCTGAAATTCATCCAGCCCGCGTGCGGGCGATCGAAGACGAGGTTGAGCGCGATCAACAGTCCACCCACGACGGCGGTGTCGAGCCCGAGCGATTTAGGGCGAAGCGAATCGCGCCACGTCATGGCTGTTGGCTCAATGGCTGGTGTCTGAGCGGTGCAGCCGGTTGCCGGCCACGGGCATCTCGCGCACGAGCGCACGCACGGCTTTTTGACCGGCGGACGTCACGGACGCGAACGCGTAGCCGACGTTGCCGCTGGTGCCTTGCCAGAGCGTCTGACCGGTCGCCGCGTCAACCAGTCGCAGCGTGACGCCGACCGCGGGATCGCCGTCGAGGTCGGTCTTGTAGCGATACTCGTGCACGGTGCCGATCAGCAGGTGACTGGCGCCGACGGAGCGGGCGAGTTCGGCATAGCGGCCATCGGCGCCCTGGGCTTTATCGGCGGCGGACTTGATGAGCGTTTCCTCGGTTTGAAAAAGCGGCAAGCCAGCCTCGACGAGCGCGCTGCCGGCGATCTCGGTGAGCGCGCGGCTGGCGTGTTCGTCGTCGGTCGCGTTGACGAAGGGCGGCAGCAGGAGCCGCGTGACGTGAATCACCGGGCCGGCTTGCGTGCCATGGGTGACGACTGTGGTGCAGCCCGCGGTGAGCAGGAGCAGACAGGAGAAGAGGAAGCGGATCATGGTGGAGAAATGGAAATCAATAGTAGGAACGGGCGAAGAGATTCAGGATCGTGGCGGCTGAACCGGCATTACTCGCCGAAGCACTGGAGGTGTAGCCGGCCTCGGCAGTGAGTTCGATGCTTTTGCGTGGGAAAAAGGACAGCGCGACGGCGGCATTCCAGGAAGGGGATGACAGCTCGAAATCATAGTCGGCCCCCGCGTTGAAGCGATAGGCCCACGCATGGGCCAGATTGTCGGTGATGAGCAGGCCGACGCCGTGCCGATTGAGCCGGCGGCTGACGAGGTTGGCCACGAGTGCGGTCGACACGGAGGGCGGGGCGAGCGGGTCGATCAGGGGCGCGACGAGCGAGGGCGACGCGTTCGTCTCAGCCGTAAACGCGGCGTAGGAACCGCGGTAACCCAGGATGACTCGCGGCCCGTGGCCCTCGCGCGTGATCGTTTGGTCGAGATTGAGATCGAGGCCGGCACCGCGACCAATGTTTTGGTGAGCGAGGAAGAGTTCGCGAAGTTGGGCGCGCGCCGCAAAAACCAGATCGGCCTCCACACGCCAACTCAGCGCGAGGGCGGCGCGATCTTCGCGGCCGTCGAGAAACTCGAGCGCGAGGCTGTCCGTGGCCCGGGCATTGGCCACGACTTCGAAGGTGACAACGCGTTCCTTCGCGAAGGTGTAGTGGATGCGTCCGCCGGCGAGCATGCCAGCGCCGGAGGCACCGACCCATCCGTCGGTCGTCCAGCGACGATCATAAACGGTGGTAAGCGAGGCAGCGGCTTCGGCGCGGGCGCTGCGCGCGGCGCGCAGATTCAGAGCAGATTCGAGTGTGACGTCGTCGCGGCCGTAATTCAGCGCGAGCCACTGCCGGTCGCTCAGGTGCGAGGCTTCGCTGATGCCATAGCGCCAGACGCGCGCGCGATCGAGGCGGACTTCGTGGGCGGTCGCTTCGAGACGGGCGCGGTGTTCGCGATAAAGGCTATCGAGCACCCGGCGGACTTCGTCGCGCAACTCGTCGCCGAGTTGGTGGTGACGCAGCAGATCTTGATAGGAAAGCATCGCGCGATACCAGTCGCCGGCGGCATAAGCTGAAGCCGCGAGGTCGGTTTCGTAGGGATATTTGCGCGCGGAGAACTGCTCCACTTTAAGATCGCGGAGCACGGCGTTGGCATCGGCGTATTGTTTCGCAAGGTAGAGTCCCGCGCCGAGAAAGTAGCGGCCTTGGTGATCACCGGGATAATAGCCGAGGAATTTGCGAGCGAGGCGAAGCGTCTCGTGGGCGTCCTTCTGCTCTACGGCCATCGACGCGAGCACGAGCAGCGTTTGTCGGTCGCGGGGATTATCGACGAGAATCCCGTTGGCGAGCGATTGGGCGACGTGCGGCTTGTTGAGGCGCGCGTAAAGGTAGACGAGATAACGCCGATCCTCGATGGACAAAGACGTGGCGCGCGCGAGCACCTCGGGATCGGACAACGACGCGAGATCGCCTGGCACTTCGGCGCGGAGCGAAAGCACCGCGATGAGGAGACTCAACCAGCTCGCGATTCTCAACTTCATCGCGCGCCGCCTTTCGTGGCGAGCTGCGCCTGCAGGCGGCGCAACGCCTCGGCGTAAGCCCGCTTCGCACCCGTGCGATCGCCGCGAGCGAGACGGATGTCGCCGAGCGCGCCCCAGTCGGTGGGCGGTGCGATGCGCTCGGCGTCGAGATAAGCGAGTTGATATTTTTCAGCGGCACGATGATCCCCGGCGGCCTCGGCGATTTCGGCCGCGAGCTTGATCGTGGAAGGTGCGGCCTGAACGAGAAACGGTGCGAGGAGTTTGCTGGCTTCGGCAGGATGACCGCGCGTGAGCAACACGCGCGCGAGCGAGGCGACAGGGTCAATGTCGGTGGGGCGCAGCGTCACCAGCGAGCGCCAGAGTTTTTCCGCCTCGGCAAAATCACCCAGCGCTTCGCGGGCGCGGGCGACGCGTTCGATCACGCTTTCGTCTCCCGCGATGTCCGGCGACAACGGGGTGGCGAGATAGCGGCGCTCAGCGGCCGTGTCGTTGTTGAGCCGCATCAGTTCAAGGTAGAGCGCGGAGGAGGTGGCGTTGCTATGGAGCGAGGTGCTGGTGGCCAGGGTGGCTTGGGCGGCTTGATATTTTTTTTCGCCCGCAAACGTGTAGGCGAGCTGCACGCGGAGATCGTCGTTTTGCGGCGCTCGACGACGGCCTTCCTCCAGCGCCGCGGCCCGGCGCGCAGGATCGTTCAAGAGTTCGTAGCCATAGGCGAGGAGCAGGTAGTCGCGCGCCTCGGTGCCCGATTCGCGGTCGATGCGGCGACGAAGCCCCTGGGTAAAATCGCCGTAGCGACCCAGCGATTCGGCCAGGCGGATGTAGGGACCGAGGATTTCCTCGGCATTGGATTGCTCGGCAAGGCGGGCGTAGGCGGCCAGAGCATCGGCCGAGCGGTTTTGTAGCACGAGGTTCTCCGCGATCTCGCGCCGGAGCGTGAGATCATTGGGGCGAAGTTCGGACGCTCGGCGTAGTAATGCCTCCGCGTCGGCGAAGCGGTAAAGCGCGGTGTGAAGGTGAGCGAATTCGATCAAGGCGTCGACGTCCGTCGCGTTAGCCGTATAGAGCGTCAGATACCGTCGCGCTTGTTCGTAGCGACCGAGCGTCACTTCCACGCGCGCGAGTCGCAACGTGAGATCAGGCCGGCCGGTTGCAGGCACGACGCGTTCGAGCGCCGGTGCGAGATCGGCGTCGCGATAGAGGCCGGGGTTCAACGCGATGAGGCGATCGGTGGCGGCAACGTCGCCGGTGAGCGCGAGTTCGAGCCAGGCGTCGAAAGCTGCGGAAGGTTGACCCGAGTATTCGAGCACGCGGGCGAGTTGGCGGACATCTTCCGGCTGGCGTTGACCGAGCGCGACGGCGGCTTGCGCCGCTTTGACGGCCGGGACGAGTTGATTCGCCGCCATCGTGAGATCGCGCAGGTGGCGCGTGGCTTCGAGGTCGCGTGGATTTTTGGCCACATAACGTTCCAGAATGACGGCGGTATCGGACGCCAGTCCGGCGGCGAGACCGACCGCGGCGATCTCCTCGATGAGCATGGCATCGGGCGTGCGATCCGGCGCGGCATCGGCCCGGGCGCGAAGTAGGTCGAACGCTTCGCGATTGCGATTCAGCGCGCGCAGCAACGCGACGCGGCGGGTCGTGACCTTCGATGCCGTCTCCTCGCCGAGCGCGACCAGCGCATCGGCCGGGCGATCGGCGAGCTGCCAGAGACGGGCGAGTTCGAGCGCGTCGTCGGGCGAACGTCCCTTCGGCGGATGGACGGCCGAAAAAATCTCGGCGGCCGTCGCCGGCTGATTCGCCGCCAGGGCGGCGTGAGTGAAATCGGTCGCGAGTCGTTCGCGTTGTTTTTCCGGCACCTGCTCAAAATCCGCCGCCATTGCGCTCCATGCCGTGGCCGGATCGGGCAAGCGGGGGATGACCGGAGTGAGTTCGAGAAAGACGGTGCCAGAAAAATTCGTCTCCCGCCAGGCCGTGACGCCCTGCTTCCAGAAAGCAGTGAGGGCGGCGGGATCGTGCGGCCGCAATTCAAGCCGGCTAAGGCGGACTTCCATGGCGCGATAGTAGTCCGGGCGCTGCGCGCGTTTCGCGACGGAGAGTTTGCCGAGCGCGCGGCGCGCCTCCGGATAGGAACCATCACGCACGAGATCTTCGACCAGTTTGGGATCATCGGGAAGCAGCAGCCAGATTCCGGCGGCCGAGACCGCGAGCAGCAACGCGAGCTGCCAGATTGGCAGGATGGGTTTCATGCGCGCGGCCGGACTCATGGCGCGGCGAAATTAAGCGCGACGTCGGCGTGCGCGGGGAGCGTGAGCGTGAGCCGGCCGTCGGCATCAGCGGTGGCGGCGCGAGCGCTGCCATTGATCGTGGCGGACACACGTTGCTGCGGAGCGAGCCCGGCGAAGACCGTTTCCACTTCGCGTAGATCCGTGACGGCGAAACGGCAGGACGTGGAGTTATGGCTCAGAAAGTGAATTTCCGCGGAACTGCTTTCGAGTCGCGGGCCGGCAAAGACTTTCTCCCCGAGCACGAGGGTCACGGTCGGTGAGCCGTCGGTGTGAATGTAAACCTGTTCGTGATCGATCTTCCAGCCGGTTACGCCCGACGAATGGGCGAGATCGATCCGCGAAGCAAGGGCGCCAGGCAGACGCAGGGTGCGTGACTCGCCTCGATTGACCGCGATCCAGCGGTCGGGGCCGGCGGAAAACATGGCGGTAGCCCGAGCATCGCGGGCGATGCGCGCGTAGTGGGAGACCGCCACTGCGTGAATGGGCTGGCCCATGAGCCAGTCATAGATCGTTTCAAGAGCCTGGACGGATGCAGGGTTATCTCCGGAGTAAAAGTGGTAGTAGAGGTTGATGGGTTTGAGCCGGCGGGGCGACTCGGTGAGCGCGTAGGTATCGAACACGTGGGTAAACGTCCCGAAGAGCGGTCCGCGCCAGTTGTTGGTGTAGACGTTCTCGTTTTGATTGGGCGCGTAGATCTGCAACTCGTCGCCCCACGGCATCGTGCGCGGGGCCACGGCGGTGAGGGTTTTGTTGCGCGCGGTGATTACAGTGTCGCCGCCGTTAAGATTTTCGAGACCGAGTCGGCGCGTGAGCGCGATCGCTTCGGGTGGCGGACGGCAGTTGCCGCTCCACAGAAAGACCCGGACCGGTCGACCAGGAGGCGCGAGCCTCTCATTGATATAGCGCACGGATCCTTCGATTTCCCGGGCGAGATCGAGCGCGGGATAAGGCGTCTTTAACTCCAGTTGCTGTTCGTCGTAAAACGCTTCGGTGCGATCGCCGCCGATCCAGAAAAACGGATGCGAAAACGTATGGGAGGCGAGTTCGACCTGCGGCAGCGCAAAGACGTCGCGCGCGATCGCTTCGAGCTTTGCAGCATCCGCATCGGGTTGATTACGGATCAGCGCGCGAACCTCCGCCTCGATGACGGAAACCGTCACGGGCAGCGGATATTTTTTGAGGATATGATCGCGGATAACCTCGGCTGCCCGATGACCGGCGTCGACCCGGCTGACATTGGCGAACCCGTCACCATCGATATGATTGAGGAAAAGCCGGCGACCATCGCGCGTCGTGGTGTCCGGCGCAGGGGCGCCAAACTCGCCGAGCGCTCGAGTGAGAAACGCGAACGGATCGATGTGCCAGAATTCGCGGAAATCCGCGCGGCGAAAAAACAGATAGGGATCGAAGGCCATGCCGCCCCACGCGCAGGTGAATACGGCGTCGAAATTAACCGGTGCGCTGCCCGTCACGGTGGCTTGAATCGACAGCAGGCGCGCGGCACCGGTGGGCGCACGAAGATTGCGGTGTCCGACGGGCAGTGCCGTGACGGGCTCTTCATAGTCGAGCACGCTCGTGTCTTTGGCGATGAAGCCCGGCTGGAACGGCGGAGCGGTAAACCCAGCGTCGCCCGACAATCCGAATTCGCGGAGAAAACGGCCCCGCTGGTCGCGGTCGTGGAAGGGTAAATTACCGAAGATGAGAATTTTCTTCCCGGCGGCGCGCTGCGCCAGCAACCAATCGACGAGTGGCGGTTCGACTGTCGCGGGAATTTCCCACGAACGGGGAAGAATAATCGCTCGGCAGTCCGCGCCCAGCGATGGAAGATCGGCGGCGACGGAAATTTTGAAATAGTCGACTTCGTAGCCGAGCCATTCAAGGGGAAGTTGGAGGCGTTGCGCGACGAACGATTCGGCGGGCCATTTCACCTGATCCTCCTGCACGGTGGTGAGGTTTCCGTAGAAGGCGCAAATGCGGCGCGCGACCGGCCGGAGCGGAGCGAGCATCGCGCCATCGAGCGCGGGCGTGGACACAAACGCGTGAAATCCGAGCGCTTGGACGCGCCGGGCGGTCTCGGTGGCGCGCGCGGCATCCAGGGGATCGACGTAATCAAGCACATAGACGGAGCGGCCCGCGGCCGAAACTTTTTTCAACTCTGCGAGCAGTGCGGACGTCTCGTCCGCGTTGACGGCTCGGTAGGTTTTGGTCGCAAAATCATGCGTCGCAAAGACCGATTCGACGAGGACGCCATCGATCGCATCCCGCAAATCGTCGAAGACGAAAAACCCGCGGTTGATGATGATTTTTTTTTGGGGAAAGGCGGCGCGCAGTCGACGGACCAACGCGACGAGGCCTGCGCGAGCGGCCGCGTTGCGCGTGGGATCGTGGGCCGCGACGAGTTGCGCTGAGTCGAGCGTATCGAGAAAGAAGCCGTCGAATCCGCGCTTTACCGCGGTGGTGGCGATATCATCGACGAGAAGTCTGGCCCAGCCGGCATTACTGAGATCAAGGAGATCGGAGTTCCAGGTGTCGTTATGGCCTGCGAGGGGCAGTTGGCGGCGAAGCGCTTCGCCGCGGTAGGACGCATCGGCGGCGATTTCGCCCACGCTGAGATAAGCGAGGACTTTGGCTCCGGCGTGCTGCGCCGTTGCAAGATCCACGGTGGCGTCGGGATTGACGATCGAGAGCGGGTGCGCGACGAGTGGGGCCGTCGGGACTTGCTGGCTGTAGTTGACGTAAAACGAGAGCGGCTCCGCCGCGTGAAGGGAGCCGCCGATCATAAAAGCGCACAGCGAACGAAGGTCGCGGAGCTTCATCCGGTGCGAATCAGTTCCGCGAGTCCATCTGCGACGGAGGTCTCGGCGCGAAAACCGAGCGCCGAGGCCGCGACGTCGGGCGTGCCGAGTGAGTGAACGATGTCACCGGGGCGCGGCGTGCCATGAGTCGTGGCGGCGGCCTGAGGGTAGTGCTGGCGAAAAACGCCTACGACATCGAGCAGCGACGTGGCGCGGCCGGTGCAGATATTGGCAGCGCCCGAAGCGATATCAGGTTTTGTGGCGGCAATGACGTTGGCGCGGGCGACATCGTGGACGGAGATGAAATCGCGGGTCTGCTGGCCATCACCGAAAATGGTGACGGGTTTGCCCTCGCGGTAACGCCGATCGAAAATCGAGATTACCCCAGAGTAGGGCGACGCGGGATCCTGCCGCGGGCCGAAAACATTAAAGTAGCGCTGGCATCGCACGGTGATTCCGAAGGCGGCGCCGTGACCCAGCAGGAGCGCTTCGCTGGCCAGTTTGGCCGCGCCATACGGGCTGATCGGTTGCTTCTCGGTGGACTCCCGAATCGGAAGATCGGTGGTGTCGCCGTAGATGGCGGCGGACGAGGCGAAGACGAGCCGGCGCACGCCATTCTTTCGGGCCGCCTCCGCTGCCAGATGCGTGGCATGGAGGTTGAGCGCGTAGTTCAGGTCGGGGTTGGTCATGCTCTCCTGCACGCTGACCAGTGCCGCGAGGTGGATGATTGCATCGGGCTTAACCGCCGCGGACAGCGCATCGAGCTGGCCGGCCGCCGCGACATCCAGTTCTTGAAACGCGAACCGTTCCGACGCGAAGGCCCGGGTGAGGTTGGCGCGGCGCCCGGTGCGAAAGTTGTCCACGCCGGTTACGCGGTGACCACCGGCCAGCAGGCGATCGGTGGTGTGGCTGCCGATAAATCCGGCAGCGCCGGTGACAAGAACGTGAAGCATGCGAGGAGAATTGGTAAGAATTCGCTGGCGAAAATAACGGTGTGCGCAAACGTGGCGCAAGGCTTTAGCTCCCTCTACCCAACCCGATCATGAAAGAACGTAGAAATCGCACCCTCGCTGTCATCATGGGTGGTGGTCGAGGCACCCGGTTGCTGCCGCTCACCGCTGAACGCTGCAAACCCGCGGTGCCGCTGGCCGGCAAATACCGGCTCGTCGACATCCCGATCAGCAACTGCCTCAACAGCGAAATCAACCGCATCTTCCTGCTCTCACAATTTCAGACCGCTTCGCTGCATCGGCACATCACGAGCACCTACAACTTCGATCCGTTTGGCGGCGGCTTCGTGGACATTCTTTCGGCGGAGCAGACTGAAAAAGGCTCCGACTGGTATCAAGGCACCGCCGATGCCGTGCGGCGGAATCTCCTCCATTTCCGCGCATTTCCGCACGACCTGGTTCTGATTCTTTCGGGTGACCAGCTTTACCGGATGGATTTTCGGGAGATCATCGCGCAGCATATTGCGACGCAGGCCGACGTCACGATCGCGGCGATTCCGTTTCCCGTTTCGAAAGTTGCGGGCCTCGGCCTCATGCAGGTGAAGGACGATTTGTCCGTCACGCGGTTCGTGGAGAAGCCGAAGGACCCGGGGGTGATTGCCAGCCTCACGCTCAGCGCGGCACTGGAGGAAAAACTCACGCCCTTGGAGGAGAAACGCTGTCTCGCGTCGATGGGGATCTACGTTTTCAACCGCACCGTGCTGGCCGAGGCGCTCGACAACACGATGACGGATTTCGGCAAGGAGATCATCCCGGGCCTGCTCGGGAAAAAGAAACTTTTCGCCCACATCTTCGAGGGTTACTGGGAGGACATCGGCACCGTGCGCGCGTTCTTCGAGGCCAACCTCGCGCTCGCGCAGCCGCTGCCGCCGTTTAATTTCTTCGAGCCCAACGCGCCGATCTACACGCAGGACCGCTACCTGCCGGCCTCCAAACTCAACAAGTGCTTCATCGATCACGTGGTGATCGGCGACGGCTCGATCCTCACGGATTCGACGCTGCACCATTGCGTGCTCGGGATCCGCTCGTTCATCGGCGAAGGCTCCTCGCTTGAGGACACCGTGGTCATGGGTGCCGATTATTACGAGGGCGACGAGCACCTCGAACGGAATGTGGAGAAGGGCCGGCCGCATCTCGGCATCGGGAGGAACTGCCGGATCAAGGGCGCCATTATCGACAAGAACGCGCGCATCGGCGATGGCTGCGTGCTGGTGGCGGACGGCAAGACCGACGGCACCTACGCGAATGGCGCGGTGGTGGTGCGTGACGGCGTGCTCGTGGTGCCGAAGGGCGCCGTGTTATCGCCGGGCACGGTGGTATGAGCGGAGCCGCGGCTCCCCCGCATCCGTGGGGTGGCGTAGCCGCGACACGAATTTGTGCGAAGGTGGATGGCCGGGTGGTCTGCGTCCCCATGATTGCGCTCTTTTCGCCGCCGTAACCTTTGATTTCGCGCCGTGGAGTGAAAATATGAGCGTGAATTGAGCGCCGCTGGAGCAGGATTTTTGCAGCGTGGACTCGTCCCGGAAGCGGCGACCCGGCGGCAGCGCGCGGTGCGGCTTAATCCCTACAACCTCCCCGGCCAAAATAATCTGGGCCGCGCCTTGTTGGAAGCAGGCCAGCCCGCCGCGCCTTGCCCCACTTGGAACAGGCGGCTCATTCCAGCGATGGCTCCGCCGCGGCGCACCACAATCTCGGGATCGCGCTGTCGCGTTTGGGGCGCGCGGCCGAGGCCAAGGCGCAATTTTTGGTCGCGCTGGCGATGCAGCCGGGTTTTTCCGCGGCGCGCTTGGATTTGGAGCGACTCGAAACCACTCCGGCATCCTCGCAATTGCAGTCGGGCGTGGGCGACAAATTCCGCGCGGCGTATTTTCGCCGTTGCCGGAAAGATGAACGCCAGGGCAGTCAGCTATTTTTTCCGCGCCCGGTTTCCGCCGCCCGCGCGGCGGTGGCGAGCCCGTGCGCAAGGAAAGCGGCGCCGCCGAGCACGAGGAAGATTGAGTAGAATGTCCCGCGACTCAGGCCCAAGAGCAGCGAGGCGTCGGGTTCGCGAAACACCTCACCGATCGCGCGGACCAGCGCGTAGAGGATCCAGAACTCGCCGGCGAGACGGCCGGGCTGCGTGCGCCCGATGTCACTGCGCCAAAAACGCCACTGCATGAAAACGAACATCACCCCGCCCTCGAGCAAGGCCTCGTAGAGTTGGGAGGGATGGCGGGGCACGAGCGGTTCGGGGCTGTTCGGGAAAATCACCGCCCACGGCACGCGGGAGGGATTGCCCCAGAGTTCGCCGTTGATGAAGTTGGCGATGCGGCCGAAGAAGAGGCCGGCCGCGGCCGTCGAGGCGATCAGATCGCTGAGGTGGAAGAACGAGATTTTTTGCGCGCGCGCAAACCACAGCAGCGCGACGCCCACGCCGATAAACCCGCCGTGACTGGCCATGCCGCCTTCCCACACGCGAAAAAAACTCAGCGGGTCGTGCCGAATCTGCTCAGGATGGTAGAGCAGAAAGGAACCGAGGCGCCCGCCGAGCATCACGCCAAATACGATCGCGACCATCAGGTCGCCGACTTGGGCGGCGGGGAGTTGCGAACGCCCGGCGCGGGCGTAACGGACCAGGAGCCACCCGGCCGACAGGAAGCCGAGCACATAGGCGAGGCCGTAGTAGCGGATGCCGATGTTGCCCCAGTGGGGGCCGAGGAAGGGGCTGAGGTTGTTAACCCAAAAGGCGAGCGGCATGAGGAGAAAGCATCACATTTTCGGCGGCATCGGCGGGATGGTGCCGGGGTCACCGGCCCGCCGCGGTCGCGCGGGGCGCTGAAGTTTCGCGCGGGCGAGTTCGCGCATATCGACGGCGACGTCGTCCTTCTCGAAAATTTCGCCACCGAGGAGGTGTTCCATCAGGTCTTCCATCGTCACCACGCCGGCGGTCGCGCCGAACTCGTCCACCACGACGAGGATTTGCTGGTGCTTCTTCATGCAGACCTGCAGCGCGTTGGCGGCCGTCGCGGTTTCCGGGATGAAATGCGCCTCATGGATCAGCGTCTCGACGAGCGCGAGATCCTGGTCGTTGGCCTTGGCCTTGAGCAGATCGCGGCGGCGCGCGAGGCCGACGATGTCGTCGAGGTTGCGGCCATAGACCGGCATGCGGCCGAAGGGGACGTTGGGAAACTCGCGGAAGACTTCGCCGACCGTGGCGCTCTTGCGCAGCGCGGTGACGACGGTGCGCGGGGTCATGAGTTCGGACACGCGCACATCATCGAGCGAGAGGGCGTTGGCGATGATGCTCGATTCGCTCTGGCTGAGGGTGCCCTGCCGGGCGCCGTGCTCGGCGAGCAGGATGATTTCCTCGTCGGAGCGATGCACTTCGACCTTTTGCCGGACCACGGCGCGGACGATGACATTGCACGCCCACGTGATGGGGGTGAGGGCGCGGCGGATCCACCACAGCGGATAAACGATAATCGGCTGGAGCGCGCGGCGGTAAACCACCCCAATGTTCTTCGGGAGCACCTCGGCGCCCACGAGCAGCACCGCGCCAAACGCGACGGTAAACAGCACCAGCGTGCGATCGGACGTAAACAGGTGCGCGCTGAGCGCGCCAATCACCACTGAGCCGAGGCCGTTGGCGATGGTGTTGAGCGTGAGGATGGCGGAAATCGTTTCGTCGAGCTCCTGCTTGATGGCTTCGAGGCGCTGCCCGCGGCGCGGACGGGATTTTTTCAGCGCCTCGATCTCCGCCGTCGTCGTGCTTAGCACGATCGCCTCGAGGAGTGAGCAGACGAAGGCGATCGTCAGTGTCAGGACGACAGCGAGGGTGAGCCAATGCATGAGGCCAGTTTATGCACCGGCCACGCGTGGCGAATATATTCGCGCCGGCGCGGCGCAAAAGAGCCTTGCCGCGCCGCCGCGCGCCGCGCGTAGTCTGCGGCATGAGCGAACTCAAGCGCACGCCCCTGCGGGATTTTCACGCCGCCCACGGCGCGCGCCTGGTGGACTTCGCCGGCTGGGAAATGCCGGTGCAATACCGCAGCATCCTCGAGGAACACAAGGCCGTGCGCCGCACCGCGGGTTTGTTCGACGTGAGTCACATGGGGGAAGTCGACGTGCGCGGTCCCGGCGCCGGGTCGTTTTTGAATCACCTCGTCACCAACGATGCGAGCAAGCTGTTTCCCGGCCGCGTGATTTATTCGCCGATGTGCGATCCGACCGGCGGTGTGGTGGACGATCTGCTCGTCTACATGGTGGCGCCGGAAACCTATTTCCTCTGCATCAACGCCGGCAACATCGACAAGGATCTCGCGTGGATTCGCGAGCAGGCGAAGGGCTTCGACGTCACGATCACCGACCGCTGCGCCGACTACGGGCTGCTCGCCGTGCAGGGCCCGCGGGCGGCGGCCATCGTGCAATCGCTGACGGGCGCCAAGCTCGGGGCGGTAAAATATTATCACTTCGTCGAGGGCCCGGTCGCGGGCTTTCACTGCCTGATTAGCCGGACTGGCTACACGGGGGAAGATGGATTCGAGCTTTACGTGAACGCCACCGAGGCGGTGCCACTCGCCGAGGCGCTCCTCGCGGCCGGCGCGCCGCACGGGCTCGAACTCGCGGGGCTTGGCGCGCGCGATAGCCTGCGGCTCGAGGCCGGCTATCCGCTCTACGGGCACGAAATCACTGCGGACATTTCGCCGCTGACCGCGGGACTCGGCTGGACGGTGAAACTGGAAAAGGGCGCGGACTTCGTCGGGCGCGCGGCGTTGCTGGCCGAAAAGCAAAACGGCGCGGCGAACAAGGTCGTGTTCTTCAAAACGGGCGACCGCCGCATCGTGCGCGCCGACACGCCCGTGCTCGGGGCCGATGGCGCGAGCGTGGGCCGCGTCCTCTCCGGCACGCTCTCACCGATCCTCAACGAGGCAATCGGGTCGGCGCTCGTCACGACCGCGGCGGCGGAGCTTCCGCTGGCCGTCGACATCCGCGGCACGAAAATCAATTTGCAACTCGTCAAACCGCCCTTCGTCGAATTGAAGAAGTCCTGATCGAAAAAGGTATGGGGACGGAAAACCCGCCACGCATCATCATAAACGACATTTCCCATGAGCAACGTTCCCGCGAATCTCCGCTACGCAAAATCCCACGAATGGCTGAAGGCCGAGGCCGACGGCACCGCCACGATCGGCATCAGCGATTACGCGCAGGCGGCGCTCGGCGACATCACCTATGTGCAGTTGCCGAAAGTGGGCGCGGCGTTGAAAGCCGGCGAGACCTTCGGCGTGGTCGAGTCCGTGAAGGCCGCCAGCGATCTTTATGCGCCGGTCGCGGGCACAGTGGTGGCGGTAAACACCGCCCTCGATTCCGCGCCGGAAACGCTTAACACCGCCCCCTACGACGGCGGCTGGATGCTGAAGCTCAAGCTCACGAATCCCGCCGACGCCGCGGCGCTACTGGATGCGGCTGCCTACGGCAAGCTGACGGCCTGAGCCGCGAACGCGTTTCCCGCCCGAGCGGCGAAGCATGGATTCGCGCGGAAAAAATTCGCGTCCCCGCGCGGATCTCTCCGCTTGCGGTGCGGACGGGGCATTTGCCTACTAGCTCTTGGTTTTATGGATTTGATGCCCGCGCGCCCGCCCGCTGTTGGCTGGATTCAGCAACTCGGCGGCCGGGTGCTCACGTATTGGCCCGCCAAGCTGGTGGCCACGACGGCGGGCATGACCCTCTTCTTCGTCGCGTATTTCTGGTTGCTACGGCACCCGCAATTCCCCGTGACGATCATGCCGCTGACCGCCGTGGATCGGATGATCGGGTTCTGGCCGGAGTTCCTGCCGCTTTATTTATCGCTGTGGGTCTACGTGTCGCTGGCCCCCGCGCTGCTGAGCGATCGTCGCGAGCTCTTGTCGTATGGAGTGGCGGCGGCCGCGCTCAGTATCGCCGGGCTGGGAATATTTTTGCTCTGGCCGTCCGCTGTGCCGCGGCCCGAGGTCGATTGGTCGCAGCACGCCTCGTTCCTGTTTCTGAAATCCGTCGATGCCTCCGGCAATGCCTGCCCGTCGCTGCACGTGGCGTTTGCGGTGTTTTCGGCGATTTGGTTCGAGCGGATCTTGCGCGGCGTCAGCGCGCCGCCCTGGGGCCGCGCGATCAACTGGCTGTGGTGCGCTGGCATTCTCTTCTCCACGATCGCCGTTCGGCAGCATGTCGCGCTCGACGTGTTGGGCGGGGCCCTCCTTGGGGCCGCGGCGGTCTTCGCGCACTTTCGCTGGCTGCGTCCCGCCGTCGCTCACCGTCAGCCGCCGAGCTGATCCGCGTTCGGGATCACGCAGCGGTAGCCGAGCTCACCGAGGCGTTCGAGCACGCGGCGGATGGCGGTGACACGAATCGCGGAGGGCACCCGCGGTCCCTCGTGCAGCAGCAAGATCGCGCCCGGCGCGAGATCGCGGGTGACGCGAGCGGTGACGGTTTCGGCGTCACCGCGGTGCCGTTCCAAACCGCGCGCACTCCAGCCCACGCAAACGAGGCCGTGGTGGCGCAGCACCGGCGGCAGCCAGGGATTTTTGATGCCGGCCGGTGGACGAAAGCGCGTCGGCACGACGTCGAGGGTGTCCAACACCTCCATCGCCACGCCGATTTCGCGGCGCACCCGCGCCGGCGACGCGCACCAAAAGCTGCCGATCGGATGGGTCTGCGTGTGATTCGCCACTTCATGTCCGCCCGCCACGATCGCGCGAATCAGGTCGGGATGCCGTGCGGCGTTTTCGCCGACGACAAAAAAAGTCGCGCGGGCCTTGTGCGCGGCGAGCAACTCAAGCAGGCGCGGCGTGTCCTCGGGATCGGGACCGTCGTCGATCGTCAGCCAGACTTCCGGCCGGGTAGTGGTGAAGCGCAGCCGCATGCGCACCAAACCCTGCGCGCGCGGCACGAAAACATGATACGCCAGCAGCGCGTCAGGCCCGAACCAAAATGCCAGGGCGACGAAGGGCGCATTCGCCCCGATAAAAATCGCGGCAATCTTCCCCGCGAGATTGAAGACGAAGAGAAACACGGTCCCACCTCAGTCTAGTAGGACCAGGAGTAACCGAACGTGAAACCCAGCGCGTCGATTCCCGGATTCGGTTTGGTCATCCCTCCGTTCGACATGTGTTGATACATAATCCCGCCGGTCAGTCGGCGATTGGGCGCGAAGACATGTTCGAGCCCCCCGCGAATAAACCAATTCAGGGTGAGGTCCTGTCCCATGCCGCCCTTGACGCCCCGCGAATCGATCACGCCGAGGCCGCCCCCTGAGCCGGTGAACAGCGACCACGTCCCGGTCTTGTCCCACCACTCGACGGAAGGCGAACCGGAGAACCCGATGTAGTGCGACTCGGGTCCGTATTGCACCCAGTCGGCCAGCAGCGTGAGGCGATGCCGCACGAGCAGTCGTGAGCCATCGCTAAAATCCCAGCCAAACGCCTGGCGCGATCGCCACGAGAGCTGCGTGGGCACCAGCCGATAAGGAATGGTCGTGCCCGACCCGATTTCCCACAGGACGCCGGTTTCGACGTTCCAAGCGGTCGTTTCCCACGGACGGACGGCGGCGGTTTCGGTCGCGCTCGCAGCGACAGCCAGCACAGAGCAGAGCAGGGCAGTTTTGAAAAAATGGGACACGTTGAGGAAAGCGGACGTGAGACGGGAGCGGGTGGAGATTGGATGGCGGCGCCAGCGGGCGTCAATACACTCGACCGGCAATCCGGACGGCCCGAAGCGAACTCGCGTTGGCTGGGAATGGTTTGCACCCGCCGTAACCTTGGTGCAACTAAGCCTCCGCATGTCGATCGCCACGGCTGAATTACCCCCGCTGAAAATTACTTTGGGCGCAGATCAATCCGGTGTTTTCGATGCCGGATTGCCGGTCCTAGCCGGGGAGGCCGTGGAAAATCTCTTCGGCAACGCGCGGCCCGCCGGGCGCGCGGGATCGTTGGCGCTGTTTCAAACCGACGAGTGGCTGCTGGGCGCGGCAACGGTGGCGCTGCAGGGAAATTTGGAAGAGGTGTCGCATCGGATTTACGAAGATATTTTTCAGGCGACGCGCGGCCGGCATCTCGCGCGGTTTTGGAATTACGTCCCCGCGATCAACGAGCCCGGCCCGGGCGGACTGGAGAACTACCGTATTTTTTGCCGGGGGCGCTCGCTGGCCTTTGAACAGCATTACGGCACGGGCTTTCGCGCGATGTTGCCGTCCGCTTCGGCGGTCGGGAGCAAGGCACGGGCGCTTACCGTCGCGTTTGCGGCGTGCGCGGTGCTGCCACGGCATGTGGAAAATCCGCTGCAGGTCCCCGCTTATGATTATCCCGGCGAATACGGGCCGCGCGCGCCGAGCTTCGCGCGGGCGACCATCGTCCCGGGCCGGGAGCGGGCGACCGTTTTCATCTCGGGCACCGCGGCGATTCGCGGCCATGCCACCATGGGACCGGACGATCTGTCGCAGCAATTGGAGTGCGCGTTGGAAAACCTGCAGGAGATCTCAATTGCGTGCGGACTTGGCACCCAACTCGATCGCCGCGGCGGGTCGATGCGCCATTTCAAGGTGTATGTCCGCCATCCGGGCGATCACCCGCAGATCGCGGCCGCGTTGGAGCAGAAATTTTTGACGAGCGAGGACCGGGTTTCTTACCTGCAAGCCGACATCTGCCGCGCGCCGCTGCTCGTCGAGATTGAGGCGACGGTTTTCGGCGCCACGCTGCGCCGGTAATCAGAATATCTGCGCCTGCAGCGCGCGCGCGTCGACTTTGCCGCGCGCAGTCACCGGTAACGCCGCGACCGCCATGATCCGTTTCGGGATCTTCCACGCCGCCGTGTCGGCATGGAGCGCGGTGCGGAGATCCGCGATGGTTCGATCGGTGGCGAGCACCGCGCCGAGCACCGGATCGGTTCCCGGGCTGACGCCGACCCACACCTCGCGCACGCCGGGCATGCGCCGCAAAGCTTCGGAGACTTCGGCCAGGCTCACGCGCCGGCCGGCGATTTTCACGATCGTGCCGCGCCGGCCCAGCAAGGTCACGTCGCCACGGGGACTCAGCGCCACGCGATCGGACATCGCCCATGTTCCGCATTTGCCGGCGCGATGCCGATTCCCGTGCGTGAACACAGCGGCGCTTTTCACGCGCAGGCGCGCGCCGGGGAGTCCCGTCAGCGTCACGCCGCGCATGGCGCGTCCGACCTCGCCTGTAAATGCGGCCGCGCCGCTGCGGTCGTAAGCGATCCCGCCGGTCTCGCTCGAGCCGTAGAAGCTGTGCAGACGTTGGCGGAAGCGCGCGGAAAAATCGCGGGCGACCTCCGGCGAGAGCGGTGCCCCGGCGGAAACGCCGAGGCGCAAACCCGGGAGAACGACGTCCGATGCCGCCAAGCCCCGCCACATTGCGGGCACGCCGGGAAACACCGTCGGCCGCCATTTTGAAAAATCCGCGGCGATCGCATGCGGCAGCGGCGAGGACCCGCAGAGCAGCGGCACGCCGTGCGCGAGCAGCGGCACGGTCAAGTTGCCGAGTCCATACGAGTGGCCGAGTGGAATCAGCGCATAGTTCAGATCGCGCGGGCGGATGCCCATCGTTGACGTCACTTGGCGCGCGTCGGCGAGCAGTTGCGCCGCAGTGAACACGATGGCCTTCGGCTTTCCCGTCGTGCCCGAGGTCACCTTGATGAGGCAGACCGCCGGATCGCGGAAACTTTTCGGCGACGGCAGCGGTTGCAGCGTCATGCCGTCCCACCAGAAAGCGGCGCGCAATGAGGCGGCGAGCCGGCGTTGCGCGATGGGCGGCTCGGCGGCGTCGAGGGGCACGACCACCGCGCCGGCTTTGAGCAGGCCGAGAAAAATCTCCATCCATCCGATGCCATTCGGCGCGGAGAAAACCACCGGGCGTCCTTTCACCTGTTTGGGATCTGGCGCATGAACGGCGCGCCACGTGGAGGCGCGCGCGTCGAGTTCCAGAAACGTCACGGACCGTTCGTCGCCCGCCTGCGCGATCGCGCGGCGCGCGTCGGAGCGGCGCAACGTTTTCGCCCACGCTTCCAGCAGCGCGCGACTCATGATTTTTTGCCCAAGGCGGCGAGGTGCTCGAATTCGATCACGAGCAGGGCCGCGACGACCATCAGCGCCACGGTCGAGCCGAGGGCGCGCACGACGGGAATACCACTGAGGGCGAGGACGCCGAACGACGCCGCGGCGGTGAGTGCGGACAATCGGACCGAGACCGGGGGCGTTTCGCGCCGGTAGGCCGACGTCGCGGAAAAAATCGAGTAGTTGTGGGTCAGGCAGACGCCGAGGAAGGCGCCGAGCAGATGAAACAGATTGAGCGGATGGCCGAGCCAGCCGAAGAAGCCAAAGAGTCCGAGGCAGGCGCCGCACGGGATCGCGAAAATCCGGAGTCCATCGCGCAGGCCATAAGAAAGAAGAACGCCGGTGCCGACGATCGCGAGTCCCGTGAGGCTGAGCCATAACGCGGACTGCCGGTAGCGGCTGAAGAGCCGGTTGAGCGACTGAAGCTGGTTGGTGCTGATCGTCTGCGTGTCGGCCGGGGGCGTGGCTTCCGGTGCACGCCGGGCCAGCGTGACGAACCAGTTCAACGGCTGCCCAGTGTGGAGCAGTAATCCCACCGGGCCCGTGAGCTGCGCTTGCAGCGCGGCGAGCGACTTTTCCAGATCGGAGGCTTGGGCGCTGGCCGCGTGCTTCGCATACGCCGCGAAAAAAGAATCGAAGGCGCCGGTTTCAAAACCGGCGGCGGCCAGTGCCGTCTGAAGTTGGCCGGCGAACTCCGGGTGCGCGCGGGTAAATTCCACGGCGCGGGCGTGCGCCTCCACCGTGGGCACCACGGCGCCGAGCCCGATGATCGAGGTGCGGCCGCCACCGGCCTGCCGCAGCCACGTCTCAAATTTTTCGAGCGCGAGTCGCGCGTCGGCGAGACTGCCGCCGTAAGTGAGATAGACGATTTGATCGGAGTGTTCGCCAAAGAGCGCGGTGATGCGGGCGTGCTCGCGGGTGAGTTCGGGTGACGGGATGTCGAGTTCGCGAATGTCGTCCTTCCACGTGAGCAACGCGAGTCCGGGCAGCGCCAGAAGCCACAGGACAATCAGCGAGCGACGCAGGAAGCGGCGCACGCCGGCGGGTAATCCGCTGCCGCCGCGAAACCTCCGGGCCTCGAGGAAAGGATCTTTAACGGTGGAAAAATAAATGACGGCCGCGGCCAGCGCGCTGATCAGGCCGGTGCCGACGAAGACGCCGAGTTGGCGGATGAACGGCAGTTCGGAAAACAAGAGCAGCGCGAATCCCGCGACCGTCGTGAGGCAGCTCGCGAGCAGCGGCTTGGCGAGTCGGCGGACTTTCTCCCAGTAGTCTTCGTCGGGCCGCGCCGGCGGCTGCATGAAGAGATAGAAACCATAGTCGATCGCCACGCCGGTCAGCAGCGAGCCGACCACGAAAACCAGAATGTGCAATCGTTCGAAGATGAGCGTGGTGCCGACCCAGGCTCCGAGCACCGAGAGCGCGACGACGGGGAGTAAATGCAGCCCGCGATGCACGCCGCGGATAAAAGTAAACGCCACGGCCAGCACCGCGATCAGCGAAAGGGCGTTGAGCCAAGTCACTTCACGCTCGATGCGCGCGCGGCTGGCGGCGGCGAATTTGTTCACGCCGGCGTAGGCGACCGTGAAGCCGGGGAAATCCGCGCGCACCGCCGCTGCCGCGCGCGCGATGGCGGCGAAGGCGGGGGCCTGGCCCGCTTCGCTCAGCGGCGACGCGGCCAGTCGCGCCCAGACCAGCGTGGGTGGATTAGCGGCGGCGTTGGCCGGCTGGACGAGCGCGAGTCCCTCTTTCAAGCGGTCGACTGCGCCGGGCATCAGCAAAAGCGGATCGGCGGGAACGAGTTCTTGAAAGGCGAGGGCCTCGGGCGTGGACAGAAACCGGCCCAGCGATGCGACCGTATCGCGGACCAGCCACGCGGAGAATCCCGCCGTCGCGCCGCCCGTGAGCGCGTAGGCGGCGGCGCGTTCCTGTAGCCAAATCGGCAGGAGCAAAGTAAAACGCTGCTCGAACAATTCATGGCCGAGCGCATCGCGGGCCGCGGTGTCACCCATGATGATGCTTTGATCGAACGCGGATTCACGGCCCAGGGCGGCGACGAAGTGGACGGCGGCGGCGGGTGTCGCGGGTCTGCCGCCCGCACCCGTCAACTCGAAGAACATGGTGCGCGCCTCCGCTTGGCTGGCGAGCGAGCGGACCAACGTCAGCTCCGGTGCGCGCTCGTCGCTCGGGATCAAATCGAGCGCGTCGGTCGAGATTTTTTTCGCGTAGTCGAGCTGCGCCAGCCATCCGGCGCCCACCAGGGCGGCGGCGGCGAGCACGCTCCAGCCGAGCAGTTGGCGGCGGAGAAAAGTCATGCGCGTCACCGGAAGAAAATTTTCAACTCGGCGGCGGTGAACGCGGCCGGCGGTCGCGGCGGCCCGATCAAAATCTCGATCGCCTGGGTGGCGGTGCGGCGAATCTCGATGTGGCGGATGGCGGTGGCTTCGCCCTTGACGGTAATCCGGCCGACGCTGCGGCGCAGCGTATCCGTGCGCGGCACGAGCGCGAGGGTCCACGCCGCTTCGTCGCGCTGTCCGTAGAGCTCGAAATCTTTTTCGAGCGCGGCGAAATCGAAGCTTAGCACGCGGAGGAGGGCGGTGTTCGCCGCGGCGGCGCGGGGATCGGACGGGGGCGCTTTTTCACCGGCCGGCGCCCGGATCAGCACGCCCGCCTGATCGAGAATCACCGTGTGATCGTCGGGCGAAGTGTAGTGGAGACTCAGCCCGCGCGTGGCCGAGACGCGCACTTCGCCCTTGAGTTCAACCGGATCTTTTTTGAAGGGAAACTTCCGGCGCTCGGTGAACTCCGCCGCGGTGTCGGGGTTGTGCGCGAAAGCCCCGATGAGATCGCTCCACGCGGGCGCCGCGGGCGGCAGCCGATGGGCCGCGTTGACGAGCGGATCCGTTTCGGCGGCACCGACGGGAATTGCGCCGGCCAGCAGCAAGGCCAGCGCGGCGGTGGCGGCGCGCCAGCGGTGGCTTTGACGCAATACCGCCGGCCAGCGCCAGAGCAGCAGCTCGGCAATCAGACGCACGTGCAGCCAGACGAGCGTAAGGTTGTCCCGGAGATAGTGGAAATGCGACACGCCCCCGGCGTCGCGCGAAAAATATTTCACGGGCGCGGCCAGATTGAGCAGCGGCACGCCGGCCCAGCCGAGCCGGACGGCCGCCTCGGTGTCGAAGTCGTAGCGGCGCCCACTGCGCCGCGGTCCGAGCGTAGCGAGCAGCGGTGCCACCGGATAAACGCGAAATCCGAACAGCGGGTCGGCCACCATGGAGGCCAGCAATTCGAAGCGCACGAGTCCCACGGTGATTTTCCGGCCGTGCAGGCGTTCGAGCGGAATATTCGCAGGGAAAATCGGTCGGCCCAGGACCACGGCGCTGGGCAGTTGCGCCGAGGCACGCATGAACTCCGCGACGCTTGCGGCCGGATGCTGGCCGTCGGCGTCCATCACGAGCACATGGGTGAAGCCCCTCTCACTCGCGGCTTGCGCGCCCGCCAGCACCGCGGCCCCCTTGCCCGCGTTCGCGGAGAGGAGGATGACGGTGAGCGCCGGTTCGGTTTGTGCCAGTTCGCGCACTGACTTTTCGCTTCCATCCGTGCTGCCATCGACCACGACCAGCACCGGCTGCCAGTAACGCAGAACTTCGCTCACCACCTCGAATAATCGCGGACCGGTGTTGTAGGTCGGCAGCAGAACGAGATGAGTGGGGGAGGCGGGCATGAGTGCGAAGACCGTTCAGGAAATCGCGTCCGCCGGATGCGTGCAAGCCGAGTCATTCGGCGGCGGCGTGCGAAACCACGTTTCAATTTCCGCGGTCAGTTCGGCCGTCTTCGCCTCCGAATTGGTCGGCACCAGTGGGCCCGCCGTCACCGCAATGTGCGCAGGAAAGTTCGGCAGCCACCACCACGTGCGGCCCTTGGTGAGAACATTTGAGTCGGTCGTAATGCGCACGAGCTGGATCGGCACGTGGGCGCGGCGGGCGATGAGCACGAAGCCGGATTTGAATGGCCGCAGGGGCTGGCCGGGCAGCGTGCGGGAGCCCTCCGGGAAAATAACGAGCGTATGGCCGGCCGCGACCTTGGCCGCCACCGCGCGCACCAGATCGGGGCCGCCGTCGCTGCCGAGATAGCCGGCGCGCCGGGCCGCCGCGCCGAGCACCGGATTGCGGCGGATCGCGGGCTTGAAGATGCACACCGCCTCCGGCACGCGGGCCAGCAGGCAGGTGATGTCGATCAGTGCCGGATGATTTGCGACCAGCACGAGGCCACCGCCGTGAGGCACGCGGTCGAACCCGTGATAGCGCACGTAAACCAGTCGAAGCCGCTCACACCACCAGTGAAAAAAAACGAAATGCCGGTGAATGAGGCGTTGAAAAAAGCGCTCGGTGCGCTCGGTGGCGGGCAGCCAGCCGCACACGAAACTCACGGCGCTCAATTCCAATCCGCCCACGGCGAAGAGCAGCAGCGTCAGATAGTAGGCGAGCAAATGATAAACCTGGCGCAGCGACATGCGGGGAAGAAGGGGCGGCGCGCAGCCTAGCCGGCTTTCGCGGGTGCCTCCGGATTGAGCGGGAGAAAATTAAACCACAGAAAAGGGTGGGCCCGGACGAGGGCGTCAAGCTGCGCCAGGACCTCCTGAAAATGCCGACGGGCCGCGCGGGTGTTCGCCAAGCGGTCCGCGGCGGGGTCGGGCGTGAACACCGGCGACGAAAAAATCCGCAGCTCCGTATGTTCGGCGTCGGGCACCGCCGTGCAAAACACCACCGGCCGGTCGAACATGAGGGCGAGATGGTAGATCGTGAACGGAAACAGGCGGGCCGCGCCGAGGAAATAAAACGGTTCGCTCCGCGCACTGAATTCCAGGCGGTCGCATTTCATCGCGAGTGACTGGCCGGATTCGATCGCCGCTTTCAAATCGAACAGCATGTTGGCCGGATTATTGATCCACAGGAAAGACACCTGCCCGCCGAAGCGCTGACCGAGCAGACGCGTGTCGGCGGAATTGCCCACCTGCATCCGCAGCATGGAAACGCGCCGGCCGCGATCGCTCAGCAGATAACCGAGGAGATCCGAGCCGCCAAAATGAAACGTGCCAAAGAGCGCGGGCCGAGGGGAGCGCACGAGCGTTTCAAACGCGGCTTCATTTTCCGGTTCGAGTCGGCAGCGCACCGGCACACCGCGGCCCGCGCGAAACATCATCATCAGCATGTCGGTGAACGCAAAAAAATGTCGCCAGATTTCAGTCAGCGTCGGCCGCCGTCCAAGGACGACGCGGAGGTAGGCGCGGGAATGCACGCGCTGCGCGGGCATGCCCGCCACCCCGACCCATGTGCCCGCCATGAGCAGGGGGCGAAACAGCCACCGCGGCCACGTGCGCTCCGCCCACGCGAGGAACTCGAAGCCCCAACTCGGGCCGGGATTGCTCCGCGCTGAGACCGGCGGTTTCATAGCCACGCGAGTGCCCAAGTCCCGCCCGCGCCGCGCCACTGTAACGGCTGGCGCGCAGCGAGCGCCACGGCGAAATTCTCCAGTGTCGGACACGCTTCATCGATGGTCTCGCCTGGCGTGAAACGCACATGGGCCGCCGCGCCGTCGGCGTCACGCGTCAGGATCGCGGCGAACGCGAAGGCGCGGTGCGAAGCCATCTCCTGCTCAAGGAGCCACGTGCCGCGTTCCTCGCCGCCGAGGAGTGCGACGCGCGCCGCTGGCTCGAGCAGCGTGGTGAGCAAGGCTTGCTCGATCAGACGACTGCGCCCCGCGAGCGGCCAAAGCCGGGCGATGGGTTGCTGGCGGCCGATCAGCACCTGTTGCACACCACCCGGATGAATCGAAGTTTGAAACAGCAGCGGACTCGCCGCCGGAAAGCTCCGGAGAAAATCTTCCAGCGCACGCGTCTCGGCAAACGTCGAGGCAAACACCAGCGCATCCTCCGGCGTCAGCGGCGCACCCTCGAGCGTGGAGCCGAGGAGCATGCCGAGATGCGTCATCCGCCGCAGCGCGGTGCGCGGAAATTTGTCCGCGAGACGCACGCGGGCTTCCGCGGCGGCTTCACCTGCCACCGGCAACTCCACGCGCACGTGATGGAGGTAGCGCTCAATCATGAGTGAGGAGCAGAGCGGCATGCGCTCCGCCAAACGCGTTGCTGGTGAGGATGGCCCCGTCAAATTCTGCACGGGTGAACGGCGCGAGCGCGACCGACGCGGTGAACGTCGGTGCCATGCTGCCCACCGTGCCCGGAATTTTTCCGTCCTTTCCGCGCAACGCGGCGAGGGCGACGGCGAGTTCGACGAGTCCGCAACTGCCGAGGGTGTGACCGAGACTGCCTTTCCAACCGGTGAGCGGTGCGCCCGGAAAATGTCGCGTCAGCGTTTCCGCCTCGAGTCGTCCCGCCTCCAGCGTGCCGGTGCCGTGGCCTTTGACCCAGACGCGGCGTCCGGCCGCCGCGGCGGCGATGGACGCGGCGCAGGCGGCGAACCCCGCGCCGTCCGGTTGATTGCTGGTGAAATGAAACATCTCGTTGTGCAGGGCGTGCGCCGCGAGTTGAAACGGCGCGGGCGCGCGCGACAGCACGGCGAACGCGGCGCCATCGCCCAGCCCGATCGAGCCGATCTCGCGGATGGCGTAGGGGGCGGGCAGGGCGCCGTTCAGGATTTTCAAGCTGTGAAATCCACCGGCGACAAACGGGCTGACGAAGTCGAAGGAGAACACGAGCACGCGATCGGCCAGGCCGGCGTGCAAGAGCCGCGCGGCCTGCGCCAGCCCCAGATGCGCGGTGACGCACGCATGGGAGAAGACCTGCACGTGTTCGCCCCAGCCGAATTCGCGTTGCAGTAATTCCACGCTCGCAAACGGAGTGCCGTGGCGAAGATGGCGGACATCGTGATCGCGGGCGAAGGCGTAGAGGCTGCCCACGCCGAAATTGCTGCTCGTGACGATAACCGGCGAGCGGGCGGCGCCCCATTTACCGTCAGGGATGCCGCCGACGAGTCGGCGCAGACTGGCGCACCAACGCGGCGGCAGCGTTTCGTCCATGGGTCCGCACAACGCGAGCGGCACGAGATCGCCGCCCTCGCGACCGAGCACGGGCTTGAGCTCAAGCGCGCGCCGGCCCGCGAGGAGCGCGGCGGTGGTCTCCTCGGCGTGACCGAACGGCGTCAGGCAATCACACGCCTCGATCCCCACGGGAAGTTGATCGGCGGCGCTCATATTGCGCTGGCTAAACTTTCGCCGGGGGATGGGCGCGAAGATAAGCGGCGAGCGTGTTCACGCTGGTGAGCGCCTGGCGCGATTCCTCGCTGCTGCCGATCTTCACGCCAAACTCCTTCTCGATCGCGAGCACGAGTTCGAGCGCATCGATCGAGTCGAGGCCGAACCGGGGCGAACCGATCAGGGGCTCATCGCCCGGGATGTCCTCGGGTGCAACGCCGTCGAGCTTGAGGGTTTCGACGATGAGGATTTTCAGGCGGGCGGGGAGCGGATCGGACATGCAGCGTCACAGCAAACTCACCGCATCGATGGGTGCAATCGCCTCTTTGATATTTCGTGCGTGGCGGCTCCTGCGTTGGCCAGCCGTAGCCGGGTGGCCTCGACCAAGACACCGACCATCGCAGGGGTGAAGGGCGTGGTGATGGATTTTTTCCCAAACAATTTTTTCATATGCTGGAAAGTCAGGCGGGACGGCGCAGGAGATGGCAGACGTTGCTGCCACCGAAGCCACTGCTGTTGTTGAGCACGAGACGCGGAGCCTCGTCAAGCGAGGTGCGGGGCAAGTCGAGTCCGGCGCAAACCGGATCGGGATCGGTGAGATGCGCGGCGCCGGGGATGAAGCCCTCACTGATCGCAAGGGTGCAAAACGCGGCCTCCATCGCGCCGGCGAGCGAGAGGCCGTGGCCGGTCAGCGCCTTGGTGCTGCTGATGCGGGGCCGGGCGTTGCTGGCCGTGAAGATGGCGTGCAACGCCAGCGCTTCCGACCGATCTCCGGCGGGCGTGGAGGTGGCGTGGGCGTTGACGTAGGCGACGTCGGTCGCGTTCACCTGCGCGTCCACGAGGGTGCGCCGCATCGCTTCGCGCAATCCGGCGCCTTCGGGATGAGACGCGGCGACACTGTGACCATCGCCGGCCTGACCCCAACCGATCAACTCCGCTTGAATGCGGGCGCCGCGCCGCCGGGCGAGGGCGGCGTCTTCGACGACGAGCGCGACCGCGCCGCCCGTCCCCACGAACCCGTCGCGCTGCCGATCGAACGGCCGCGAGGCCGTGGCGGGATCGGGATTATTGGACAGGGCGCGCAGGCTGGAGAACGCGACGACGCTCTCCGCCGTCATGTCTTCCGCGCCGACGACGAGCATCCGTTGCTGCCGGCCGAGGCGGATTTCATCCATGGCGTAGCCGAGGGCGTGGCTCGACGACGCACAGGCCGAGACGAAGCCGCAGACCGCGCCGGAAATTTTGTAGTGGGCCGCGAGATTGAAATTCAACGTGCCCGCGATCGAGGAAACGATCCCCATGGGGTTTCCGCGCTCGCCCCGCGTCGCGTGCATCTGCGCGAGAAAGGGACCGAGCAGAAACGGCGAGCCGGCCGACGCGCAAAAGAGACCGGTGTCGCCGCCGGTGAGCGCCGCCGCGTCGAGGCCAGCTTCGGCGAGCGCCTGCTGCAGCGCGCAGACGGCGTAGACGCCATGCGGCGCGAGTCCGCGGATCAGTTCGCGATCGACGCTGAACTGCTCGGGCCAGCGCCAGTCGCGCCAGTTGGTGGTGGGAAACGAAAAGCCCTTGACCGTGCCGGCGACTTTGACCGGGAGGTTCGGGTTGCCGAAAAATTCCACCGACTCAAACCCATGGCGCAATTCGCGGAGACGGTGCAGCACCGAGCGACGATCGTGGCCGATGCTGGTGATGAAACCCAGACCGGTGATGACGGGCAGTGGCGGCATGCAAGACCGGCCGCGTTCAGGAGGAAGGGCGGAGGGACACCTTGCGGCGGATAAACCCGCGCAGATCGTCGAGCGTGCGCACCTGCATTATTTCCTGATTGGAAATCGTGATGCCGAACAGGTCTTCGGTGAAGAAGACGAGTTCGGTAATCGCGAGCGAATCGAACCCCAAATCGTCGATCAAGCGGGTGGTGCCGGGGAGTTCGGCCATCGGGACCGCGGGCGGGGTTGGAATAAAATCGGCCAGAATCGCATACACCACGGGATCGAGATCGGCCGGATCGCCGGCGGTCTGAAACCGCTGGAACGCGGCGCGGGCCTCGGCAGGCAAATGTTTGATGCGGTCCGCCTGCTCGCTAGCGGGCGCGGCCTTGGTGGAGGAGAGAGGTAGCGGGGAACCCATGGATGGTGCGGGCTTGGTCGGAGCGTCGGGAATCTTAGAGACCGGGCGAGACGGAAATCGGTTTCACTGCGGTGTATTCGCTGAAAAGGCGGAGCATGATGGTGCGTTCGACTTGAACGAAGCCCGCGGCACTGAGTGCGCTGAGCACCGAGGCAGGCGGCACACAGGCGTCCATCGTCTCCCAATAATAGCGCATCATGTCACGCGCATCGCTGCTGCGGGTGAAGAGCCGGGTGAGGAACGGATAGATGCGGCCGAAATAAAGCCGGAAGAAAAACCCGGCCAGCCGTCCAGGCGGTTTGGTGACTTCCAGAATCAGGAGCTTGCCGCCGGGCTTCAGCACGCGGTGATATTCGCGAAAGGTTTCCTCCAGGCTCATCACGTGACGCAGGGCGTAACCCATCGTCAGAAAATCGAACGAAGTGGCGGGGGTGGGGATCTGCTCGGCGCGGCCGAGGATAAAATTCGCCGGCAGCTTCGTCCGCGCGACCTCCAGCATGCCCGCGCTGGGATCGAGGCAGGTGATGTTTTCTGCGGTGCCGAGAATTTTCGCGGCCTCCACGGCGACGAGGCCCGTGCCGCAGGCCACATCCAGTAAATGGTGGCCCACGCGCAGGCCGTGACGTTTCAGCGTCCAGCGGCGATAGGCCGAGCCGCTCCGCAGAAAGCCCCAGTCCACCACGGAGTCGTAGTGCTTCGCACCTTTGTCGAAGAGCCGGTTGACGAATTCCGGCTTAGCTTCGGGCGTGGCATAATGAGCGGCCAACGTGGGATGCGGAAGCATGCGGCGAAGGTGAACAAATCATTATTGAACACCAGTCGAAACCGGAGCGGGTGGGCGACCCGGGGAAAATGGCGGAGAGGGAGAGATTCGAACTCTCGGAACCTTGCGGTTCGCATCTTTAGCAAAGATGTGCTTTAGGCCACTCAGCCACCTCTCCAAATAGATTCGCCGAAACAAACGCGCGGTCGCGAAAGTGCAAGGCGGGATTTTCGCGACCCGCGGCCGCGGAAAACCGGGTTAACTCTCCTCGTCGGCCGGCCGGTCCAGTTCGTCGCGGCACTCCGCGATCACCCGCAGCCAAATCTCCCGCAAATCGAACAGCCGCGGCTGCGCCTCGGCGCGCCAACCAACCAGCGACTCGCGCTGGAGGGCCTCGTCGGAGTTGAGCAGCGCGAGCGAGCCGTTGAGCGCGCTCATGGCCCGCTTGAACAGGCTGACCGCCATCGCGTAGTCGCCGAAATCCAGCGCGTGAATCGCCTGCGTGGCCTGCTCTTCGCTCCGCTGGAGCGAGGCGAGAAAGGCCACGGCGAGCGGTTGCGGCACCTTGGCGCTGTGGCTCGCGAGCGTTTCCCAGTCGCGGCGGAGGCCGAGCGCGATCGCTTTCGTCGCGATGAAAATCGGGTTCTTGTGCAGCGTGTAGACGTCGTCGTCGGTGAACGAAGCCTCGGCCGGCTCGCGCGGTGCGACGTCCATTGCCTGGTCGTCGCTCCAATCGTCCTGGCCCCAGCCCATTTTTTCCGCGACGGCATCGATCCGGTCGGCGCTGTCCTTGGCCGCTTCGTAGAAACGCAGGTAGCGGTGGATGGCCTCGTCCTGCTCGCGCAGGTAGCGCTCCCAGTCAAATTCGTTCCATGCGAGGTCTCCGCGGTCGTCCCATTCGTTCTCCGGGCTGCCGTCAGAATCGAAGTTGCTCATTCGTTGCCGCGAAACTCAGCGGGCGGCGTGCCGAAATGCAAATAAAATTCGGCCCGCCCCGGTCGACCGGATTTTGCAGGTTGAATCACGGCGAGCCTCGCCGCTACGGTCGCAGCTCCCAATGGCAGACGTGCATCATGTGACAACTATCTTCACCGGCCACGTGCAGGGCGTGGGTTTCCGTTACACGGCGTTGCAAGTTGCCCGAGAGTTTGAGGTCGCCGGCCTCGTTAAAAACCTGCCCGACGGACGGGTGCAGTTGGAGGTCGAGGGTCGTGAACCCGAAATCGACGCGTTTCTGACGGCCGTGGCGGAGCGGATGCACGGCCTCATTCGCAAAACCGAGCGCACCGATGCAAAGCGGCCGCCCCAGTTCGCCGGCTTCATCATCAAATAGCGCATGGCCGCTGACCTCACGTCCCATCCCAGCGCCGTCGCCGCCATCGAGCTGCGCGGGCTCGTGAAAGATTTTTCGCTGGGATTGCGCGGCGTAAAACTCCGCGCGGTGGACGGACTGGATCTGCGCATCGCGGCGGGGCAGATCTTCGGGTTGCTCGGCCCGAATGGCTCGGGGAAGAGCACGACGATCAAGGTCATCCTCGGATTGCTTGAGCCGACGGCGGGCTCGGCGACGGTGTTCGGCGTGCCGGGCGGCCAGATTGCGGCGCGCCACGATGTGGGCTATCTGCCGGAATCGCCTTATTTCTACCGGCACCTGACGGGGCGCGAACTGGTGGCGTTCTATGCGCGGATTTGTGGACTCGGCGGTGCCGCGCTCCCGGGCCGGGTGGCCGAGGTGATTGCGCTCACGGGCATGAGCGATGCCGCCGATCGCCGCGTGGGCACGTATTCGAAGGGGATGTTGCAACGCATCGGGCTGGCGCAGGCCCTCGTCCACGATCCACGCCTCGTGATCCTCGACGAGCCGACCGCCGGCGTCGATCCCGTCGGCGCTGCGGCAATCTCGGAAATCATTCTGCAACTGAAGGCGCGCGGAAAAACCGTGCTCATCACCTCGCACCTGCTCGGCCAGATCGAGGACATCTGCGATCGGGTGGCCATTCTCGATCGCGGCCGGCTGCTGCTCGAAGGCGTGGTGCGCGATCTTGTCGGGCGCGCCGATCGGCAGGCGCTCGTCGTGGAGAAACTAACCGCGGGCGAGCTGGACGAATTGCGCGCGTGGTTCGCCGCCCGCGGGCGCACGCTGGAAACGATCGAGCAACCGCGCGAGCGGTTGGACCGGATTTTTCTCGGGCGCGTGGGGCGTGACGCCTCCGCGCGGGAGGAGGGGAAATGAACCCGCGTGCCGTGTCCCTCACCCGCATCCGGCTGATCGCGGCCAACACGCTCCTCGAGGCGGCGCGGCAAAAGCTGTTCGGCTTCCTCGGGCTGTTGGCGGTGGCGCTCGTGCTGGGGGCGCAGTGGTTCCGCGATTTCAACTTTGGCGCCCCCGAGCTGAAATTTCTCTCGGACTTTGGTTTTGGCGCGATGGCTTTTTTCGGCGCGGCGCTGACGATCACCGCGACGGCGCAGTTGTTTTTCAGCGAGATTGAAAATCGCACCGTGCTCACGCTCCTCGCGAAGCCGGTCGGGCGCGCCGACTTCATCCTCGGAAAATTTCTGGGCGTGGTATTGGTCGCGGCCATTTTCTGCGCGCTGCTGACCGCGCTGCTCGCGGCGGTGCTCTGCTGGCGCGAGCAGGCGCTGCTGACCGAAATGCGCGAAGCGTTTCCCCACGGCCGGCTGCTGCATTACGGCGCGATTTTCGCGGCGGGGCTCGTGCAGTGGAGC
>JBBRLB010000019.1:0-59841 GCA_038231575.1 Opitutales bacterium | reverse complement strand
TTTTCAAAACGTGCGCCTGATGAAGGCGCTCACCGCGAAAGGATACGACGTGAACTACGCGTGGGGCATGAACAACCACGGCCAGTCGATGGGCGGGGCGATCTTCCCTGACATGCTGCGCTGGCTGTGGCGCGACCATCCCGTCTCGACGGACCCGAACGATCAGGTCGAGCGTTCGTTGCGTGGGCCGGCGCCGACTGCGACCGAAGGGGCGAAGCCAAATGGCGAATAAGCGGCCGCGCTGGAGCGAAAGCTATTTCGCCGCGAGCTTCCAGTTGGCGAGAATTGGCGTGAGCGTCGCGCGCCACACCGCGTAGCCGTCGGCGTTGAGGTGGAGGCGGTCCTTGTTGAAATTTTCCGGCTGGGACGTGCCGTCGTCCTGCGCGAGCGGGGTGAAGGTATCGCACACCGTGCTATGCGGGTCGGATTTGGCGAGTTCGATGAGGCGCGCATTGAGGTCGCGAATGCGTTCCGGATAAGTGTCGGCGGCGCCGCGCGGCATGACGAGGCACCACGCGATCGGAATCGTCGGATAGGCGGCGCGGATGCGTGTGAGCATGGCCCGTTGGTTGTCGGCGATTTGCGCCGGCGTGGTGTGTTCACCGAGGTCGTTGGTGCCGATCAGAATCACGAGTGCGCGGGGGTGGAGCGCCAGCACATCGTCCTGCAGGCGGTAAACGAGATTGGGCGTGGTGTCGCCGCCGATGCCACGATTGGCCACCTTGATCCCGAGGTCTGCGAAATCCTGCGCGAGTGTTTTCCAGCCCTCCGTGATCGAATCGCCGACGAACACGATCGCGTTTTGATCCTCGGCCTGATGCTGGGCGAACAGCGTGCGTCGCCGCATATTCGCGGCACGAAAGCCCGACCACGAGGAGGTTTTGCCGCTGACGGGGAAAATTCCATCGGCCGGCCAGAACGGATCGACGACGATTGGCGCGGGAGCGACTGGCGCGGACGTGGTTGGGGCCGCGGGCTCGGCGGCGGTTAATCCGAGGGCGACGGCGAAGAGCGAGAAGACGAAGCGGGGCAGCTTGGGCATGGGGAAAAGTTATGGTCTGGTCGGGTGCCGTCAGCGCGCGCGCTGCTCCGCTTGACCGGCGGGAGCCGGTTTTGGCGACGCATCCCGGCCTGGCACGAAAAAGAAAATCGCGGCCATCGTCGCCGCCGTTCCGAGGACGAGGAACGCGATGCCGAGTTGCCGCCGCCGCGGCAGCGCGAGCCAGAGCACGAAGCCGGTGGCGCACGCGAGCACGATCAAAGCCGCACTGAAATCGATCACCCAGCCCCACGCCGCTCCCGCGTAACGGCCGCGGTGGAGATTATCAATCACGGCGACGAAGTTATATTGATCGTTATGCGCGGCGACGTGGCCGGTGGCTTTGGCGATCGTGATGTCCCAGAGTTGCCCCGGCTCCTTGAAACTGATCTCGAATTCGTCGGCCACCTCCGAAAAATCGGTCATCGCGCCATGAATGCCGAACGTCTGCCGCAGGTGCTCGACGATCCGCAACGTATCGTGCTGGGCGATCAGCGCGGGCGGCACCTGGCCTTCGCGCTCGACGACGTGCGGAGTGAGCGCTCCGAACCAGTCTTCGTGGTTGATCGTGTAGCCGGTGATGCCGAAGAGCAGCATCACGAGCAGGCCGAGCATCGTGAGATAAATGTGAACGGCGCGACACGCCGCGAGGAGGTTGGGATTGATCGCCACGATTCAGGTTTTTGGCGGACCGTAGGTCACGATGGCGGCGTCGGACTCGGCGGTTTCGGCGAGGCCGGCATTCGTCGGCGCAGGACCGCAAACCAGGGTCGCCTCGCTGACGACGTGGTGGCCTTCCTCACGGCAAAGCTCGAGCACGATCTTGTAGCTGCCGGCGGGCAGGCGCTGACCGACATCGTCCTTGCCGTCCCACGTCAGGGTGTAAGCGCCGGGTGCCCGGGTGGCGCGCCCGGTGGTGTAGAAATTGCTCTCGCTGCGGTCGAGTTGACGCAGCCAAGTCGACAGCTTGCGCTGATAGCGCTCGTCGTTGCCCCACAAGGTGAGCGTGCGCACGACGCGGTCTTGGGCGTTCTCGATCCACACGACGACATAGGGACGGTAAATCTCGCGCGGGCCGACAATTTTTTTCAACGCGACTGGCACCGTTACCTGAAAACCCGCTGGCCAGACCGCGGCCGCGGGTGCCGCGGGGGGATTTTCGTTCCGGCCCGTGGCGGGAGCGGGCGGCGCCGGGGTTGGTCCGGCGGTGGCGAGCAAACCGCCGCTGACCAAGCCGCCGGTCGTTTCCGCGAAAAGATAACCGGTCGCGCCGTGCGCCTGCGCGAGCGCGGCACCGGCTTCGGAGCCGCCGATGCTCGTGGCGGTGGCAAGAGCGTTGGCGGTCACGCTGTCGCGCGCGACCACCGTGGCGCTGCCGCCGACGGAGAGCGGCCACGATGAGCGGGGATCGATGAGGTGCGAGAAACGCCGGGCGCCGACGTTGAAGAATCGGGCGTAGCCACCGCTCGTCGCGACCGCCGCCTCGTGCAGCGTGAAGCGGGCGAGGGGAGGAGCGTTTTCCTCGGGATGACGCGGATCGGCGATGCCGATCGGCCACGCGGTGTCGCCCCAGACGCGGATGTCGCCGCCGAGGTTGAGCAGTCCGCCCGGCGCAAACCGCCGCGCGACCACCACGGCGCGATCGATGATGAAGGCCTTGCCGAGCGCATCGACGTTGAACGCGCGGGCACGACGAGAGGCCTGCGCAAGGGTCGCGCGATCGGGCAGGCGGCCGGTGCGCGCGGCTTCACGCCATTCGGCGATCACGCCGTCGAGATTGAGCGCGATGAGACCATTGGTGCGCCCGGCCCACGTCGCGTAAGCGGCGAGCAATGCTGTGAGCTCCGCTGATTCGACCCCCGCGCCCGCCCTCACGCGGCTGATCTCGCTCGATTCATCGTAGGTGCTGCAAATTTTCCGCAGCCGCTCGATCTCGTCGAGCAGGCGGCGCTCGCATTCGATGGCGTCGGCCGGCCGCGCGGCTTCGACGATTAAATCGAGTGAGGTGCCGAGCACGCCCTCGTAGCCACCGACGAAACAGCCGAGCGTGGCCGCGCGCCGCAGGGGAAGATCGGGCAACGGCACCCACGGTGCCGCCGCCAATCGCGCGCCCGGGGCCAACGCCGCCAGTCCGGCCGCGGCTCCCGTGAGCCATCGTTTGGAACGGTGTGGCGGGATTTTTTTCATCAAGTCGATTGGCGGTGTGGGGGGTTCAGCGGATGACGAATGACGCCCACGAAAGTTCCGCTGCGAAGTGCTTCAACCGCGACTGGAGACTTCGGCGCGCAACCGAAAACTTGGCGGGCGCTCGCTCAAACACCGCCGAGGCGCGTGTCGGCGTCGCCGAAGCGCGGGAGTTCCACGCCCATGCGGTCCATGAGCGAGAGGTAGAGGCTGCAGAGTTTGCGTTCGTCGTCGCTCTTCGTGCCGTAGTCGAGCGTGCGACCGGTCGCGAGCGTGCCGCCGAGGCTGCCGAGCGTGAGGATGGGGAGCTTGGTGTTGTCGTGGCGCGAGCCGGAGAACATGCTCGAAAGATAAAGCAGGCAGGTGTTGTCAAGCACCGTGCCCTCGCCTTCGGGCATCGCATCGAGCCGCGTCGCGAGATAAAGGAGGTTGTTGATGTAGTAGCGCGAAATCGCCTCGTAGCCTTCGGAAAGATCGTCGTGCGACGCGCCGTGGTGGGCGGCGCGCACGCCGAGGAACGGATAATAGAGCCCGGAGAAATCGCGGCAGAGCACCAGCGAGGCGATGCGGGTCTTGTCGGTTTGAAAACCGAGCGCGACGATGTCGCACATCAGGCGCATGTGCTCGCGGATGTCCTCGGGCAGGCCGTTGTCGGGGCGTTTCATCGTGATGAGCGGCTGGCTGGCGCCCCGGGCGTTTTCCTGCGCCTGGTTCGCATCGGCGCGCATCCGATCGACGCGCTTCTCCACCTCGCGAACGCTGGTGAGATACTCCTCGAGCTTCTGGTTGTCCTCCGCGCTGATCTGACGGCTGAGGCGGGAGGCATCGTCTTTCACGCGGTCGATGACGCTTTGCATGCGCTTGCTGCCGCGATTCTCGAAGAGGCTGTCGAACGCGAGTGACGGATAAACTTCCATCGGCACGGGCGAGTCGGGGCTCTGCCACGAGATGTGCGAGCTGTAGGCCATCGAGAAATTTGTCTCGTGATAGCCGGACATCGGCTGCTCGCAGCCGAGGACGAGGCTGGGCTGCATCGTTTCCTGACCGAGGCGGTTGGCGAGCACTTGGTCGATGCTGATGCCGCTGCGAAGCACCGCGCCGCGCATGAGTGGCATCCCGGTGAGAATGTTGCCGGTTTGTCCCGGATGGATGCCGACGCCGACCGCGGGCTTGTTGAAGATTCCGTCGATGACGTTGAGTTTTTTATTCAGCGGCGCGAGCGGCGCGAGCGTCTTGCTGAGCTCCATGCTCTCGCCATTGCCCTTGGCCCACCAGTGATCGGGGTTGATGCCGCAACCCATGAAAATCGCGCCGAAACGCTGCGGATAACGGCGCGGCGGAGTCGTGGGATCCGCGGGAGATGGCGACGTTTGGGCGACGGCAAACGAGGGCAGCGAGTCGAGAAACGGCAGCGCCATGAGGACGCCCGTGCCACGCAGGAACCGGCGGCGCGTGAGCGCGCTCAGGTGCGTCGGCTGAATGTAGGGCCGCATCGGGCGGTTGAACGCGAGGCCAAGTTCCGCGGGAGAGTGGTCGTCGTCTTGATCGTGGGACATGGCGGATGGCGTTTTTAGAAAATGAGGCGGGTCAGTTATTCGACGCGGTTTTCGGCGGCGTCGCGGTCGGCGCGCGCTTGGTGCGGAACTGCGGACTCGTCACAAGCGTTTCGACAAGGGCGCCGAAACGATGGTTGTCGGCCGCGAGCTTGGCCTTCATCTCGTCCAGCAACGGGCCGTCGGACATGATGAGCGTGCGGCCGAGGCCGTAGGTGAGGAGCTTGTTCGCGAGGTTATCGACGAAGTCTTTCTCGCGGTGCGCGTGAATGTAATCGCGCAGCCCGGTCACGCCGGAGGCGCTCACTTTGCCCGGAAATTCGGCGCCCGTCTCGACCGGATGGCCGGCGAAATCTTTTTCGCGCCGCTCACCGATCGCGCCGAAGCCCTCGAAGACGAGACCGTAGGAATCGAAGCGCGCATGGCAGCTCGCACAGGCGGGATTTTCGCGATGCTTCGCGAGCGTTTCGCGAAGGGTGAGGTTGCCGAGACTCTTTTCGTCGGCGGGAAGGACCGGGACATTCGGCGGCGGCGCGGGGATGCGCTCGCCGAGCACGCGGCGCACGACCCAGTAGCCGCGTTTCACGGGACTCGTGCGCAGGCCGGGCGAATTCGCCGTGAGGAAAACCGCCATCGGCAACAGGCCGCCGCGCTCGAACTGACTCGCATGATCGACGCGCGTCCACGTGTCGTTCGTGAATGTGCCGGGCAGGCCGTAGTGTTTCGCGAGCGGTGCGTTCACGAAGGTGTAGTCGCCGTAGAGGAGATTCTGCACGGGTTTGTTTTCCTGCACGAGATCGACCAGGAAGCGGATCGGTTCCTCGAACATCGCCGCGCGAAGATCGTTGTCGAAACTCGGGAAGCGTTCGCGATCGACGGCGTTGTGCTCCTCGAAGCGGCGAAAATCGAGCCAGTGGCCGGCAAATTCCGTGACGAAATTCCGCACGTGCCCGTCCTGGAGCATCCGGCGGGTCTGCGCCACCAGCACCTCCGTGCGATGGAGATCGCCAGTGGCGGCGTGCGCGAGGAGCTCCTGATCGGGCATGCTCGACCAAAGAAAATAACTGAGCCGGCTGGCGAGCGCGTAATCGGACAACGGCAGCGTGCCCGCCTTCGCCACGGGCGCGGCGGGCTGCGGAGCGGGGTCGGCCGCGGGAGCCGGCGCGGCCATGAAGCCACCTGGGCGCGACAGGCGCGGTGCGCTGGCCTGCCGCGGGCCGCCCGCTTCGACGAGATCGATGCGATAGCAGAAATTCGGCGACATCAGCACACGGACGATGCAGTCGCGCATCGCCTCTTCATGAGCGAGGCCGTTGGCTTCACGCGCATCGTGATAGTAGACAACGAGGTCGTCGCGCTCCTGTTGGGTCAGGGGCCGCCGCCAAGCGCGCCCGGCGAAATCCTGCAGCGACTGGAGATGGCTCGGCACCGCGGCGGTGCGCATCTGCTCGAGTCGGAGGTTGTCGGCGAGCGAGCGCGCGAAAAATTCCTTGCTCGCCGCGAGGGCGTTGCCGGTGAGTTTGGACTGCCGGGCGAGGGTGAGGTCGGCGAGCTTTTGGATCAGGTCCGGTTTCGCGGCATCGTGGTTTTCCGGACGGAACGCCTCGAAGCCCTCCCCGTGCAGCGAGCCACCTTCGTTCGAAAGGAACGCGAGGTGCATGCGCGGCGCGACGGCGGCGTTGAAGTAGAAAATCTCCCAGAGCCGGTCGAGTTCGCGTTTCCCCGCGTCGTCGAGAATCAGTTCGGCGAGCGGACCGTCATCACGGAAATATCCCGTTTGCGCGTGCAGGCCCGCGCTGAGCAGCCGGCCTTCGAGTGACTCTTCGGTCTCGGCGTCCTGAAACACGCGGGCGCGCTCGCTGATGAAAAACGCGTCCGGGAAAATACTCGCGAAGCGGGCAAACGCTGCCTCGTAGGGCGCGCGCTCGGTCTTGTCCTCGGGCACGATGAGATCGGAGTCCGGCTTGTTGCCGCGCTTTTTCGCCCGCGCCATTTGGGCGGTGACCGAGGAAGCGGCGGTGACGACCGGGGCGACGAGAAACACGCCGCCGTATTTCACGATGTCGGGCGTCTTGGGCAGCGGCCCGCCGGCTTTGCGGGCGGGTTGCGCGGCGAGTGCGAGATCGGCGACTTCCAAGGCAGAAAGCGCGCGGCCGTCGGCGGCGAACTGGGCGACCGGCGCGGCGGGCGTGCCGAGACCATTCGCCAATTTTTCGCCCACTTTGGGCGTCTGCAGAATTCCGGTGGCTGCGGTCTTGCTGAGTGCGGCGAGCGTTCCGCCCACGGGCGCAGTGGCCGCGACGCGGATCGCCGAGGCGGTGCCGAGGTCAGGCAAATTCGCCGCGATGGTGGGCGTGCCCGATTTTAGACGGGCGGGATCGTAGGTGCGGCGGTTGGCGGCCATCTGGCGGTCTTTCCACAGCACGGCGGGTTGCGAGCCGCCGCCAAATCCGCCGCCGCCCAAGTTGCCGACCAGAGGCACGAGTTGATCGCGCAGGTTGAGCACCCAGTCGCGCAACTGGCCGGCACGGGCGCGCATCGCCGCAGGATCGGTGGCGGCGGGAGCGGGCCACGCGCGCCAGGCGATCTGCAATTTCGCGATGGGGCCGACCGGTTCGTTCGCGTCGTTCAAGGCCGTCCAGACCGTGGTCAAATACGTGGCGCTGATCTTGGTTTCGGCCGCGATGGCGGCGAGCGTCGCCTGCGGCCGGCCGAGCGCGGCGCGATGTTGGAAGCGCCACGCCGCGAGAAAATAGTCCGCAAAGTCCGTCGGCTGGTGCAGGTAAAAATCGACGATCCGCAGCACCGAGTATTTGTCGCGATCGTTGTCGTCGAGCATCGGGTGCGGCGCAAAGGTGAAGCCGTCCGGCTGGAGCACGAGGTTGTCGGCGACCTGTTTCGCCGCCAAAAAGTATTTCTTCACCAGGGCGGGTGACATCGAGAGCGACTCGCCCGTGTTGTCGAAGCCCGCCTGATTCGCGGGATCGACGGGAAATTCCTTCGTCGGCCGGAGATCCACGCCGGTGAGATCGCGGATGGTGTAGTCGTATTCCGCGTTGCTCAGGCGACGGGCGAGCACGGGGCCGGGATCGCCGGCGTGCCTGGCCGTTTCACTTTTCCGCAGCGCCTGAATCCACGTCACGATTTCACCGGCCTGTTGCTCAGTCGGATGTTTCTTGGCTTTTGCCGGCGGCATCTCGCCGGCTTCGAGTCGCTCCTGGACCAGTTCCCAATAACTGAAACCGGCGACGACGTTGGACAGGTTGCCGAACGTGCTGAGATCGAGTTCGGCCTCGGGCTTCTCTGGGCCGTGGCAGGTTGCGCAATAGGTCTGGACGAACGGATGAACCGTGCGCTTAAACCGCGTCTCCAGTTCGCGGTCCGATAGATCGGCGGCGGCGAGACGGGCAGCGCCCAAAAGGGCAAAACCGAGGATTGTTCGCACGCACCCGGAACTCGTTCGCATCATCATCGCGGCAGTTTTTCGCGAGTGGGATCAAAGATTGGCGAGACGCGAGTCGGCGTCGCCGAAGCGGTCGAGTTTTACGCCCATGCGGTCCATGATGCCGAGATAGAGGCTGCACACTTTGCGGTCGCCATTGGGCGAGGTGCCGTAGTCGAGCACGCGGCCAGTCGCGAGCGTGCCGCCGAGGCCGCCAGCCGTGATGATTGGCAGCTTGGTGTTGTCGTGCTTCGAGCCGGAGAACATATTGGACATGAACATGAGGCAGCTGTTGTCCAGCACCGTGCCGTTGCCCTCGGGCATCGCGTCGAGTTTGCCCGCGAGGTAGGCGAGCTGGCTGAGGTGGTAGCGAACGATGCGTTCGTAGCCTTCCGAAGTGTCGTTGTGCGAGGAGCCGTGGTGCGCCCCAGTCACATTGAGGAACGGATAATAAAGTGACGAGAGATCGCGCGCCAGAATGAGCGAGGCGACGCGGGTCTTGTCGGTCTGGAATGCGAGCGCGATGATGTCGAGCATGAGGCGGGCGTGCTCGCGATAATCTTCAGGCAGGCCATTCTCGGGTCGCTGCATCGTGAAGACGGGTTTGCCGGCGACCTTGGCGCGCTCTTCGGCCGTGTCCTTCGTGGCGCGCATCCGCTCGATGTTGCGCTCGATGTCGCGGACGCTGGTGAGGTATTCGTCGAGCTTCGCGTTGTCGGCCGCGCTGATCTGGCGGCCGAGTTTCGCAGCGCGGTCTTTCACGCGGTCGAGGACACTGAGGTTGCGCGCGCTGCCGCGGTTTTCGAAGAGGCTGTCGAACGCGAGCGAGGGATACATCTCGTTGGGCACGGGCGAATCGGCGTTCGCCCACGAGATGTGCGAGCTGTAGGCGTTGGAAAAATTCGTCTCGTGGTAGCCGGTCATCGGCTGCTCGCAGGCTAGCACCATACTAGACTGGAGCGTGTTTTGGCCGACGGTGTTGGCGAGCACTTGATCCATGCTAATACCGCTGTGGATGATCGCGCCCTTGGCGAACGGCACGCCCGTCAGGAGATTGCCGGTCTGCGCGGGGTGGATGCCCTGCCCGACGGACAGCTTGTTGAAAAGGCCGTCAATGACGTTGATCTTCGTCTTGAACGGTGCGAGGGGCGCGAGCGTCTTGCTGAGCTCCATATCCGCGCCGCTGCCCTTCGCCCACCACTCGTTGGGGTTTACGCCGCAGCCCATGAACATCACGGCGAAACGCTTCGGCAGTGTCGCCGCCGCGCCGCCCGTGACGAGGGCGGAAGACGGCTCCGCGCCCCACGCGGGGAGCGACTCGAACCACGGCAATGCCATCGTAACGCCGACGCCGCGCAGAAACGTGCGGCGAGAAAGGACGTCGAGGTTGGTGTGAACGGGACGGGGCGTCAGGTTTGGTTTCATGGGCGGGGCTTATTTTCCGGCAAGGTCGGCGCGAGCGCGTTTATGGAGAAATTGTGGGCTGGTAACAATCGCTTCGATTGCGCTGTCGAAGCGGTAGCCGTTGGCGGCAAGCCGGGCACGCATCGCGGCGACGAGCTCGTCGTCGGACGGAATCAGGCTACGGCCGAGGGCGAAGGCGACGAGCTTGCTGCAAAGGTTGTTCACAAAATCATTTTGGCGGCGGTCGCGGATGTATTGCTGCAAACCCACGAGGCCGGCACCTTCGCTGCCACCGGGGAACGTGGCGTGGATATCCACCGCGCGGCCCGCGAGGTCGGTCGCGCGGCGCTCGCCGGTCGGGCCGAAGCCCTCGAAGACGAGGCCGAGCGCATCGAAGCGCGCGTGACACGCGGCGCAGCTCGGGTCGGCCCGATGGCGGGCGAGCACGTCGCGCACCGGCAGGTCGAGCTTGGCCTCGTCCTGCGCAAGCACGGGAACGTTAGGCGGCGGCGGCGGGATTCGCTCGCCGAGGATATTTTTCACGACCCAGTTGCCGCGCTTCACGGGACTCGTGCGGAGGCCGGGGGCGTTTTTTGTGAGGAAGACTGCCATCGGCAACAGGCCGCCGCGTTCGTAGGGCGTGGCGTCGGCGACGTGCGTCCAGCCGTCGCCGGGGCTAGCGGCGACGAGGTCGGGCATGCCGTAGTGTTTCGCGAGCGCGGGATTCACGAACGTGTCGCGCGCGTAGAGACAGTCGAGCACGGGGCGGTTTTTCTGAAACACGTCCATCAGGAACCTCACCGGCTCCTCAAACATCGCCGCGCGGAGGTCGTTGTTGAAGCTGGCGAACCGCTCGCGGTCCACCGTATTGGCGCTTTCAAAACGGCGAAATTCGAGCCAGTTGCCGCCAAATTCCACCGCGAGCGCGCGCACGCGAGGGTCGGCCAGCATCCGGCGGGTTTGCGCGACGATGACTTTCGGATCGTGCAAGTCGCCCTTCACCGCGTGCGCCGTCAACTCCTGATCGGGGATGCTCGACCAGAGAAAATAGCTGAGGCGGCTGGCGAGGTCGGCGTCCGAGAGCGGGCGGACGGCCGGCGTGCCACCGACGAGATCGATGCGATAAAAAAAAATCCGGCGACATCAGCACAGCCACGAAGGAGTCGCGCATCGCCGCCTCGTGGTCGAGGCCGTCTTTGTCGTGAGCTGTGTGGTAATAGGCGAGGAGGTCGTCGCGGTCTTCCTTCGTCAACGGACGGCGGTAGGCGCGGGCCGCGAAGTCGAGGAGCGCCTGCAGGTGTTTCGGCTCGGCGTCGACGCGGGCCTTCTCAATGGAGCGGAGGCCGTCATTGAGCCATTTGAAATAATCCTTGAGCGCCTGAATGCCCACGGGGTCGCCGCCGGCCGCCTGCGCGAGCAGGTTGGCGGCGTGCAGTTTGATTTTAGCGGCGGAGGTGAGCTCCTTGTCACCAGGCTGCGGTTGCGCGGCCTCGGGCGGCGCGTCATCGCCAGGCGTGGCCGCGCCGTCTACGGCCGCTGCTGCTGCTGCCGCCCGCCGGTGTTCGCCGGTGGCGTATCCCACATACATCCGCGCCTGCATGTCGGCCATGAAATCAAACTCCAGCCACATCGCGTCCAGTTCCTTTTGCTGCTTCGCGTCGAGGATCAGCTCGGAGAGCGGCTGGTCGTCGCGGAAGTAGCCCATGTCGCTGTGGAATCCGGCGCTCAGGAAACGGCCGCGATCAATGCGCGTGTTGAAATAATTCCGCCCGCGCTCCTCCATGTAAAATCTGTCGGGAAACACGCGGCAAAATTTCGCCCATGCCGCCTCATACTTGGCCCGCTGGCCGGCTGGCACCGCGAGGTCGGGATCGCCGGGGGGGTTGATGACCGGCACGGTGCGGCCCGGGCCAAATGCGCCGCCGGCCCCCAGCTCATTGGCGACATTGAGCGGTGGCACCGGCGGCTCGCCCGCGACCTGAAGTTGCACCGGATCGAAACTCATGCGATGCGTGGCATACTGGACGTTTTTCCAGATCATCATCGGCTGCGTGCCCGAGTTGACGCGGCCCGCCGCGATGTTGAGGAAGCGCGGCTCGACCTTCGCGCGCACCTTCACGATGTAGTCGCGCAACTGCTCGCAGCCCACGCGCGCCACGTCCGGCTGGTTGCCGGTCGGCACGGGCAACGCCCGCCATAACTCCTGCAATTTCGCGATCGGGCCGATCTCCTCCTTCGTCCCTTCGAGTGTCGTCCAGAGCGTCGCCAAATACTTCGCGCTGACTTTGCCGCTAGCGGCGAAATCGGCGAGCGTGGCGCGAGGCTGGCCGAGCGCAGCGCGATTTTTGAACCGCCATGCGGCCTGAAAATAATCCGGGTAGCTGATGTTCTGCCGACGGTAAAAATTGATGATCTGCATCACGCAGAATTGGTCGCGGTCGGTCTCGGCCAGCATCTGGTTGGGCGCAAACGCGAAGCCCTCGGGCGTCAGAAACAGATGGTTCGCCACCTCGCGCGCGGCCTTCAGGTATTTGTCGAGCAAGCCGGGCGACATCGCGAGTGACTCGCCCGAGTTATCGAAGCCGGCGGTGTTCGACGGATCGACGGGAAACTCCTTCGTCGGCTGGAGGTCAACGCCGGTGAGATCGCGGATGCTGTAATCGTATTCCGAATTGCTGAGCCGGCGCGCGAGGACCATGCCGGGGTCGCCGGCGTGCTTCTTCGCCTCGCTCTGCCGCAACCCTTGAATCCACGTGATGACCTCTTGACGCTGCGGGCCGGTGGGATGCTTCTTCGCTTTGTCCGGCGGCATTTCCTCGGACTCGAGCTTTTCGAGCACGAGTTTCCACTGCTCGTGGTCGCGAGCCACGACGCCGACCGTCTTGTAAGGGCTGAGATCGAAGTCGCCTTTCGGCTTCTCGCCGCCGTGACACGTCACGCAATAGGTATCGAGGAAGGGCTGCACGGTGCTGCCAAAAGTCTTCGTCAACGAAGCGTCACTGGGAACGGGTGCGGACGCGCCGACTGCGAGTGGGGCAAGGGCCAGAAAAAACGCGAGGAAGTGGGGGCGCATGGGGAGAGGCTATCCGAGGGGCAGATTGAGCTGACCAATCGCGCAAGACGAGTCCGGTGAACGTTCCGTTGCAGCAAAGTGGATGTCAATTTGGGCAACGTGCCATGGATTACGGCGCGGTTTGGCTGCGCGAAGCCAGCGATGTCACTTCATGTCGGCACGGAACAGCAGCGGGAGCAATTCCACCAATTGACCGCGCACGAACGTGTGATTGTGGACGCCCTCGACGGGCTTCCACGTATGCTGAATTTGCCGGGCCGCGAGGGCATCGACGAGTTGCTGCGATCCGGGGAAGTGCTGGCCATCCTGCCGACCGCAACCGATCCAGAGGAGATCGATTTTGGCGTTCGTCGCTTTCGGATCGGCGACGAGATCGGCGTGCTGTGTTTCAAATCCGGGGTAGCGAGACGGTGCCATCGCGCCGATCGAACTGAACAGATCGAGGTGATGAAAAAATATGTAGAGCGATTGCTCGGCGCCCATCGAAAATCCGCCCACCGCGCGATGCCGGCGGTCGGCGACGGTGCGGTATTTTGCCTCCACCATGGGAATCACATCCTTGAGGAGATAGTCGTCGAACACCGTGGTGTTGTTGCGCCCGCCCTGCCCGCCGCGCTGGCCATACGGCGTCGCGTGCCCGTAGGGCATCACGACCAGCATCGGCGTGACTTTTTTCTCCGCGATGAGATTGTCGAGAATCAGGTTTACATTGCCGACATCGATCCAGCCGTTGGGGCGGTCGTTGGTGCCGTGAAACAGATAAAATACCGGATAGCGTTTCGCGGTGTCCTGCGTGTAGCCCGGTGGCGTGTAGACCCACACGGAGCGCGTCTCGCCGTCGATGACGGTGGACTTCTGCCAGTTCATATCGACGCTGCCATGCGGCACGTCGCGGACTTCCTGCACCGTCGGGCTCTCCGCAGGCACTTCCACAATGCTCGCTGAGGTGCGCGCGCGCAGTTTGATCTTGGGATTGATCGGATCAGCCATCGCAATGCCGTCGACGGTGAAAGAATAAATATAGCTGCTCGGTGCGAGCGGACCGACCGTGAGACTCCACGTGCCGTCGGCGCCCTTTTCCATTTTTTGCGGCGCGGTCTGCCAATCGCAGACGAAGGTGACTTCGGAAGCTTTGGGCGCGGCAAGGCGAAACGTCACCCGACGGTCGGGGAGAATTTCGGGACCTCCCGGGGTCACCGGAGCCTGGCCGAAGGCGACGCCGGACAAGGCGAACGAAAGCGCGAGGAGGCGAAACGTGTTCATGGGGAAGAGGGCTTTGAGGTAACGCCGTTAGCGAACCGGTCAATCGGTCGAAAAGATCGAACGGGAACACGGCTGTTCGGTCGAATCTGACGGTCGCCGCCCTTGAGGTTTTGGGGCGACGGTCGAAAACGAAAAGAACCTCGCGCGGTTCGAATGGGATGCGCGCGAGGGAAAACAGTAGGTGGCGGGTCGCGCGCGAGTCACGTTTCGCGAACTATCCATTTTGGCGAAAGCGTATCGATTTCAGCAAAGTGAGCCGTGAACTGGGAGGATTCTCACTCTAGGAACGCTCCGACGGCACCCGTTACAGCTAACGAAGACTTCGGGTTCTCGGGTTGCGGGTTTGCTGAGATTTTTCTAAAAGAGTGCAACGTCGAGCACCCCGCTGCGTCCGTGCAAAATATTGCCCTGAACTTCCTGATCCCCCTCAGCCCCTCTTGTGTGACTCCGGTGAACTTTCTGCCGAGCACTGACCGTTTGCCCGATTCAACGTCCTCATGACCACTTTTCCCGCTTTTCGCGTCGCTTCGATCGCCGTTCTTTCGTGCGTCGTTTCGATCGGCCGTGCCGCAGAATCTTCGGTGAGCCCGAGTGCGGAGGCTTCCAGCTTGGGCCCGCACACGCTCATCAAGCCTGCGCCCGGCATGCGCAAGCCCGCCTACACGCTGAGCGCGGCTTCCGCTGAAGGCCTCAACGCGATCAAGCGCATCAAGCCCGCCGCCGGTCTCGAGGTAAAGCTCTGGGCCGCCGAGCCGATGCTCGGCAATCCGGTCGCTCTCAACATCGACGAGCGCGGTCGCGTGTTCGTCGCGGAAACCTATCGCTATCGTTCGAGCACGCTGGATATCCGCGACTACCTTTGGATGCGCGAAGAAGATCTCGCCTCGCGCACCGTCGACGATCGCACCGCGATGTTGCGGAGAAACTTCGGTCCCGAGGGCCTCAAGGAACTTTCCATCGAAAGCGAAATTCTCCGGCTCGTCGAAGACACCGACGGCGACGGTGTCGCGGATCGCAGTAGCGTTTATGCGGACGGTTTCACCAATCCGCTCGACGGCGTGGCGGCGGGCGTGCTCGCGCGGCGCGGCGAAGTTTGGTTCACCGACATTCCCAGCATCTGGAAAATGACCGGCGAACGCAAAGCCGAGACCCGCACCGAGGTCAGCCGCGGCTACGGCGTTCACTTCAGCCTGACCGGACATGATCTCCATGCGCCCATCTTTGGCCCCGACGGCAAAATCTATTTCAGCTTCGGCGACCGCAGCGCGAGCGTGAAGACGAAGGAGGGGACGACGATCAACACTCAGGACTGCGGTGCGGTTTACCGGATGAATCCCGACGGCACGCAACTGGAGATGTTCGCCGACGGTTTGCGCAATCCTCAAGGCCTCCTCTTCACCGAAAACGGCGACATCGTCGTTGGCGACAACGACTCCGACAGCCCCGATGAAGAGCGGCTCGTTCACGTCGTCGAGGGCGGCGAAACCGGCTGGCGCATCGGCTACCAGCATTCACCGCTCGCTCCCGTTGAAGTGAAAGGTCCGTGGGCGTCGGAAAGAATGTGGGTGCCGCGCTGGGATGGTCAGCCCGCGTTCATCCTTCCGCCGATCTGTAATATCGAGGACGGCAACTCCGGCGTCGCCTACTACCCCGGCACCGGTCTGAACGCGTCCTACTTCGGCCAGATTTTTATCTGCCATTTCAAAGGCCCGTCCGCGCGCAGCGGCATCAATACCTATCAGGTCAAACAAAACGGCGCCTCCTACGACATCGCCGACAGTAAAGTTTTTGTCTCAAACGTCCTCCCGACCGACGCCCGCTTCGCTCCTGACGGCCGGCTCTACCTCGTCGATTGGACCGAAGGCTACGACCAGACAAAGAAGGGCCGCATCTACACGATTTCCGATCCGCAGCACGCTAACGATCCCCTTGTGAAGGAAACGCAGCAGATCCTCGGTGGCGACTGGCCGAAACGCACCGCCGACGAACTCGCCAAACTTCTCGGCCACGCCGATTGGCGCGTCCGCCTCGAAGCGCAATATACGCTCGCTGAGCGTGGCGCGGCCAGCATTCCCGTTCTCGCGAAGGTCGCCACCACACCTGCGCCCGCCGCCGTCGAGCTCGGCAATCCCGCCAATCTTCCCGCCTTCGCCCGCCGGCACGCGATTTGGGGTCTCGGACAAATTGCACAGAAGTCCGGCAACGCGCTCACGCTTTCGACGATCCTCGCGCGCAACGCCGCGCACATCGATCTGGACGTAAAAGACTCCACGGCGCTCGCACCGCTCCGCACCCTGTTGCACGACGCCGACCCCGAAGTCCGCGCGCAGGCCATCAAAGTCCTCGGCGAACACTGCGCGACCGATCAGGCTGACGCTTTCATCGCCGCGCTCAAAGACGAAAACGGCCGCGTGAAATTCCAAGCCGCGATCGCGCTCGGCAAATTGGCGGCCGTGCAGCCCGCGCTGGCGGCCCGCACCACGCCCGCGTTGCTCGACGCTCTGCGCGCCAACAATGACGTCGACCTCTACCTTCGCCACGCCTGTGTGGTGGGCCTCGTTGGTGGTAACAACGTAGCCGCTCTTGCCGCGACGACCAGCGATAGGTCCCGCGCGGTCCGCACGGGCGCGCTCCTCGCCCTTCGTCGCCTTGAGCGTCCCGAAGTCGCTAAGTTTCTCAACGATCCGGATGCCTACCTCATCCGCGAAGCCGCGCTCGCAATCAACGATCGCCCGATCAACGACGCCATGCCCGCGCTCGCCGCGCTCATCGCCGACGGCGTTGCCGATCCGCGCTTCGTCGGTCGCACGCCCGAAGGCCAGATGATCGCCGACGAACCCGTGCTCTACCGCGCGATCAACGCCAACTTCCGCCTCGGTGGTTCCGCCAACGCCGCCGCCCTCGCGAAGTTCGCCGCTAACGCCGCTGCGCCACAAAAGTTCCGCGTGGAGGCGCTCACTCAACTCTCGCTTTGGTCCAATCCGCCGCAGCGCGATCGGATCATGGGCATCTACCGCCCGCTCGTCGCGCAGGCGCGCAACGCCACGGCTACCACGTCGCGCGAAGGCAAGCCCGCCTCCGATGCGCTCGCTCCGTTGGTTTCCGCTCTGCTCGACCCCGCGTCGCCCGCGCCGATCCAAACGGCCGCGATCGTCGCGATTGAAAAACTCCGCGTGCCGGCTGCCGCCGACGCGCTCTTCATCGTCGCGCGCGACGAAAAGCAAACTGACACCAATCGCGCCACGGCGCTCACGGCCCTTGGCGCGATCAGCGAACGCGACGCGCGTCTTCCTGAAGTCGTGAAAATGGCGAGCGCCTCGACGTCATCGGCGCTGCGCCTCGCCGCGCTCCCGATCGCCGCGAAACTTTCGCCCAACGATGCTGCGCCCGTGCTCGCCAACTTCGTCGCCAAAGGCGATGTGCCGGAACAGAAGGTCGCGTTCGAGACGCTCGGCTCTCTCAAGCATCCGGCCGCCGACACCATTCTGGCCGAGCAACTCAAACTCCTCGCCGCCGACAAGATCGCGCCTGCCGCGCAGCTTGAGTTGCTCGAAGCTGCCGCCAGGCGTGAAAGCCCCGAGGTCAAAAAATTGCTCCTCGCCCGCGACACCGCGATCGCCGCCAGCTCCGATTCCATTGCGGCCTTTCGCTTTGCGCTGCAAGGCGGCGATCGCGAGAAGGGTCAGCGCATCTTCGAAAATCACCCGGTCCTGGCCTGTGTGCGCTGCCATCGCGTCGGCACGGCCCCCGGAAGTGACGGCGCTCCCAACCTCGCCGATTTTGCGACCAAGCATCAAAACGCGCGCGAGCACGCCCTCGAATCCATCGTCAAACCCAACGCGAAGATCGCAACGGGCTTCGATAACATCGTTATCACGCGCAAATCCGGCGGCGTTGCCGTCGGGATTGTCGCGAGCGAGACGCCCGACGTGATTTCGCTGCGCGACACCGAGGGCAAAGTCGTCGAGGTGAAAAAATCCGAGATTGCGAAGCGCGACGCCGCGCCCTCCGCGATGCCTGAAATCTACGCCACGATTCTTTCGAAGGCGGAACTCCGCGACATCGTCGAATACATCAGCACTATCGGCGCGCCCTTTGCCGGCGGTCGGGGTGGCCGCGGCGGCCGCGGCGGTGCTCCGGCAGGGGGCGTGGCGGTGAATCTCAACTCCGCACTGGGGGCGGGCGCGGCGGCGGCGGCGGCTGCTCCCACCGGTGGTCGCGGCGGCGGCGGACGGGGCGGGGATGTCACGCTGCGCGCGCTCCGTGGTTTCAAGACCGCCCAGACCAATGCGCCGACGACACCGGCGGAGCCGCCCGTCGTGCACCCGTAAACTTACTCAGCTTCTCAACCTCAAAACGTTCAGCTTCCCCATCATGCGCCCAACCGATCTCCCCTCCCGTTCTTTGTCGCGTCGAAACTTTCTCGCGGTCTCCGGTTCGCTCGCGGCCGGTGCCGTGCTGAGTGGCGGCCTGGGCACGTCCGCTCGCGCGGCGGATGCCCCCGCGCCCGTGCTCGCGCCGCCGAAGAAAAAATATCCGATCGGCATCGAGCTTTATGGCGTGCGCGGCGAACTCCAAAAAGATATGGCCAACACCCTCCGCCGCGTCGCCAAGATCGGCTACGAAGTTGTCGAGTTTTACTCGCCGTATTACGCTTGGAAGGTTCCCTACGCAAAAGACGTGAAGACCTTGATGGATGACCTCGGCCTGCGTTGCTACTCGACCCACAACCACATGGAGTCGATCACGCCGGGCGAGGGGATGGATCACGCGATCGAACTCAATCAGATCCTCGGTGGGCGCTATATTGTAATGGCGACGGCCGGAAACACCGCCAACACCGCCGATGGCTGGAAACATTTCGCCGACCTGTGCACCAAGGCGGTCGAACAGCTACAGCCGCACGGCCTCACCGCTGCCTTCCACAACCATCAGACCGAATGGCGCAAATTTGACAACGGGCAGCGCGCCATGGACATCCTCGCCGCCAACACCCCGAAGGAGTTCATGCTCCAGTTCGATGTCGGGACTTGTATGGAAGCCGGCCAAGATCCGATCGCTTGGATCAAGGGCAACCCCGGTCGCATCCGCAGCCTCCACCTCAAGGATTGGGCACCCGGCACGCGGCAGGAAGAGAAGGGCTATCGCGTGCTCTTCGGCGAAGGCGTATCGCCCTGGAAAGATATTTTCGCCGCGGCCGAGGCCGACGGTGCTCTTGAATACTATTTGATGGAGCAGGAGGGCTCCCGTTACTCAGAGTTCGAAACCGCCGAGCGCTGCCTCGCCACGTGGAAGACCATGCGCGCGGGCGCATAGCCTCCCGGCTTCAATTCCGCTTTTGTCTGAATCGTTAGCCCCAACCAAAAACTAAAATGAAGATCCAAAATAAGATCCTCGCGGCGTTTGCCGCGGTGACCATCAGCGCTGTCGCTTTCGCGGCGGACGCTTCTCCCGCCGGCAACTGGAAATGGTCCCAACAGGGCCGCAACGGTCCCCAGGAATATACCGCCAAGCTCGATGTCAAGGACGGCAAGGTCATGGGCGCTGTCACGGGCGGTGGCGGCGGTCAGGCCGCGCCCGCGCCGGCCGACATCGGCGATGCCACCTTCAAGGATGGCGCGATCACCTTCACGGTCACGCGTGAATTCAACGGCAATAAGCGCGTCACCAAATACTCGGGCAAGCTCGAGGGCGACATGATCAAAGGCACCATCATGGCTCCGGGTCGCGGCGGTGCCGAACCGATGCCGGTCGACTGGGTCGCCACCCGCGTCAAGTAAGCGGCCTCCCAGCCTCCTCCAAAATCCCGCTCGCTCCGAGCGGGATTTTGTTTTCCGCCCCAATCGGAGTTAGACCGTATGAATATTCCCTTCGGATTCTGTATTCGCCCAGTCACCTGCGGGCTGGCGTTGCTCGGGTTTGCTTCGGAGGCGACCGCGCAGACGCTCTCGCTCAAACCGCTCAAACCGGCCGGCATCTACGCCGTTGGCGAGAAAATCGGTTGGACGGTGGAAGTCACCGGCGATCAGAAAATCACGACTGCATCCTACACCTTGAAGAAAAACGGCCTGACGGTTTTCGAAACCGCCTCCGTCGATCTCTCGTCGGGACATGCGTTGATCGAGACTTCGCTTGCCGAACCCGGAGCCGTTTTGCTTGAAGTCCAATTACCACCGCCGCCCGCGCCGCCGGTTACGGACAACGCCACGCCTCCCGCCGCCACCCAGCGCGGCGGACGCGGCCCGCGCAATAATCGCGCACTCGCCGGCGCGCTCGTCGCGCCCGAAAAACTGCAACCTTCGTCGCCACGCCCCGCTGAATTCGACACGTGGTGGGCCGCCAAGATCGAGCAGTTGCATGCGATCCCGGCGAATCCGCAGCTTACGCCCGGCGACAGCGGCAAGGAGGGCGTCGACTATGCGACCCTCACGCTCGACAACATCAACGGCACGCGCGTCCAAGGTCAGATCGCGAAGCCGAAGCGCGAGGGGAAATTTCCCGCTCTGCTGATCCTGCAGTGGGCGGGCGTTTATGCGCTGAAGAAAACCTCTGTGACCGATCGCGCCGCCGAGGGCTGGCTCGCGCTCAACGTCGAGCCGCACGATCTGCCGCCGACGGAGCCCGATGAATTTTACCGCGGCAAACTCACCAATCCCAACTACTGGCGGATCGGCGATGACGATCGCGAGACGAGTTATTTTCTACGCATGTATCTCGGCGACTTCCGCGCCGTCGACTATCTCATGCAGCGCCCCGATTGGGATGGCCGAACGCTCGTCGTGAAAGGCGACAGCATGGGCGGCCAACAAACGATCGTGACCGCCGGATTGCATCCGGGCGTGACCGCGATGATGGCGCTTGTGCCGTCGAGCTGTGACATGACTGCACCCGAGCACGGCCGCGCCGCCGGATTTCCCGATTGGGCGAACAATGCGCGACAAGCCAAGAACCCGAAGATTCTCGAAGCGGGCCGCTATTTCGATCCGGTGAATTTCGCCTCGCGCATCAAGGTGCAGGCGCTCGTCGCGATGGGGTTCATCGACGAAACGTGTCCGCCCACCGGCGTGTGGTCCGCGCTCAATCAAATCAAAGGCCCCACGGAACCGCTCCCGCTCATCAACTCGCCGCACCAGGATCGGCCGGTCGGCGTGCAAAAGCCGTGGCAGGTGCGCTCTGCCGAATGGCTCGCGATCCTGGCGAAGGGCGAGTCGCCCGTGCGCCGTTGAACGTTTGGACGAAAACATGAATCGCTTCCGCTCGCTAATCCTCGCTGTGGTTTGGTTGCCCGTGATTTTGCCGTGCGCGGCGCAAAATCTGAAGTTGGGGAAATCGGCCTTCGCAGTCGCCGAGCCGCCGCCAGTGCAGATGCTCGTGCCGGGCTTCACGGTGCGCGAATTGCCGGTGCAGTTGCGCAACTGCAACAACCTCGTCTACGCGCCGGACGGCCGGCTGTTCACGCTCGGTTACGACGGCAATGTTTACCAACTCAAGGACACGGATGGCGACGGCCTGGAGGAGACTGCGACGAAGTTTTGGGACAACACGAAGAACGAAATTCCGCCGAGCATTGGCATGGCGTGGGGCCAGCCGGGGGGGCTCTATATCGCGAGCCGCGGGAAAGTTATTTTTCTAAAAGACAAGGGCGACGGCACGGCGGAGTTGCAGACGGTGACGAGTGGCTGGCGGCCGGGGGTCGTGGCCGCCGGCTCGAACCTCGACGCGATCGGTCTCGCGGTCGATGGGGAGGGCAACATCTACTTCGGCCTCGGCGTCGATTCGTATAGCGGCGCGTATCGCGTCAACAAGCAGACAGGCCAGCCGGACTACAACCCGTTCAGCGAGCGCGGGACGATCCTGAAGCTCTCGCCCGATTGGAAGCGGCGCGAAATCATCGCGACCGGCGTGCGGTTTACGGTGTCGCTCGCGTTCAACGCCGCCGGCGATCTCTTCGGCACCGATCAAGAAGGGGCGACGTGGCTGCCCAACGGAAATCCGTTCGACGAGTTACTCATGATCGAGAAAGGGCGGCATTATGGATTTCCGCCGCGCCATCCGCTCTATCTGCCCGGCGTGATCGACGAGCCGAGCGTCTTCGACTACGGTCCACAGCACCAGGCGACGTGCGGCGTTCACTTCAACGATCCTGTTCGCGGTGGCACCGGGACGTTTGGTCCGGCGTGGTGGCGGGGCGATGCGTTTGTGGCCGGCGAGTCGCGCGGAAAGATCTGGCGCACGAAACTCGTCAAGACCGCCTCCGGCTACGTGGCGAAAAATGATCTGATCGCCTGTCTCTCGATGCTGACGATCGATGCCGTGCCGACGCCGTCGGGCGATCTGCTCGTTGCCTGCCACAGTGGCGCGCCCGATTGGGGCACGGGACCGCGCGGGCAGGGGAAGATTTTTAAAATTTCCTACGACGGAAAATCCACACCGCAGCCCGTGCTCGCCTACGCCGCCAGCCCGACCGAGACGCGCATCATCTTCGACCGCCCGATCGATCCGGTGCAGTGGCGGAATCTCGCGCGGCAAAGTAGCGTCGCCCAAGGGGCCAGCGTGACGGCCGGCGAGCGGTTCGAGTCGTTCGTGCCGGGCTACCAAGCCGTGAAGGATCAGAAAGATCAGAGCCTCGTCGGCCGCCACGAGGTCGCGGTGTTGTCGGCGGGCGTCGCGCCGGATCTGCGATCGGTTGTGCTGCGCACCGCGCTGCGCACAGAGGCTTTCAACTACGCGGTGACGCTACCCGAAGGCGCAGCGGCGCAGCGGGCGACGGACGCCGCGCGCAAGGAGCTGCCGCAATACGCCGCCCACGACATGCTAACCGACCTCTCCGGAGTCGAAGCCGAATGGCGTGACTCCGCCGGCAAGGCGCAATGGACCGGTTGGCTGCCGCACATTGATTTGAAAGTCGCGCGCGAACTGACGGCGGCGAGCGAGGAGCACGCGCGGTTGTTCGCACTGCTGAAAACTCCCGGCACGCTCGTCCTCCGCGGGCAACTGAATCTTCACCTCATGCTGCGCACGGCGATCCAGCCGGGCGCGAAACTCGATTTCGAGTATCCGCCGGAGACCGTCACCGTCGCGCTAAAATCCGGCTCGCGCGTGGAGCTGAAAACGTCCTCCACGTCCGCGAAACTCGATCGTCGCGGTGACGGCGAGATCAGCATCACCGTCGACTCGAAAGCCAACGCGTGGCTGCCTGTCGAGTTGACGCTCGCGACCGGAGCCGCCGAGCCGACCCTCGATGTCGCGTGGCACACGGCGGAGGATTTTCGTCCGCGCGCGTTGCAGCTGCAGCGATTTCTGATGCCGTGGGCGACGCCGCGTTCGAGTGGTCCGGCGGTGGCGCCGGAGCGAGTCATTCCGGAAATCGCCGGTGGCGACTGGCAGCGAGGCAAGCAGGTTTTTGCGGGAGCGGGCGCGTGTTTCGTTTGCCACCAAATTCGCGGCGAAGGCGGCATCATCGGCCCTGATTTGTCGAACCTTGTTTATCGCGACTACGCCTCCGTGCTGAAAGACATCGTGCAACCCAGCGCCGCGATCAACCCCGACCGCATCGCTTACACGATCGCCTTGAAGGACGGAACTTCCACGGGCGGCATCGTGCTGGAGGACACGGCTGAAGCGATCGTGCTCGGCGACGTGGCCGGCACGAAGCGCACGATTCCGAAGAGTGGGATCGCCGGGATGAAAGCCTCGGCCGTCTCGCTGATGCCCGAAGGCCTGTGGCAAAATCTCCCGCCGCAACAGCAACGCGATTTGATGACGTTTCTCCTCACTGAACCGCCCGCCACTCCTGCGAAATGAACCCTGCCCCCGAAGCAAAGCACCTCCGCGACATCACTCCCACCCAGTGGAAATCCGGCATCGCCGCCTGGCTCGGCTGGTTTTTTGACGGACTCGAGTTGCACATCTTCACACTCGTCGCGACGCCGCTCGTCATCCAACTGCTCCACGCCGCGAGTTCCGCCGATCCGAACGTGAAGGAAAAGAGCGCCTACATTCAGGCGGCGTTTCTGATCGGTTGGGCGCTCGGCGGCGCGTTCTTCGGTCGCCTCGGCGACAAGATCGGCCGCAGTCGCACGCTCGCGCTTACGATGATCACGTATGCGACGTGCACCGGCTTGTGCGCGTTTTCACAGACGTGGTGGCAGCTCATGATTCTGCGCTTCGTGGCGGCGGTCGGTATCGGCGGCGAGTGGGCCGTCGGCGCTTCGCTCCTCTCGGAAACGTGGCCGAAAGCCTGGCGCCCGTGGATCGCGGCGGTGCTGCAGAGCGGCGTGAATCTTGGAATTCTTTTCGCCGCCGCGGTCGTTTACGGCCTCTATTCGCTGCCGCATCCGCCGGCCGAGCGTTATGTGTTTCTCCTCGGCGTGCTGCCCGCGCTGCTGGTATTTTGGATTCGTAAGAACGTTCCAGAACCCGAGGCGTGGCAACACGCCCAGACCGGCGCGCCCGCGCCCGGCATTGGTGACCTGTTTCGCGGCGCGGTCGCGTCGACGACGTGGCGCGTCTCCACCACCTGCGCGCTGAGTTTGTCGGCGTGGTGGCTGTTTCTGTTCTGGCATCCGCAACACCTGCGCATGTTGCTCAACACGGCGGGCACTCCCGCTGCGGAGGTCACGCGTTTGGTCTCGGTCGCGTTCTTCCTCGTCATCGGTGTTTCCATTTTTGGCAACTACTTCGCCGGCGCGCTCGCGAAGTGGCTGGGTAATCGCCGCGCGATTTCCATCCTGTTCGTGCTGATGTTCGGCGCCATGTTTGGCTCGTTCATCGTGCCGCGCACGTTTGCCGAGCTGGCGTATTTCTGGGTGCCGCTCACGGGATTCTTCTCGGGCGTCTTTGGCCTCTTCACGATGTATCTGCCGCCGCTTTTCCCGACGCTGCTGCGCACCACGGGGGCGGGATTCTGTTTTAACATCGGCCGCATGGCCGCCGCGATGGCGTCCGTCATCTTCGGGTGGTTCGCGCCGGTTGGCGATTTCCGCACCGCATTGCTCATCTCAAGCGGACTCGCGCTGGCCGCCTCGATCGTCGCGCTGAAACTACCCGAGCGCGAGGCTGCCGCCTGATTTTCTCCACCCCATGAACACCCTCCGCTCGCTCCTTCGCCCCGCCGCTTTTCTCATTGGCATCATCGGAATCGTCCACGCCCAGCCCGCCGCCAACGCCGGCCGCGGCGCCACGCAAGTCGTCTCGCCCGACATCGGCGCCGACGGCAAAGTCACCTTCCGCCTCTACGCACCCAACGTGAAAGAGGTGACGCTCACCGACGATTTTGTCCCCACGAGTGGTAAACTTGCCAAAGACGAAGCGACGGGCATCTGGTCTCTCACCACCGCCGCGCCGGTGCCGGCCGGCGTTTACGGCTACTATTTCAGTATCGATGACGTCCGTTCAATCGATCCCAGCAACCTCAACGCTTTCGGTGGTGGGCGCTACTTGAAGAGCTACTTTGAAGTGAAAGGTGACGGGAAAGAATTCTGGGCCCAGCGCAAGGTGCCGCACGGCATGCTCCACGAGGTGCTCTACGAAAATCCCACGCTCGGTTCGCGGCGCGTGCTCGTTTACACGCCGCCCGGCTACAACGCGGCGGAAAACAAAGCCTATCCGGCCGTCTACCTCTACTCGGGGTCCGGCGACAACGAGACGTATTGGAGCCGCATCGGCCGCGCGCATTTCATCATGGACAACCTGATCGCCGAGGGAAAAGGGAAGCCGGCGATCGTCGTGATGCCCTACGGCTCGGCGGTGCTGCCCGCGCCCGGTGACGGCCAGGAAGACACCGCCGACGGCGTCTACGGCGTGAAAGCGATCGAGCAGGACGTGATTGGCAGCGTCATCCCAACGATCGAGAAAAACTTCAAGGTCGGCAAAACTCCCGCCGATCGCGCGATCTTCGGTTTTTCGATGGGCGGCTATCTCGCGCCGACGATCGGGTTGAACCATCCGGAAGTCTTCGGCTGGGTCGTCGGGGCTTCGACCGCCGGCTTCCGCGGCGCAGGCACGCCCGACAAAAATTTCGAACCGCTCAAGGCCCAACTCGAACTAGCGAAGAAGAATTTCAAGTTCGTCGGCTTCACGGTTGGCACGGGTAGCGACAATGGCGGGACAGCCGGCAACAAGGCGGCCGTCGATTATCTCACCGGCCTCGGCCTCAAGGTCGAATGGACGCAGCCGCCTGGCGGCATGCACGCGTGGTCCAGCTGGCGTGGTTATTTCCGCGATGTAATGGCCAACAAGTTTTTCACAGATAGCCCTTACACTGCGCCGAAGATCGGCATGGCGCAGTGACGAGGAGGCGCCGCTTTAACGCGGCGCTTTTCTGTCCGCCATAGCTCGGAGGGCGAAAGTGGAAGCCCGCGTCCGATTTCGTTAAACGCGGGCGGAGGCACTGAGCTACTTTTTCGGGTAGTCGTGCCAGATCCACTCCAGCGCCTGCGCCAGTAACTGCCCGCGTGCGGCGCTCATGCCGTGACTTGAGTTGAGCGCGAAGACGTATTGGTAGCGGTAGCCCTTCGCCGCGAGCACGGTGGCCATGCGGTTGTTGGCCTCGACCCAGTCGTGCATGTCGTCGCGCATGACATTCGGATTGAGGAGATCGCGATCGCCCACGCCCATCCAGAGACGGATCGGTTTCCTCGGGCTCTGCGGGATCAACTTGTCGTGGAAATCCCACGCGCCGCCGGGCGTCGCGGGGTTGAACGGCCATTGCTGGTTAACATAGGTGCCGGAGGTTGTGATCACGCGCCGATAAAGGTCAGGGTGATACCACGCCATGATGAGCGCGGCCGATCCGCCGGAGCTGCTGCCCATCGTGGCGCGGGCTTCGGGATCTTTCGTGAGCATGACGCCGTAATTTTTCTCCACCAGCGGTAGCACCTCGGCTTCGATGAACTCGGCGAACTTGCCGGACATCGTGTCGTATTCGAGGCCCCGCTCGTTGCCCTGCGCATCGCCGCCGCCGTTCTGGATCATGATTGCGATCTGCGCGGGCACGCGTTTTTGGGCGATGAGATTGTCGAGGACGTGCGCGAAATTTATATCCGGCCGGCCCATTGCCGGGCCATCGTGGGTGACGATGAACGGCGCGGGCGTGCCGGCCACGTATTGCGCCGGGACGTAAACGGTGATCGTGCGCTGGTAGTCGACCGCTCGAGTTTTGACGATGAGGGTCTTGGGGTTCGTCGGATCGACCGTGCCGAAGATGTCTCGAACGGTGCCCGTCGCGGGGTCGACCACGGTCCGCGAGATACCGGGGTTGTAGAATTTGCTGTCCTTCGAATCCATCACGAATTGCTGCACTTTCCCCTGCGGCACGCCCTCGACGACTTTCAGCTCGGGCGCTGGCACGTAATCGGGGCCCACGACGTAGTTGCCGACCGCGTCGAAGGGCGGGATGGCGCCGAGCTTGCCATCGAGACGGGTGAATTTGGGATAGCCGGGAGTGTCGGGCAGGCGAACCGGCGGAGTCGGACGCGCGGCGACTGGAGCCGGCGTGGGAGCGGGTGCCGGAGCCGGTTGGGCATTCGCACCCGGTGCGAAGACCGAGAGAAACGCGGAGGCGATGCCGCCGGCGAGCAGGCGGCGGGAAAGCGGGGAGATTTTCTTCATGAGAGTAAGAGCGAGAGAATAGATCAGAGATACGCCAGGCGCGCGTCGGCGTCGCCGAACTTGTCGAGTTTCACGTCCATCCGATCCATCAGCGAGAGATAGAGACTGCAGAGTTTGCGGTGGTCGTTGCCGACGGACGTGTAGTCGAGGACGCGGCCGGTTTTGAGTGTGCCACCGAGCGAACCGGCGGTGAGCAGAGGCACCTTGTTGCTGTCGTGATTTTTGCCGGACCACATGTTCGACATGAAAACGATGCAGGAATTGTCGAGCACGGTGCTGTCGCCTTCCTTCATCTTGGAAAGTTTGTCGATGAGGTAGGCATACTGGCTCACGTAGTATTTGTTGATGCGCAGGAACGCATCGTCCTCCTCGTGGCTCGCGAGATGGTGGGCGAGCTTCGCATCGAGGAAGGGATAGAACAGGCCCGAGATGTCACGGCACATCAGCAGCGTGGCGATGCGCGTCTTGTCGGTCTGGAAACCGAGGGCGAGGATGTCGCACATCAGGCGCATGTGTTCGCGGATGTCCTCGGGCAGGCCGTTGTCCGGACGCTTCATGGTGATGACGGGTTGACCCTTGCCCTGACCTTTGGCGTCGGCTTTTTCCTTCGCGGCGCGCATGGACGCGGCGCGCTTTTCCACTTCGCGGACACTCGTGAAGTATTCGTCGATCTTCGCCTTGTCGGTGGCGCTGACTTGGCGGCCCAGCGTGGCGGCTTGATCGCGCACGCGATCGAGCACGCTCTGGTTGCGCTGTTCGCCGCGGTTGTCGAAGAGGCTGTCGAACGCGAGCGAGGGATAAACCTCCATGGGCACAGGCGACGTTGGCGTCTGCCACGAGATGTGCGAGCTGTAGGCCATCGAAAAATTCGTCTCGTGATAGCCGGTCACGGGCTGTTCGCAGCCGAGGACCATGCTCGATTGCACGGTTTGTTCGCCGATGCGGTTCGCGAGAACCTGATCGAAACTCACGCCACCGTGCAACTCGGCGCCCTTGGTGAGCGGCGCGCCGGAGAGCAGATTGCCGGTCATGCCGGGATGAATGCCCACGCCGACGGCGGCCTTGTTGTAGAGACCCTTGATGAAATTGATTTTGTCCTTCACTGGATTGAGCGGCGAGAGGGTTTCGCCAAGCGCCAGGTCGGAATCGATGTCATTTGCGGTCCAGTATTTCGGGTTCACGCCATTGGCCATGAACATCACCGCCAGCCGCTTCGGGGCGGCGGTGGGCACGCCAGCTTTCGTCACGGTCTCGGCGCCCCAGACGGGCAGCGACTCGAGCCACGGCAGCGCCATGGCAACGCCGGCGCCATGCAAGAACCGGCGGCGGGTAAACTGGTGGCGGTTTCGATTGGTGGGATTGCTCATGGGAGTGAGACGATGTTTTCGGCGCCGGGGGAAGTGCGTTTGGTGAGGAACTGGCGGCTGGTCACGATCTCCTCGATCATGGTGTCAAAACGATGGCCGTTGGCGGCGAGTTTCTGGCGCAGGGCGGTAACGACGAGGTCATCGGAGGGGAGGAGCGTGCGACCCAGTGCATAGACGAGCAGCTTGCGGCAAAGGTTGTCGAGAAACTCGTGTTCCACCTTCGCATGAAAATACGTCTGCAACCCCGCGAGCCCCGCGCCTTCGCTGCCGTCGGGAAAGACCGCGCTCGTTTCCGCCGGCCGCCCGGCGAGATCGGTGGTCCGCACTTCGCCGACGGGACCGAAGCCCTCGAAGACAAGGCCGAAGGAATCGAACTTGTTGTGGCAACTCGCGCAGCTCTTGTCTTCGCGATGCTTCGCGAGCGTCTGGCGCAGCGTGAGATCGCCGAGTTTGGTTTCGTCGGTGGGCAGCACGGGCACATTCGGCGGCGGCGCGGGGATGCGTTCGCCGAGGAGCTTGGTGACGACCCAATGCCCGCGTTTCACGGGGCTTGTGCGCAGGCCGGGCGCATTCTTGGTGAGAAACGCGGCCATGGGCAGCAGGCCGCCGCGCTGATACTTCGCTGCGTCGTCGACGCGCCACCACTTGTCGGCGGGCGCTTTCTCGGGCACGGGCATGCCGTAGTGCTTCGCGAGCACCGGATTCACGAACGTGTAGTGGCCGTAAACGAAATCGAGCACGGAGCCATGGTGCTCGGCGAGATCGGTGAAGAAGCGGACGGGCTCCTCGAACATGGCCTCGCGCAGTTCGTTCGTGAACGCGGGGAAGCGCTCGCGATCGACGGCGTTGTGCTCCTCGAATCGGCGGATATCGAGCCAGTTGCCGCCGAACTCCGTGGCGAGCCCGCTGACCTTCCGGTCCTGCAACATGCGGCGCGTCTGCGCGACCAGCACGTCCGGCCGGTGCAGGTCACCCGCGGCGGCGTGGGCGAGCAGCTCTTTGTCGGGCATGCTCGACCAGAGAAAATAGCTCATCCGATTCGCGAGTTCGTAGTCGGATAACGGCTGCGCGATCGCGGCGACGTTGGCGGGCTCGCGCTTCGGCAGAGCGTAGCGATAACTGAACGCCGGCGACATCAACACGCTCACGACGGAATCGCGAATCGCGTCCTCGTGACTGAGGGACTGCTTGCGCAGCTTGCGATAGAACGCGAGAGTATCATCACGTTCGGCGGCGGTGAGCGGACGGCGGTAGGCGCGCTCGGCAAAATCGACGAGCGCCTTGAGGTGCAGGGGCTCGGCCGCTTTCTGCGCCTTCTCGAGTTCGCGGATGCGCACATTCATCCCGACGAAGTAGTCGCGGACGGCTTGGAGCGCGGTGGCGCTGAGCTTTAGTTTTTCGTCGGTTGACCCGGTTTCCTCGAGCGTCTGTCCCACATTTTTTGCCCGATCGATTTCCGTGCGCGTGGGGCGGACCGGAAGAACTTTCTTCTCGGCCCACGTGTAGTAAACGTCGCCCAGCCGCTTGAGCTTCGCCTCGGAGATGATATCTGCGTCCTCCGGTCGAAACGGACTGAACACCGGATCGACCATCACGCTTGGCGGCTCTCCGCGCTCGAACCAGAGGAACTGGGTGAACTGCCGGAACGGCACTTGCGCGATGAAATCGAGCTCCCGCCACAGTGTGTCGAGTTCGCGGCGCTGCGCGTCGTCGAGCGCGAGATCGTAGAGCGGCTTGTCGTCCCTGAAGTAACCCATCTGGCTGTGAAAGCCGGCGGTGAGCAGCCGGTGGCCCTGGAGATCCGAATTGATGTCACGCTGATTGGTCAGAAACATGCGCGCCCGCTCCGCAACGTAGAACGCGTCCGGGAACACGGCGCAGAAGCGCCGGAAAGCCTCCTCGTATTTTTTCTGGGCATCCTTCGTGGTTGGGACCACCAGCGCGGGATCGGTTTCGGCAAACGTGGCGAAGTCGGCCTGCAGCGCGTTGCCCGCGTAAACGGTGCGGTTTTCCGCGAACTGGCGGTCTTTCCACAGCACCATCGTCTGCGAGCCGGTGGCGATGATCCGGCCATTCGGCATCAGATTTTGAAATTCCATCCGCACGAGTGGGCGCACCTGCATGATGAAGTCTCGCAGCGCGATGCAGTCGGTGCGGACCGAGGCCGGCTCGTGGCCGTCGGCCGGGGCCGGGAGTTTTCTCCACCGGGACTGAAGGGCGGCGATGGGGCCGAGGTCGCCGCCAGAGGTGGTGAGTGTTTCGCAGAGGGTCGCGAGATACCGGGGGCTGACTTTCGCCTCCCTCGCGAACTCGGCGAGCGTCGCATTCGCGCGACCGAGTGCCGCGCGGTTTTGGAATCGCCACGCGGCGGCGAAAAAGTCGGCGTAGTCGAGGGTCTGCGCCATGATCGTGTCGTAGCGCGTGCCGATGCTCGTGCCCTGTCGCTTGTAGAAATCGACGATGCGGTTGACCGCGTATTTGTCGCGGTCCTCGTCAGTCGTGACCGGGTAGGGGGCGAAGATGAAGCCCTCCGGCGTGAACGCGAGGTGGTCGGCGACCGCGCGCGCGGCATCGAGGTATTTCTTCACGAGCGCAGGCGACATCGAGAGTGATTCACCGGAGTTGTCGAAGCCGGCCTCGTTGGCGGGATCGACGGGAAATTCCTTCGTCGGGTGAATGTCAGCGCCGGTCAGGTCGCGGATGGTGTAATCGTATTCGGCATTGCTGAGGCGGCGCGCGAGGACGATACCGGGATCGCCGGCAGTGCGTTGTATTTCGGACGCGCGCATCGCTTGCAGCCACGTGATCACGTCCTTGCGCTGCGCGGTGGTCGGTTGTTTGTCGGCGTCGTCCGGAGGCATCTCGCCCGCCTCGACGCGCTCAAGCACCTGATCCCAACGCCGCACGTCCTTCCTAACGGAATCGAGCGTGGCGTAGCTGCTCAGGTTCAGTTCGGCCTTGGGTTTCTCGCCGCCGTGACATTCGACGCAGTAAGTCTGGACGAACGGATGCACGGTCGAACGGAAGCCCACGCCGAGCGCGGGCGAAATGGGTGCGGGCGTTGCGACGGTAGTTGGCGTCGGTGTGGGTGTCGGCCTCGCGGCGGCGATCTTCTCTTCGGGGACGGCGGTCGGCGCGGTGCAGGCGAACCATAGCAGCGGCAGGCCGAACAGCGCGGACAAAGTGAGTGCAAGGGGTGGGGGTCGTTTCATCTTGGTTTATCCTTTTACTGCGCCGCTCGTCAGGCCCGCGATGAACTCGCGTTGGAGGGCAAGAAAAAGCACGGCGACGGGCACGATCGCCAGCGCGGTGCCGGAGAGAAACATGCCGTAGTCGTCGTTATACTGGGTCATATACTGGCTGAGCACAACTGGCACTGTCAGTTTGTAGGTGCTTTGGAGATAGATTTGCGGACCGACGAAAGCGTTCCACTGCCCCATAAAAACAATCAGGCAAAACGCCGCGGTCATCGGTTGCACCAGCGGCATGATGATGCGCCAGTAGATGAAAAACTCGCCCGCCCCATCGACGCGCGCGGCCTCGATCAGGCTGTCGGGCACGGCCTGCATCGCCTGCTTGAAGAGAAAAATTCCGAACGCCGTCGCCGCGCCCGGCACGAGCAGCGCGGCATAGGTATCCATCCAGCCGAAGCGATACATCAGCTCGAACATGGGCGCGAGGAACAGCATCCCCGGCAGCATCATCGAGCCGAGCATGAACAACATCAACTGGCGGCGCCCGCCGAAGCGAAACTTCGCCAGCGCGTAGCCGCCGAGCGAGCAGAAGAACATCTGAATCATCGTCGCCGCACTCGCGAGGAAGAGCGAGTTGAGCATATACTGCCAGAAGACAATGGGGCCTTGGAGCGACACGCGCGGCGTGAAGAGCCGGCGGAAATTGTCGAAGTTGAGGGTGTCGCCCCATCGCTCCACCGGCGGAAGGAAGGCGTAGGCCATGAGCACCTTGTTGTCCTTGAAGATGGAGCAATAAATCCAGATCAGCGGGGCGAGAATCAGCACGGCCATGCAGCCCAGCAGCAGGTAACGCAGGTAGCGCTTCACGACGCGCGGGCGCCGCGAGTCGAACGCCAGCAGCACCGCCGCGATCGCCAGCGCGCCGAGGAGGAAACCGTGGATGAGGTTGAGCCCGTCACTCCGGGTCGGTTCGGTCGCCGGGGCCGCGGCGGCGAAAAAAATTCCGGGCAGCGCGCTCATGTGGAAGAGCCTCCATCGTCGCCGAGCGTGCCGCTCAACTTGAGCTGCGCGACGCTGACGGTGAGCATCACGAACGCGAGTGTCCAGCCGACGGCCGCGGCCAGGCCGAGGTCGCCGAGACCATAGGCGGCGTCGTAGAGATAGCCGACGATGGTGTAGCCGGAATTGGCGGGGCCCTTGAAGTTGCCGTTGTTGCCCTGCAACAGTCCGAACGGCAGCTCGAACAACTGGAACGAACTGATCGTGCTCACGACAAAAACGAAAACCGCGACGGGCTTGATCGCCGGGAGCGTGACATGCCAGAAAACCTGCAACGGCCCGGCGCCGTCGATGCGCGCGGCCTCGACCTGGCTTTCGTCCACACTTTGGAGCGCGGCGAGAAAATAGACCATGTTGAAACCGGCGTAGAGCCACAGGTTCGCGATGATGATGGCGGGCATGACCATCGCGGGCGTTTGCAGCCACTTCGTCTCCAGGCCCCAGCCGACGAGGTCCTGGAGGAAGCGGTTCATCAAACCGTAGCGTGGCACGAAAATGACCGAAAAGATGATGCCGACGAACACCTGCCCGACGACATTCGGGGAGAAAAACACGAGGCGAAAAAATCCTTTGAGCCGGTCGCGTCCGGAGTTGAGCAGCAGCGCCAGACCGAGCGAGAGCGGGAGCAGGATGAGCGCGTTGGCGAGCGCGAAGGTGACAGTGTTGACGAGGGCGGTGCGAAAATCGCGGTCGCCGAGTATGAAGCGGAAATTGTCCAGCCCGACCCACGCACGCGCGTGCGGACCGGCGGTCTGATAAAACGCGAGGCGCATCGCGCTGAAAAACGGATAGACGAAAAAGACACCCGAGAGCAGCACGTAGGGCGCGAGCAACAGCCACGGCGTCCACGGCGACGTGAGGCGGCGGCCGGGTCGCGGGCGAAGCGGAGCGGGTGCGGCGGGGTTCATTGTTGCATCAGGACGTTGCGGGCGATGGCGGCGCGCACGTCGTTGGCCTGGCGCTTGAACTCGGCGCGCACGAACTCGCGCAGGCCGTCCTCGCCGTGGGCTTTGAAATAGGCAGCGCAGTTCAAGAACGCCTCGTTGAGTTTGTCCTCGGCCTTCGGTGTGTAGGGGCTCGCGTAGGCGGGCGGCACGTCGTCGGCGAGATTGGCATACATCCGCATGATCGGCTGGTTGCGGAAATACGGAAACGGTGTGTCGAAGGCCGGCAGCTTCCACGCGTCATGCACGGGTGGAAGGATGTGCAACTCCATCCAGCTTTTGCCCTGATCGGTTTGCTCGACGTAGAGAAACTCCATGAGTTTTTTTGCGAGGTCGGGGTGGCGTGAGCCTTTTGTCGCGCCGATGCCGGTCGCGCCCCACGTGGACGTGCGCCGTCCGCCGGGCGTCCAGGCGGGCAGCGGCATGAGCTTCATCTTGCCCTGCAAGTCCGGTGCATACTGCTCGATACTGCGCGTGCGCCAGTCCGGCGCGAAAAAAAACAGCACGACGCCATCCCGCATGCCGCGCCAGAGCGGCTGGTTGGTGCCGAGGTCGTAGGCGATGCGCTGCGGCCCGAGGAGCTGCTGCAAATACCACACGACCACGTCCACGATCTCCGGCTGGTCAAACGTGACCTCGCCCTGCGCGTTGAAGAGGCCGATGCCGCGCTGCAACATCAGCATCGAGAGCCAGTAGCTGCCAACGTTCGAAAGTTCGAGGGCGAAGCGATTCGTCGTGACGATGGGCCGGGCCAGCGCGACGAAGTCGTCCCACGTTTTTATTTTCGAGACATCGATCTTGAGTTCGTCCTCCACGATATCCGCGCGATAGGCGAGCATGACCGGATGCACATCGTGCGGCAGACCGAAGACGACGCCACGCCGCTGCCACATGCTGAAACGGCTCGCGACCATGCGCTCTTGGAGCTTGTTGTCCTTCACCCAGTCCGTCAGGTCGAGGAGGCCGACATCCTTCGTCGGGCCGCGCAAAAAATAGGAGGCGTATTGCGGCATCTCGACGACGTCGGGCACCTCGCCGCCCGTGGCAAACGCCGCCTGCAAGCGCGTGCGCAGCGCAAATTGATCCATCACCTGCACGTCGACCGTGACGTTGTGGCGACGCTCGAACTCCGGCAACTTGCGCAAATAAATATCCGCGTGCAGCCGCGCGGCGGTGAGCATTACGAGCGTCGGCCGGTTCTGGCCGTAATTCCGGTGCGTGAAAAAAACCCCGAGGCCGGACGCGAGCGCGACGAGCAGGATGAAAAACGGCGCTTTGCCGAAGGGGAAATTCATGCGCTGCGCCCGAGCGGGTGGTCAGAGCACTTGCTCGGTGGCCGCATCGAAGAGATGGGCTTGCGCGAGATCGAACCCCACGCGGATTTTTTGGTCGTCCCGGTGGAGATGGCTCGGGGCGACGCGCGCGATGAACTCGGTCGCCCCGGAATGGAGGTAGAGATAAGTCTCCGCGCCCATCGGCTCGACCAGATCCACGCGCACTTCGTGGCCCGCGCGGTCGGACGTCTCGTGGACATCTTCGGGGCGAATGCCGAAGACGACCGGCTGGGCCGCGTGCGCCGCGGCCTTCGCGGCGAGCGGCCCGTCGAGCGCGACGGTCAACGGCGCGGCACGCGGGTTGCTCTCGACGAACGCGACCCGGTCATCCGTGCGCGCGATGGTGCCGCGGAAAAAATTCATTGGCGGGCTGCCGATGAACCCCGCCACGAAAAGATTCGCGGGGTGCTTGTAGATCTCGAGCGGCTCGGCGACCTGCATGATGCGGCCATCCTTCATCACGCAAATGCGATCGCCCATCGTCATCGCCTCGACCTGATCGTGCGTCACGTAGATCATCGTGGCTTCGAGGCTCGCGTGGAGCTTCGAGATTTCCGTGCGCGTGGAGACGCGCATCTTCGCGTCGAGGTTGGACAGCGGCTCGTCGAAGAGGAACACCTTGGGCTTGCGCACGATCGCGCGGCCGACGGCGACGCGTTGCCGCTGACCGCCGGAAAGCGCCTTGGGCTGGCGGTCGAGAAACGCTCCGAGCCCGAGCATCGCCGCGGCTTCGCGCACGCGCGCGTCGATCTCGGCCCGGGGGAATTTCCGCAGCTTCAGGCCGAAGGCCATGTTTTCGTAAACGCTCATGTGCGGGTAGAGCGCGTAGTTTTGGAAAACCATCGCGATGTCGCGATCCTTGGGGAGGACGTCGTTCACCACCTTGCCGCCGATCGAAATCTGGCCCTCGGTGATTTCCTCGAGGCCGGCGATCATGCGCAGCGTGGTGGATTTGCCGCAGCCGGACGGGCCGACGAGCACCATGAATTCGCGATCGCGGATTTCGAGGTTGATGCCGTGCACGACACGCACCCCCGCGCCGCTTTTTTCGGCGTAAGTTTTGGCGAGATTTTCGAGGGTGACGTTGGCCATGTTCGTCAGGTTCTGCCCCAGGTTTTGAGCTGCTCGAAGCAGAGCCGCACCGACTCCAGCGGCGCGTGATTGTAGCCTTCCTGCTCGACGATCAACCACTCGGCGGCACCCACGTCGTCGATGGCGGCAAACACGGCGGAGAAGTCCACCGGGCCGAGGCCAAGCTCTTTTTCGTCCTTGAGATGCACCAGCGGACAACGCGCACCGTGGTCGCGGAGGAATTTCGCGGGCGCGATTCCGCCAACCTGGAGCCAGCAGACGTCCGGCTCGGCCTGGAGATCGCGCGGGGCCGCGGCGCCGAGCAACCACTCGAAGACCGGCCGGCCGTCGACGATTTTCGCCTCGGCCGCATGGTTGTGGAAACTGAAGGTCAAACCGACCGCGCGCAGCGTGCGGCCGATGTCGGCGAGTTGCTCGCCGATTCGTTCACAGGCGGAGGCGGAGACATATTGCACGGCGGGCCAGCTCGGGCACGTGATATGGCGCGAGCCCAGGAAGAGCGCGTCGTTGATCACAGTGTTCAAGTCGGAGCGCAGGGTGGGGAAGCCGACGTGCATCCCGGCCACCGTGAGGTGCGCGGCGTCGAGCGCGGCCTTGACGCCTTTGACGTCGAGGTTGCCATAGCCCGCCAGCTCAACGCCAGCGTAGCCGATTTTGCCCACTGCGGCGGCGGTCGCGGCGAAGTCGCGGCGAAAGTCGTCGCGGACGGACCACAGTTGCAGGGCGAGGGGAATTTTCTTCATGGGGCGGGGGAACGCGGCAACTCAGCGGATGCGCACCTCACGGCGTGACGCGGCCGAGAGGTAGATCGCATCGAGAATTTTCTGCACGGCAACGGACTGGGCGGGCGTGACGAAGAGCTTCGCCTGGCCCAAAATGCAGTCAACGAAATGGACCATGCGATTCGGGTTCACGAGCGGCGGACCGGGCTTGATGCTTTCGACCGAGTAACCGTTTTCGGTCGGGCGAAAAAGTTGGAGCGGAGGCAGCAGGAGGCCGGCTTCGGTGCCGAAGATCTGCGTGCCGTTGAAATCCTGCACCCCTTGATGGGCCGCCCACGAAGCCTCGAGCAGCACGGTGCGACCGCTCTTGAGCCGGATGAGCGCGACCGAGAGGTCGTCGACGTCGAAGGGCTTTTTCGGATCGATCTCGCCCTTGCCCCAGGTGCCTTCGCCGCGGCCGCGCGGGCCGAACTGGGCGTAGGTCTGGCCGCTGACGGCGACGGCGTCGAACTCGCCCATCAGATAAAGGCAGCGATCGAGGGCGTGGACGCCGATATCGTAGGTGCAGCCGCCGCCGGCGAATTTTTTTTGCGTGAACCACGAGCCGATGCGCGGGATGCCACTGCGGCGCAACCAAGCGGTCTTCGCGTGGTAAAGCTCGCCGAGCACGCCGCGTTCGATGAATTGCTTCGCAGCCTGCACCTCGGGCAGGAAGCGGTTGTTCTGGCCGACGAGCAGCAGGCGTTTGCGTTTCTTCGCCTCGGCGGCGAGCCGCGCGGCGTCGCGGGCGTTGGTCGCCATCGGTTTGTCGATCACGACGTGTTTCCCGGCGCGCAACGCATCGAGCGCGACGGGCGCGTGGAGATAGTTGGGCAGCGCGATCGAGACCGCGTCGATGTCATCGCGGGCGAGGAGCACCTTGTAGTCGGTGACGAGTTCGGGGATGCCGAACTTCTTCACGGCCTCGGCGCCGCGCTCCGGCGAGGTTTCGGCAAGCGCGACCACGCGCGCCGACGGATGCAGTTGGAAGGAAGCGATGTGATCGACGCCGATGGCGCCGGCTCCAATCACTGCGAGGTTTATCGGGGAGGACATGTTTGATAGCTGTGCCAGAGGGAGGTGAGGGTGAACAACGTCCGCAGCTCGTCGATCCCGACACCCGACGGCAGCCGGGCGGTAACGGTGCGCGATTCGCCGGCGTGGAGATCGAACCAGTTGTCCGAGAGCCGCACGTCGTGCCCGTCGAAGGCGAGGGCGACGGCGGGCGCGAGCGAGGCACTGCGGAGCGTGATCTCGACTGCGTCGTCACTCGCGGGCCGAAATTCCGTCGCGATTTTCGGATCGGCGAACTCGATGAAACGCGGGACGGTGAAAAATGCCGTCTGCCGCGAGACCACCACACCATCCGCACCGAGCAACTCGGCGCGCAGATAAACCTCTTCGCGGGCGAACTTTTGTCCGGCCTCGGCGAAGTCGCAGATCGCGTGTTTCGCCACGTGGCCGGGCCGGAGGGCGATCTCGCGGTCGTGCCCGGCCCCCACGATTTCTCCCGTCAGGGTGCGCAGCGACCAGCGCAGCCGGCCCGGTTGCGCCGCCGGCGCATCGTGCAGGGTGAAGATTTCGTAGGCGGAGATCGTGTTGAAGATTTCGTTGTAGCGGCCGATTTCCACGTCCCCGGCCGTGCGGAGGTAAACGAGGCTCGGCGCAAAAAACCGGCGCGCCTCATGGTGCAGCGCCTTCCAACGGCCGCCGAACTCGAGCGAACTCCAGGAGGCGACGGGCCAGCAATCGTTGAGCTGCCAGTAGAGCGCACCCATGGTTTGCGGCATCCGGTGGCGGAACTGCTCGATGCCGACCTTCATGCAATGGGCCTGGTTGAGCTGCGAAAGATACGCCAGGTTGGCATAGCCGTGGGCGTAGCGAAAACGCTGCGCCATGTAGTGGAGCATCGTGGCATTGCCGCCGCCGTTCTTTTGGTGGTTCTCCATGACTTTGGAGAAGACGTTGAGCGATTCAGGGGGACAGAAGGTCGTCGCCAGCTCGGCGGAGGCGTAGGACTGCATGCCAAACTCGGAGCAGAAACGGGTGGTGAGTTTCTCGTAGGATTTCACCGGCGCGCGCGCGTGCCAGACTTCCCAGTAGTGCGTGTCGCCCGCGCCCTCATGGTTTGAGTCGGGTGAAAATTCCGCCGGGGTCCACGGCGACGATGGCCAATAGGCCGTGACCGGATCGCACGCGGCGACGGCCCGGGGCAACACGTCGTGGAAAACGCGCTCGTAATCGGCGAGTTTGGCGGGGTCTTTGCGGAGCTCGTCCACGACCACGTCGATCATGCGGTTTTCGTTGTTGCCGCACCAGAGCGCGAGCGAAGCGTGGTGCCGTAAGCGGCGGACCTGGTGCGCGGCCTCGGCGCGCACGAGTTCGCAAAAGTCGGGAGCCCCCGGATAAAGCCAGCAGGCAAACATGAAGTCCTGCCAGACGAGCAACCCGAGTTCGTCGCACAGATCGTAGAAATCATCGTGCTCATAGATGCCGCCACCCCACACCCGCAGCATGTTCATGTGGGCGTCGGTCGCCGAGCGCAGGCGGTCCGCGTAGGTGGCGCGGGTGCACTCGTTCACAAACGAGTGATCGGGAACCCAGTTCGCACCCTTGGCAAAAATCGCGCGGCCGTTCACGCGGAAGAAGAAGCTTTCACCGGCGGAATCTTTTTCGCGGACCAACTCGATTCGGCGCAGGCCAACGCGGCGCTCCCAGACATCGACGCAGGCGCCGGTCACATCGAGCAATTCCACGCGCACTGTGTAGAGTGGCTGGGCGCCCTGCCCGGCGGGCCACCAGAGAGCGGGATTTTCGATTTGGGATTTTCGATTTAGGATTCTCGCGACGACGTGGCCATCGAGCGACACGGTGCCCTCGAGCCGCGCGGCGGGATCGGGCCGGGCTAGTTCGGGGAGGTAGGTGAGCGTGACCATTCCGTCGGACGCATGATCCTGGTCGATTCGCACGCTTTCGATCCGATTGGCAGACCAAGCCTCAAGGCAGGCGGGTCGCCAGACTCCACAGGTGACGAAACGCGGGCCCCAATCCCAGCTGTATTGGCACTGCTCCTTGCGGATGCGCGAGCGCCCGCCGACGGGATCGTTGCGTTCCTTGAGCGGCTGCCAGGCTTCGTGCGCCCGGATGTAGTCGAGCGTGTTGGCAAAGACGATTTCGAGGAGGTTTGATCCCAGCGTCAGTTGCGGCCGGACCGCGAAGCGGTAGCCGCAAAACATATTCTCGGTCCGACCGACGAAGGCGCCGTTCAGCGTGACGGTGGCGAGGGTGTCGAGTCCGTCGAAGGCGAGATCGATTTCGGTTTGAGCGAAGAGGGCGGCATCGACGTGAAAGGCCGTGCGGTAATTCCAGTCGATGCGCTCGATCCATTGGAGCGATTTCTCGTTGTCGCCGTAGAACGGGTCGGCGATGAGGCCGTGACGCCGCAGATCGGTATGCACGCAGCCCGGCGTGGAGGCAGCAAACCAGCGGTTTAGCTCCGGATGAAAAAACTCCCAAGCGGCTCCGCCCAAATCGAGTCGTTGGATCATGGGGATCGGGGGCGCCAGACGGCGTCGGCGATCCGGACGAGAGTCGCGGGGGCAATGCGGACAGAATCAACACGAAGGAACATGGCAGGGGAGGGGAAGCTAGGCCGGATTCGCGAACAGATTCGATCCAAATGACGGCCTCGCGGCGATTCAAAAGGCGGACCCGCGAGACGAGTGGAAGGACAGCTTACGGCAAACAGTTGGGGAGAGTAAATGCACACCTTCGCCAAGTGATATCTGTTCTGGCAAGCCGCTCTGGGAAAGTGGCTCGCTGACGAAAAAGAGAGCCCGATCTTTTAGTCGGGCTCTCGGGCGCACCTCTCACCGGGAATTGACCGACCTAAAAATTAAAGGTCGAACTCAGGGTGAACTTGCGCGGATCGAACTGGCTGAAGCCGCGCAGCACTTGCATGCGCGGATTGCCGGTAGGCAGCGCGTTCAGGCCCAGCGTGCCGTAGCTGGTCCATTCCGGACTGTGATCGTCCGTGACGTTGGCGATGTTCAGTTGGAAACGGGCGCGAACCTTCTGGCTGAAGCGATAATCATAACTCATGTGCGCCTCGATGATCGTGGTGCTCGGGATATAGAGATAGTGGAAGGCCGCGTCGTGGTTCTGGGTCGCCGTCGTGGTTCCGACGGGCACGTTATACAAAATGGCCGGATCGACGCTGCCGTTCTTGCGCTCGCCACGGAATTGCACGCCGCCACCGAAAGAAAAGCCTTTAAGCTGTCCCTCGTGAAACGAGTAGGTTCCGGCGAGGTTCATCGAAGACTTCAGGGTGTTGTCGGCCAGCACGCCCTTTTGAATGCCGTTGATGGTGTCCTGAACCGTCTGGATATCCACGCCGATTTGCACTGGGTCCTGAACGGTCTTGCCATTGATCGCCTGGCCGATGGTCGCCTTGGACCCGGCCTGCCATTCGGCGAGATTCTTCGCGAAGTAACCTTTGAGACCGGCATTGGCCTCGATGAGATTCCGCTTCGGACGCGAGTAGTTGGCGGTCATACGGAAATTGCGGGTGAGATTGGCCGTAAGTTCGAATTCCAAGCCCTGCGCGGTGAAGCTCGTAATATCGCGATAGTTCAAGGCCGCGTGCTCGTCATCGGTGTAGCCGAGGTTGGTCCAGATGCGCCGTAGTTCAGTGGTGTTGGCACCGCCATTGAGCGCGCCGACCTGCTTGGTGTCGTAGTAGCTCGCGGTCGCATAGACGCGGCCGTCGAGGAAATTGAACTTGAGGCCATAGTCGCGGCCCGTGCCCTGCGGCGACGGCGGAGCCTCACCCGTGATCAAGTTGAAGCCCGAAACAGCGGGCGCAAAATTCGTCGAATAGTTGTAGTTCAAGCCGACCCACGGCAGGAGATAAAGCACGGCGCCCGCGTTGCCGGTCGTCGCCTTGGGATTGGAGAGCAGGTGGTAGCCGACCTGATTGGTGCCGGTCTTCGGGTTGGTGTTGCCGACCAGAATTCTTCCGGTCACCGGGTCCGATCCAATCTGCTGAACCGTATCGAACTCGATCTGGTCGCGCCGCAGACCGCCGATGAGGGAGAGGCGATCTTGGAAGAACGTGGTGCTCGAGGCGAGCTGGCCGTAGTAGAGCTGGCGCTGGCTGAAGGTGATGTTACCGACCGGCGTTTCTGCGAAGATCGCGCCGGGCATCTGGGGCAGCTTGCTCGTGATGCTTGGCATCGGCTGATCCCAATAGATGCGGAAATTTACCCGGTTGCGATTGTCAGTTGGGTTCGGCACGGCCGGATTGTTGATCCAGCGAACGGAACTCTGGTTCAACTCGAACCGGTCGAAACGAAAGCCGCCGATGAAGCTAAAGCGCTGCTTGAGGTCGAAGATTTTCGGAAGATCGAATTTGTAGGTCGTGAGCAGGCGGATGTCCTGCTGGTAATTCTCTTGATATTGTTTGCTCTGGTTGACGTCGGCATAGGCTTTCCCAAAGTTCGGATTCGTCAGGCCGTTCGGGAGCAGCTTGTTGACGTCGATCCGGTATTCGCCGGCAGGGCCTTCGGTGACCGGCGTAATCGGGCCATTCACCACGGTCTGGTAGGCGAGTTGGGCGAACCAGTTGTCGGTGACGCGCTGATCGAGGTAAAGGGACCACGTCTGCATGGTCCGCTCGGAATAGGCGTCGGCCGGCCCGAGATTGAATTTCTTGGAGGGCAGGCGTGCGAATCGCGGAAGGTCGGTGCGACCATCCCACGGTATTGGGAATCCCGTGCCGACACTGCGATACTGATTGCCGACGTAGTTGAGGATGCCAGTTTGCGGGGCGCTCAAATTGTAGACCAAGTAGGTGTTGGTCGCGCTTACCTGCTGGACGCCGGCGGCGGCAAGCGAGGCGGCGGTATTCCCGAGGAGCGCGGAGTTGTCGTTGTTAGACGTGGTCCGGTCCCAGTAGGACGCATTTTCCACATAGGTGCGGTTGTAGATCGATGCCTTCGTCTGGTTCCACTCACCCTCGGCGCGAAGCTGGGTCTTGGGGGTAAGTTTGTAAGACATCGCCACGTGGATGCCTTCATTGCGGGAATACGTGTCCTGCTGATAGGGCTTCAGGCGTTGAAAAACGAGATTCGTGCGGACGGCAAACTTGTCGGCACCGTAGGAAAAATCACCCGTGCTACGAAAGCCACCGAAGGAGTCCACTTGGAATCGAGTCTCGGCACGGTGGTCGTTAAACCGTGCCATCTTGGTGAGCTGCCCAAAGATGCCGCCCATGTTGGCATCGCCGAAGAGCAGCGAATTGGGGCCGCGGGCGAACTCCAAGCGTTCGGTGTTGTAGGCGTCGGAATTGAAGTAGAACCGGAAGTAGTTGCGCGTCGGAATGCCCTGCGATCCGCCGGCGTTGCGGAAATTAACCTCAAACTGGCCAAACGGGCTGTTGTCGAGCGTGGCCTGATCGCGCATCTGCACGTTTACCGACCAATCGACGGCCTGCGTGATGTTGGTGATATTGAAGTCGTCCATGAACTCCTGGGTCATGACGGACATGGAGGCCGGCGTGAGTTTCAGGGGAGTGTCGGCGCGACCGCCGGCAAGGGAGTTGGCGGCGACATAGCCCACGTCTTTGTCTGTGGAGACTTGGAATGGATTGAGCAGGAGGGTTTCGCTTTTTTCCGCGGCCTCCATCGCGGCGAGTTCATTGGAGTCGAGCACGCCATTTTTATTCAGATCATATCTGGCGAGCTGGGCCGCAGTCGGCGCCGGCTTCGCAGCGGTCTGGGCGTGCAGGTGGGGTAGAAGTGCGCCGAGGGCGCCGAGGAGAACAATGCGGCAGGAACGAGCTGCGTTAATTCGGTTGGTTTTCATACTAGGTTTTGGGGCCAGGGAGATTCGAGGATGAGGGAATGCGCAAACGAGAAGCCGAACACCGCTCGCGCCTCGGACGTGCTGGTCCGGGGCGCGAGCTGGATCCGTTCGATCAGAAACTAAACGTGCTGGTGAGGGTAAACTTGCGCGGATCGAATTGGACGAAACCGCTCAAGACCTGCATGCGGGGATTGTTATTCAGGAGGGCATTGGCGGCCAGAGTGCTGAAGCTGGACCATTGCGGCGAGTGATCGTCGAGCAGGTTCGCGATGTTGAGCTGGAAGCGGGCGCGGATTTTTGAGCTGAAGCGATAATCGTAGCTCATGTGCGCCTCGACGATGGTCGTGCTGGGCACGTAGAGGTATTTGAATGCGGCGTCGTGCGTCTGCACCGCAGTCGGGGTGGTCGTGCCATACAAGATCTGGGCATCGACACTTCCTTGTTTGCGGGCGCCACGGAACTGCGCGCCACCGCCGAACGAAAAATTCTTTAGCATCCCTTCGTGGAACGAATAGGTGCCTGCGATGTTCGTGGTGGACTTCAAGGTGCCGTCGGCGAGCGCACCGGTCTGGATGCCGTTGAGAGCGTCCTGGACCGTCTGGACGTCGGCGGCGATTTGCGACGTGTTTTGCACCGTCCTTCCGCCGGTGCCGATGCCTGCCGCGCCATTCTGCCATTCTTTGAGATTCGCGGCCACGTAGCCCTTCTGTCCGGCCCGCGCTTCGATGAGTTTCTGCTGGGGCCGGGCGTGGTTCACGGTCATGCGGAAGTTGCGTGTCAAGTTGGCGACGACTTCGAATTCATAGCCCTTTGCCGCGATGCTCTGGATATCGCGGTAGTTGATCGCGGTGTGCCCCGTATCGGTGTAACCGAGGTTGGTCCAAATCCGGTTCATTTCGGTGACGTTGCCGCCGCCAATGATCGAGCCGGTCTGCTGGGTGTCGTAGTAGCTGGCGGTCGCATAGACCCGGTTGTCGAGGAGCGAAAATTTGAGGCCAAAATCCTTGCCCTTGCCGATCGCGGGGTCGAACACCGTGCCGTCGATCTTGAGCGCCCCCGCGGTCGGGACCGCGAAGTTTTGGGAGGAGTTGGCCACGAGGCCGACCCACGGCAGTAGGAAAAACACCGCGCCGAAATTGTTGCTCGTTTGCTTGGGCCACAGATGGGCGTGCAGACCTTCGACGTTGGCGTTCGTCTTCGGATCGAACAGGCCGAAGAGCAACTTGCCGGTGACCGGGTCGTTCCCATAGGAGGTGATTTTTTCGATGTTGAGCTGGTCCCGGCGCGTCCCGGCGATGAGGGAGAGGCGGTCGTTCCAGAACGTGGTGCTCGAGACGACCTGGCCATAGATGAGCTGGCGGTTGTCGCGGGTGGAGAAGCCCGTGCCGACTTCCTGAAAGATCGCGCCGGGGATGGTCGTCGGCCCCTTGCTGCCGATGTAGGGCAGCGGTTGGTCCCAGTAGATCCGGTAGCGGATTTGGTTGACGCTGTTCGTCGGATTGATCTGCGCGGGATTATTTACCCAGCGGGTCGCGCGCGTGAACATCTCGAAGTAGTCGTAGCGATAGCCGCCAATCGCGATGAAGCGCTGCTTTAGCCCGAAGAGATTCGGCCGCTCGAACTTGAAGGTCGTCAGGGCGCGGATGTCCTTCACCTGATTCTCCTGATACTGACGGCCCATGGTCACCTCGGCGTAGGGTTTGCCCACATTCGGGTTGGTCAGTCCGTTCGGCAGGAGCTTGTTGACGTCGATCACGTAGTTGTTGCCGGTTTGATCCGTGGTTTGTTCGGTGGGGCCGAACGTCATGCTCGCATATGCAATCTGCGCGACCCAATCGTCGCTGAAGCGATGATCGACGTAAAACGCGTGGGTGTTTAGCACCTTCTCGGCGGTCGCGTCCTTCGGCCCGAGGTTAAAATCCTTCGCGGGCAACCGCGCGAACCGCGGAATGTCCGTGCGACCGTCCCACGGAATCCTGAAGCCGGTGCCGCGGGATTGGTATTGGTTGCCCGCGTAGTTGAGGATGCCGTTCTGCGGCATGGAAAAATTGTAAACCAAATAGGCGTTGGTCGCGCTGATTTGCGAGAGGCCGGCGTTGGTGAGCGCGGTGCCGTTATTGGCGAGGAGCGCGGAGTTGTCGTTGTTGAACGTGGCGCGGTCCCAATAGGACGCGTTTTCCGGATAGGTGCGCTGGTAGAGCATCGATCTCGCCCGATTCCATTCCATCTCGGCGCGAAACGTCGTCTTTTCCGCCAGCTTGTAAGAACCGGCCAAGTGGATCGCGTTCGTGTTCGTATACGTCTCGTTTTGAAACGGCTTTAAGCGTTGAAACAACCCGTTCACGCGCAGGGCAATTTTGTCGTTGCCGTAGGAAAGATCGGCCGTGCTGCGAAAGCCGCCGAACGAGTCGACCTGAAACCGCGTCTCGCCACGCCGGTCGTTGAAGCGGGCTTGCTTCGTGAGCTGGCCAGCAATGCCACCGATGGAGGAATCGCCATAGAGCAGCGCATTGGGGCCGCGGGCGAACTCGAGGCGCTCGGTATTGAAGCCGTCCGAGACGTAGTAAAATTGGAAGTAATTACGCGTCGGATAACTGCCCGCGCCGCCGACGTTGCGGAAATTCATCTCCATCGCGCCGAATGGACCCGAGTCCAAGCTGGCCTGAGTCCGCGTCTCGACGTTCACTGTCCAGCCCATGGCTTCGGCGACATTGGTGATGTTGAGATCGTCCATGAACTCTTTCGTCATCACGGAAATCGACGCAGGAGTGAGCTTCAGCGGCGTGTCCGCGCGGCCACCCGCCAGCGAACTGGCGGCGACATAGCCCGTATCTTTGTCCGTGCTCACCTCGAAGGGCGTGAGCACGATCGCCTCAGTAGCCTTCGCGGGCGGGGTGGCGGGAGCGATTTGAGCGCCCAGCTGAGGTAGAAGTGCGCCCAAGGCGCCGACGAGGACAATGCGGCAGCAACGAGCTGCGTTTAGACGAGCGGAGATCATACGCTAGATGGGTCTGCAAGGGTTGCCGGGGAAGAAGCAGGGGAAACTAACGGGCGAAAGCATACTCTCACGCCGTCCACACTCCAATGGCGACCCGTGCGAAAAGATGGCTACTTCGGCATCCTCCGCGGCATTTCGTCACGAACGTTTGCTCAAAAAAAACGGAGCCAAAACTTCATTTACCCAGTGTGGCGCGCTGCGCCAGCCAGCAACTCTGGCTGGCGATGACGGCCTCGCCACGGGCTGGCTATTCCGGCAACCGCACCGGATCGAAGCGCGGGGCGAAAATGTGATTCAAGAAAAACGCCACGACGTAAGCACCGCCGCACATCGTGAACAAAACGGCATACCCCGCGGACTCACCGCCCGGGGTGAGTTTATAGTGATCCAGCAGTGAGCCGGCGAACGGCGGGAAGAGAATGCCGCCCACCGCACCGGCCATCCCCGCGATCCCGGAAATCGCCGCGATCGAGCGCCGGGGAAACATATCCGACGTCGATGCGTAGATCGTGGCCGACCACGCTTGATGCGCGGCGCCCGCGAGGCCGATGAGAAACACCGCGATCCATTCCGACATGCGCGGCGCGAACACCACCGGCACCACGCAGAGCGCGAAGACGAACATCGCCGTCTTCCGCGCTCGCGTGATGCTCCAGCCGCGTTGGATGAGATGGCCGCTGAGCCATCCCCCACAGACGCTGAGCATCGTCGCGATCGCGTAGATGGCGACGAGGTGAACCCAACTGTTCTTCAGATCGAGCCCACGCGTTTTCTTAAAGAAATCAGGCAACCAGATCAGGAAGAACCACCACACGGGGTCGGTGAGAAATTTTGCCAGGACGATCGCCCACGTCTGCCGATAGCCGAACAAACCGAGCCATTTGATCGACTTGGTGCCGTCGTCTTTTGGCTGTTCCCGCTCGATCAGTTCACGTTCGCCGGCGGAAACGAACCGGCTCTCGGCGGGCTGGTTGCGATAAAGCGGGAGCCAAAGGAACAGCCAGCCGAATCCAGCCACACCGGCGACGATGAAGCACATCTGCCAGCCGAAGTGGGCGGCAATCGGTGGCACCAGCGCGGGCGCGATGATCGCGGCGACGTTAGTCCCCGAGTTGAACAGGCTGGCCGCGAAGGCGCGTTCGCGCGGTGGAAACCAGCAGGCCACCGCCTTGATGCACGCGGGAAAATTTCCGCCTTCGCCCGCACCGAGGGCAATGCGGGCGAACGTGAACCCCCGAATGCTGCCGACCAAGCCGTGCCCCAGCGCCGCGAGGCTCCAGCACGTGATGGACACGGCGTAGCCCAACTTGATGCCGACCCGATCGATGAACCAACCGAAGGCGACATAGCTGATCGCGTAGGACGCTTGAAAGGCGGAATTGACGTTGCCGTATTGCTCGTTCGTCCAACCGAGCTGGGTGTCGAGCAACGGCTTCAGCAGCGCGAGGATCTGGCGGTCGATATAATTGATCGTCGTCGCGAGAAACAGCAGGCCGCAGATGATCCATCGAAAACGGGTGAACGTCGTGACGGTGGGGTTTGGACTGAGCGCGGGCGCGTCAGGTCGCGGCGAGTGAGGGGGCACGGGGCGAAGATACTTTTTTACGGCGGTTCGGTAAATGTTTGCCGCCGCCGACAGATGGTTATTTCGGCGTGTCGCGATATTTTGAGGGCGGCGTGCCGAAATGCCGCCGGAACACTCGCGAAAAGTGATACTGATCCTGAAAGCCCAGGCGGTAGGTGATCTCCTTGATGGGAATGTCCGACTGGCGCAGGACGCGCGCGGCGCATTCGAGGCGGTAGTGGAGAAACGCGCGCGCCGGCGGACGCCCCGCGACTTCGCGACAGCGTTTCGTGAGCGTGCGCGGACTGATGTTCAACTGCGCCGCCATCGCCGACGTAGAAAGATTTTCCGCGAGGTGATGCTCAAACAGACGCCGCAGCCGTTCGCTGAACGCCTGAGCGGCGGACTGCTGCAAGAAGATCGGCGAGAGGCGTTCGCGGGGCAGCACGCGCACCAAGGCCCAGAACAACTGCAACAAAAGCGCATTCTCGATTTGGGCCACGACGTGATCGTCGTGGCCGGATTCCTCCTGCATCCGGTCGAGCAATCGCCAGATCGGTTTGCAGGGTCCGCGAATCACCTGCTGCTCGGGTGTCACGCCGGGATCGAAGAGGATGTCCTCGACCCGTGAGCTGGCGTCGCTCGCGAGATCAAAGTTGATCGCGAGGTAGCGGATGCGAGAGGCGCAGATGTCTTCGTGCCAGTCGCCGCGTTTGACGATGAGCACATCGCGCGGCTTCAGCACGAGCGAAGTGTCGTTCAACCCGCACCGATAAAACCCGCGTTGGGCGAAGATCAGCTGGTAGTTGAGGTGCCGGTGTCGGGGATAGACGTGGGCCTCGTTGGCGACGACTAGATTGAAGGAGCCCAGCACCGGTCGCACGAATTCGAGACCCGTGTGGCCGGCGCTTCGGTAGAAATAATGCGGCTTGGGAATTACGGCCATGTGCGGTCGGGGGGGCTCCATCATCGCTCAGCCGGCCATCGGGCGCGACCCACTACCCCTGCGGCTTGGCGAGCGCCGGTTCAGCCGTGAAAAACATGCGGTTGCTGGTGTCGCGCGGATCATCCGCGCGGGGATAGTCGCGCCAGAGCCACCGGAGCATTTCCGGGAGAATTGCGCCCCCGTGCTTGTTGGAATGAGTGCCGATTCCCCACGCATAATTTACGTCGTAGCCCTTTTCGGTCAGGGCGGCGACCATCTTAATGTTTTGGGCGTGCCAGTCGCGCTCGGCGTTGTAGGTCGGCGCGGCGGGGGCGGGCGTTGCGGCGGCGGCCGGTGTGGCACTGGCCGCGGTGCCGGCGGTAGGAGCCTGCTTGCCGGCGTTATTGCCGCCCCGCGCACCGCCGCGCGACATCCCGCGATTGTCGTTCAAGCCGTCCTGGAGAAAAATTCGAATCGGTTTTTTTTCGCTCTGGCGAATCAGATCGGGATACACGTGGCCGCCACGAATGTTCGTGAAGCTGCCGATGGTGCTGATAATTTTCCGAAATTGATCGGGCCGGTGCCAGGCGACGGTGAACGCCGCGATCGCTCCGGAACTGGCGCCCGCGAGTGCGCGGTCGTCGGGATTCGACGAGATGTTATATTGCTTGGTGACGATCGGCATCAGCTCGTCGGTGATCACTTTGGCGTATTTGTCGTCGAGGGCGTTGTATTCTTGCGGCCGGTTGGAGCCCTGATCGCCCCAGCTGGCCAGGCTCGCCAGGGGTTGCTCGGGCGTGCGGCCGGGATTGATGAACACCGCGATCGTCACGGGCATTTCGCGTCGATAGATCAGGTTGTCGAGGACGAAGGGCACGCGGTATTCGCCTTCGCGATTGAGCCACGCCTGGCCATCCTGGAAAATCATCAACGCGGCCGGCTTGGCGGCGTCGTATTGGGCGGGCACGTAGACGCAATAGTCGTGCAGCGTGCCGGGGTAGGCGGCGCTCGGCAGTTGGGCCCAGGGTGTCACCTTGCCTTCCGGCACACCGGGCTGTGGCGCGGAGTCGGGGCCGCGCTGATAGACGTCGTCGGTCGGCGCGGCCCCGATTTGACCGGCAAGCGCGACGACCGCTGCGAGGCAGACTGCGGAAGTGAAACGAGATTTCATGGGCGAAGGCGAAGTGGGGAGGCCCGTTACTTGGCTGCGGTCGGGGCGAGCTCACGCACCCAGATATTCCGGAAGTGGACGGGATTATTGTGATCTTGCAGTTCGAGGAAGACAGCCGGCGGATGGGGTGCGCCATAGGTGCCGAGCGTTTTATGCGGGATGCCGCCGATGCCGTCAGTGCGGCCGAAATACTCCTGCCGGTGCTGGAGCACCACGCCGTTGTGGATCACGGTCACGGCGGCTTTCTTCACGAGTTCGCCGGCGTCGTTCCAGCGCGGCGACTCGAAAATAATTTCGTAGGTCTGCCACTGGCCGGGCGGTTTGCTCGCATTGGCGAGCGGCGGTTGCTGGCCGTAGAGCGCCCCGGCCTGACCGTCGGCGTAGGTCGGGTTCTCGTAGGAATCGAGAATCTGCACTTCATACATGCCGTTGATCATCACGCCGCTGTTGCCGCGACCCTGACTGCTGCCGCGCACTTCCGAAGGCGTGGCGAATTCGAGATGCAGTTGAAAATCAGTGAACTTGTCCTTGGTGCGAATCATGCCCGTGCCACGCACGGTCTCAAATGTGCCATCAATCACCTTCCATTTGGCCTCGGCGCCTTGGGAGTCGGTCCATTGCGACAGGTCTTTCCCGTCGAACAACACGATCGCATCGGACGGCGGCGGAGCGAGATGACTGAACGTCGCACCTGGAGTCACGACGGCCGGTCGCGGCCGATCGCTGTCGTGCACGTGCCACGGCGTGCCGGGGATCAGCGGCGTATCTTTGTAGCCGAGATCCTGCGCCAGCAACGGGGTGATTCCGAAGACGATCAGCAGGGAGACACGAACGAGGGACAGGCGGGCCATGGGAGAAAAGAAGACCAACGTTGCTTGAGATCGGGTTCGATCGTGGCCGCATTCCGAAGAGTCGGCGAATCTTTGGTCGATTCGCCGACCCGGCAGGTTGCGGTGCGGGTGAAACCCTAAGCTCAAGAACGTTGGTCGCGTCTGTCCGCTCTTTTAAAAGGTGAGCGTCGTCGTGAACGAGATCTTCCGCGGATCGATCTGATTGAAGCCGCTCAACACTTGCATGCGCGCGTTGCCACCGGGTGCGGTCAGCGCGTTGCCGTTGTTCGTCACGGCGGCCGGCAGATTCTGGAGCTGGCCGGCTTGGATGACGCTATAGCTGTTCCACTGCGGTTTGTCGTCGTCGAGCAGGTTCGTGATGTTGAGTTGGAAACGCGCCTGGACCTTGCCGAAGCGGCGGGTGTAGTTCGCCCCGGCGGAGGTCGCCCAAGTGGAATCAACCCAGAGATAATCGAAGCCCGCTTGGGTGGTTTGCAGGACGCTCGGATTGTCCGTGTTGAACTTGAGGCGGGCGTCGCGGCTGCCCACTTTCTTGTGGGCGCGGTAGTTTACGCCGGCGTTGAACCCGAGGCCCTTGAACTTCCCTTCGGTGAAGCGATAAGAGCTGGCGAGGTTCACGCGGTGGCGCTCCAGGTTGTTGCCCAGCGTCCCCGCCGACGTGCCATTCAAGCTGTTTTCGATGTTCAGCAGGGCCGCGCGGATCTGGGCTGGATCAAGGATGGTTTTGCCGTTGGCCACCGCTCCCGCCGCGGCCGCCCCCGCCGCCTGATAGTAGGACAGGTTGGCGGCGTAGAATGCCCGGCGGTCCCGGCTCTCGATGATCGTGTAGACGATCGGGTGCGAGTAATTGGCGGTCAGCGTGATGTTCCGTGTGGGATTGGCGGTGATTTCGGCTTCCCAGCCCTCCAACTTCCTGGAGGCCACATCTTGGAAATTAAACCCGGTGCCGGTGACGTAACGGGTGTCGGTGAATCCGAGGTTGGTGTAGAGATTCTGCCAATCGCCGCGACCGCCCCAGGTGCTGAGTTGATCGGTCTGCAGGGTGTTGTATTTTGTCAGCGTGATATACGCGACGCCATCGCCCATCGCGTAGCGCAAACCGAAGTCTTTTGTAACCGAACGAGTGAGCGGAGGGTTGTCTTCGGAGATCAGCGGGACCGTGGCATTCGCAATCTGGGCGAAGTTCGAGGAGTAGTTCGCCACAAATCCGAGCGGAGCGAGCCAACGATTCATGCCGAGGAACGGATAGGCCACCACGCCCGCGCTGGGGCTGTTTTGGTAGATCTGGCGGATGCGATGCAGACCGGGGACGAATACGCCTGAACCGCCGAACGTTTCGAAGCCGCCGATGTTCTGGAAGGTCACGGGATCGTTGCCAATGCGGTTGAAGAAATCGCCTTGCACGCGGTCGCGTCGGAAGCTGCCGGTGAGCGCGAGCCGCTCACCGAAGAAGGTGCTTTGGGAAACGAGCTGAGCGTAGGTGATGGTGCGCTGATTGATATTCCCGCCCGTCTCGACGAACTTCCAGTTGACCCCCGGCACCGTCGGCGGCGTGACGCTGCCGATTTTCGGGCGAGGGTTGTCCCAATAGATTCGATAGCGGAGCTGATTGACCGCGTTGTTCACGTCGGCATTCACGGGGTTGTTGGACCAACGCCACGCAGCGTTCTTGGCCTCGAAGGTCGTCCGCCGCCAGCCCACATTCATACTGAGACGCTGTTTCCAATCGAACCAACGCGGAACTTCGAATTTATAGGTGCCGGCCGCCTTGTATTCGCGCACCTTGTCTTGCTGATATTGAAAGCTCTGGCCGAAGTCGGAGTAAGCTTTGCCGAAATTCGGATTCGTTGCCCCACCGGGCAGCACCTTGTTGACATCGATGCGATAGTCGCCGGGGAGCTGGTCGGTGTAATCGTAGAAGGGATCACCGTCGTTCTTCACAATGCCGAACTGAACATACAGATCGGAGGAGAACCGATGATCGAGCCAGAAGGACTGCGCATTGAAATCACGGTCGATCTTGGCGTCTGCCGGCCCGAGGAAGAAATCCTTGGACACGCCAGTCTTGAAGTTGGGAAGATTGGAACGTCCGCGCCAAGGAATCTGGTAACCCAAACCCACCGAGGCGTATTGATTACCCTTGTAGTTGACCAGGCTGTTGGTGCCGAAATTCCAGACGAGGTAGTCGTTCGTCGCGCTCACTTGCGTGAGACCAAAGTTCGCGAAGTTGGCGATGGCGCTGTTGTCGGCGTTGACCGTCGTGCGATCCCAGCGGGAGGCTTGCTCGCCATACGTCTTGCGATAGGCGACGTTTTTTTCCGCGTCCCGCTGAACCTCGGCCCGAAACTGAGTGCTGTCGTTGATTTTGTAGGTAAAGGCAGCGGTGAAACCGTTCTGTTTGTTGGAGGTGCCGTCCTGATAGGATTTGACGTTTTGATGCAGGAGATTGACGCGCAACGCCACCCGTTCCAGGCCGTAATTGGTATCGATCGTCGCGCGGTAGCCACCGAAGCTATCCACCCGGGCCGACGTGGTGGTCGATACGTTCCTCAGCCGGGCCTGTTTACTCGTGCTGCCTTGAAGTCCGCCGGGGCCGCCATCGCCGAAGAGCGCCGCATTCGGGCCACGCGAAAAGTCGTAGCGCTCGGAATTATAGGTGTCGGCGACGTAATAGTTGATCGAACCGTTGCGCACGGGAAAATTGCCGTTCCCATCGACGCCTCGGAAGCTGGTTTGAAAGCGATTGCCGCCAAAGGCACCCGATTCACCACCGGTAGGAGCGTCCGCTCCGACCGTCCAAGCCAAGGCTTGGTTCATGTCGGTGAGGTCGAAATCCTGGAGGAATTCCTTCGTCATCACCGAAATGGAAGCGGGAGTGATTTTCAGGGGAGTATCGGCACGGCCGCCGGCCAGCGTATTGCCGCCAAAGTAGCCCCGATCTTTATCGGTGCTGACTTCGAATGGAGTCAGGACGATGGCTTCCTGCTTGGTCGCCGCGGTGGTGCCGCTGGCGGAAGGAGCGGGGACGGATTGGGCGTGAAGCAGCGGGAAAGCTGCGGCGAGACTCAGGACGAGTGCAAGGCAGCGGCAGCGACCCGCCGCGGAGGGGCAGTATGGGATCATGAGTATGGGGTTGGGGGATGAATCTAACGGAAGCGAAAGGAGCGGACTTGGCCGGTCAAACGGCTGCAACGTTGGAGTGGGCCGGACGGTCAGGCGCTAGCGAGACTTTTTGGCGAAGGCGGCGACATCGCGGGCCGCCTTGGTTTCGACACCGGACTTGCCGAGGAAGCCGAGGTCGCGGAACCAGTCGATGTAGCGATCCTGCCACGTGCCGAAAGGAATGCCGTCGCGATCTTTCAGTCCGTCGGCGTGGACGCCGTTTCCGTAAATGTGCATTTCGAGGTTAGGCGCGCCGAACTTGAGCATCGCGGCGAAATACTGGTCGGCCCAGACGGCGTGGCCTTTGTCCCCGCTGCCGGCGCAGGCGAGGAACGTCGGAGGAACGTCGGGCGAAATCTTGGTCGCCGGATCTTTGGTGAATGGCGTCGGGCCCGGATAGAGCAGGCCGACGAAGTCGGGGCGCGACGAAATGCCGGCCAGCGGATCGGCGGGATCGGCGTTGGTTTTGTCGTAGTCGTCGTAGAAGACGGCGGTCCAGGCCGCGAGTTCGGCGCCGGCGGAAAAACCCACGATGCCGATCTTCGCGGGATCGATTTTCCACTCTTTCGCGTATTTGCGGACCAAACGGATCGATTGGAGCGCATCGATCATCGAGTCCTTTTCGAGATTGTAACCGTCCACGCGCATGCGATTGCGCAGAATGATCGTGTTGACGCCGTAATTGTAGAACCACGGGGCAAAGTCACCGCCCTCGGTGCCGACGTTGAGCGTGCGATGGCCGCCACCCGCGACGACGATGACAGCGGTGCCCGTGTTGGAGCGACCATCGACCAAATGCGCCTCGATCGAGGGATTGTGAATGCTGACGATGCTCTGGATGCGTCCGGGGCTGCCGCCGTAATTGTATTTCTCGGCTTCGCGAATTTTCTCGTGGTTGAGTCGCGGCGAATCGGGCGGGTAGAGCGGGACAACAATCCCGCCCGGCAAGATCGGTTGCGGCGCGTAGGGGCCTTCGGTGACCGGGCCCGGCACGGGGATGCCCAGCGGAGCGTAAGTCGCGGGACTTTGAGCGAAGGCGACGCAGACGAACAAGGCCGAGACGGCGGCGAACCGAGCGTGAATCATGGGGTAAAGTGGGGTAGAAAATTTCCGCTTACACGTTGGCGAGTCGCCCCGTGGAGTCACCAAAGCGATCGAGGCTTTGGACACCGGCGTGATCGGCGAGCGTGCAGAAGAGATTGGAGAGCGGCTTCGAGCCGTGCTTGATGTAGCGACCAGGGGTGAGCAATCCGCCGCCGTTGCCGGCGAGGACGAGCGGCAGGTTGTCGTGGCTGTGGCGGTTGCCGTCGGCATTGCAACTGCCGTAGAGGATGCGAGAGTTGTGGAGCAGCGACTGGCCGTCGACATCAGGCGTGGCATCGAGCCGCTGGAGGAACGCCGCGAAACGCTCCGCATACCAGCGATCGATCTTGGAAACTTTCGCGATGCGCTCGGGGTTGTTCTGGTGATGCGAGAGATCGTGGTGGCCCTCGGGAATTCCGATCTGACTGAATGAGCGATTGTCGCCGTCGTTACCGAGCATCATCGATACGACGCGGGTCGAGTCGGTCTGGAAGGCGAGGAGGATCATGTCATACATCAGATCCACATACTCGGAGTGAACCAGCGGGATGCCCGCCGGCGTGGGCTGATCGGGATCGGGGCTGCCGAATTTTTCGGCGCGCTGGATGCGCTCCTCGACGGAGCGAATGCCGGTGAGATATTGATCGAGCTTTTCGCGATCGTTGCTCGCGAGGCGCTGCTCCATGCGGCGCGCATCGTCCATGACGAAATCGAGCACGGAGCGGCGAGCGAGCAGCCGGCTCTGGCTGCGTTGGGCGCGCTCGCCGTGCGCGCCGGGGCCAAAGAGGCGTTCGAAGATCGCGCGGGGATTGTTCTCGGGCGTCATCGGTGTGGTGGGCGATTTCCACGAGATGTTGTATTGATACGCGCAGGAGTAGCCGGAGTCGCAGCCCGCGGACTTGCGATTCAGATCGCAGGTCATTTCGAGCGACGGGAAACGCGTGAGGTGGCCGACGTTGTTGGCGATTACCTGGTCGATTGAAATGCCGGCGCGAACGTCAGTGGAACTCTTGTTGATGCGCACGCCCGTGAGGAACACCCCCGTGCCGCGCGCGTGATCGCCGCCGCCGTCGGGGCCGCCGACGGCGTTGGCATGATCGAGCTGGCTGAGAACCTGCACGCGATTCCGCAGCGGCTCGAGGGGGGCGAGCGTGGGGTTGAACTTGAAATCGGTTTCGCCGCCCTCGGGCCACCACGCGCCCGGGATGGTGCCATTCGGAATCATGAAGAACGCCGTGCGCAAAGGCGCGCCCGTGGCGGTCGTGGCGAGGGCCCGTCCGGCGGTCGTGGTGGCGGCGGTCGTCTTGGCGCCGAACATCCGAGTCGGCAGCAACGATCCGAAAGCGGGCAGGGCAATGCAGGCGCCCATGCCCTTGAGGAAATGGCGGCGATTCATCTCCGCGAGGTGCTGGGCAGCGGAGGGAGCGGGGAGAGGCTTCATGGTTTTAGCGGGTGTCCTGGGCAAGGCGCTGGTTTGGGTTCGTCGTGCTACCAGAGTCAGCGGCAATGGATTTTTTCACTTCGCGACGCTGCTGGAAGGGAGCGGAATTCACGATAGCGCCGAGGAGGGCGGTGGAACTGCCGCCGGTTAATTCAAGCGTCGCCACCAACTGGTCGAGCGTCGTCGTGTCACGATAATCCATCGCGCGGCCGAGGGCGTAAGTGAGAAGCTTTTCGCTCAGACAATAGTAGAAATCGCGGCGCCGATCGGTCGCGAGCACGTGCTTCAATTGGCGCACGTCGGCGAACTTCTCCCCCGTGACGAGCTGCCCGGCAGTTTGAACCGGCTGGCCCATGTCGGTGGTGCGCCAGGCGCCCATGGCATTGAAATTCTCAAGGGCCAAACCAATCGGATCCATCCGCATATGGCAGGAGGCGCAGATCGGCTTGGTCGCGTGAAGCGCAAGCGTTTCGCGCAGGCTGAGGGTGCGCAATTTTTCGGGCGAAGCCGCGTCCTCGAGCGCCGGAATGTTTGGCGGCGGCGGCGCGGGCGGCGTGCCGAGAATGGCGCCCAAGATAAAGAGGCCGCGCTTGACGGGAGAGGTGCGGGTGGGATTCGAAGTGACGGCCAGCACGGTGCCCTGGGTCATGACGCCGCCGCGCGGGCTGTCGGGCGGGAGCGTGACCTTGCGCATCTCGCTCCCGGTGACGCCCGCGATCCCATAGTGCTGCGCGAGAACTTCGTTCAGGAACGTGTAGTCGCTCTCGATCAATTCGAGCACGCTGCGGTTTTCGTTAATGATGTGGGCAAAGACCATTTCGGTTTCCTCCCGCATCGCGAGGCGCAGCGGATCGGTCAGATCGGGAGGCTTTTGTTGGCGGGTGAAGCCGCCGATGGTCCGTTGCGCCTGCCGCAGGGCGTTGACCTCCTCCGGCGTGCGGGACTCCTCGGGTTTGGCCTGTAGCGCGGCGATGGTGTCCTTGGCTTTGTCGTAATCGGCATTCGGGTGTTCGCGCAGAAAAACATCGAGCGGGATGATCGGGACCGTCGCGATGTCGCGCGCCTCCAGCCACTGACCGGTGAAGTTGCGCACGAACTCTTTCGCGCGGCCGTCCGCCAGCAGGCGTTTAATTTGAGCGGGAAGATTGGTCCTGAGCGTATGAGCCGCGGCCAGATTGAGCAGTTCATCGTCGGGCATCGACGACCAGAAAAAATACGAGAGACGCGAGGCCAGCGCGTATTCGTCGACCAGCGGATAGAGTTGGTCCCGCGTGAGTGGCTCGGTGCGCTCCTCGCGAAAAATAAACGTCGGCGACGCCAGCACGGCCACGATGGCCTGCGCGACTCCGTTCTCAAACGTGTGCGTCGGCTGTGCGGCGACTTTTTCAGCGAGCGCGACCAAGCGATCGAGCATTACGGGGTCGACCGGCCCGCGATAGGCGCGACGCGCGAAGTTCGCCAGAATTTCCCGCGCGTAAAGGCGGCGCGTCTTCGCATCGGTCGGCACGGCGCGTGGAAAATATTTATCGTAGCCCGGACTCTTGACCCAGAGTTCCGGTGCGAGGGGCCCGCGCACGGTCACCGCTTCGAGGCGGATGCGCAGCTTCCGGTATTGGGGCGTGTCCGGACCGATCGGCTTGATCTCCAGTGAAAATTCATGCTCACCCGCGCTCAACGCGCGATCGAATTTGTAGCCGAACTTTCGGCTGTAGCCTTCGCGCACGAACTCTTGGTCGAGTAATCTTTCCCCGTCGATCGCGAAGATGATCTGACACTTGTTCAAATCGAACAAATCGTCGGCGTAGGTTTCCTGCGCCACAAAATCCAGATCGAGCTGATATTTCCCCGCCTGCTCCATCCTGGGCTTCGCCGCGACCAGCGCGGGCGTGTAATAGGAGAGCACGACGGCATTGCCGTCGACGTTCGGAGCCGGACGGGTCATCGGCGGCGGCTCGCGACGGCCACGGCCAAAGCCACCCGGCGGTTGGGCCCGGCCCGCAATGGCCCCAGCCCGACCGCGCCCAGCAGCGGGAGCGGCGGGAGTTCCGTCACCGGCGGCCGGCACTTGCGCGATCAACAGCGGCTCGGCATCGCCTGGGGCGGGAGTGACCGGCGTGAGGGGTGCGGCAGCCGGAGCTTTGGCCGGCGGAGCGGCGACCATAGTCGCGGGAGCGGCGGTCCCGGTCGCGACCGGCGCGTCGACGGCAGAAGCGGGCGGCTTCGGTGGCTCGGGGAGAGTCGTATCGACTTTGATCGTGGCGAATTCGCGACCAAGGATGGCGGTCTCGCCGACCATGCGCGGCTTGGTGACCACAGCCTGTTCGACGATCGACTGAGCCGCATCGAGATATTTTTCGAGGAGCAGCGGCGAAATCGTCAGCACATCGCCGATGTTGTCGAAGCCCTGGCCAGTGTCGTCGGCGGGAAATTCTTTTTGGGTCGGGTAGTCGACGCCCAGCAGG
>JBBRLB010000018.1:0-61183 GCA_038231575.1 Opitutales bacterium | reverse complement strand
TGGGCGTGCGCGACGATGGCCAGCCTTACGACGAGCCCGATCGTGCGCGCGCGATTTTCTTTGCGCGGTTGCTCCGGCATTTTCTGACAAAATCGGCGCAATTCGGACGGTTGCATGTCCTCGCGGAACAGGCGAACCTCGGGGCGAAATACCTTCCTGGGACTCTCGTGCTCGGCGCGGGGGAGAACGTGCCTCGCCATTTGCCGCTCATCGTGCGCGAATTGATCGGAAGGGCGCGCCGTTCTCGGGAGATCTGCCGTCTCGCGCCCAGTGAGGGGCAGCCGTTTCGCGCCAGTGCGGGCGTGATCGCGGAAACGGGCGGCACGTGGGCGTTCTGGCAGGAGGCGAGCGACGAAGTATCAGATGCGGCGGCGGGCCAGCGCGCGAGTCGACGTGCGTTGTTGCGCGATTTAGGGCTCACATTGAATCACGAACTCGGCAATGCCCTCGTCTCGCTCGCGACCTTTCGGTTCAGCACTCCCGAGCATCCGTTGCCGGCCGCGATTATGGAGGCGGCGAAGAGCGACATCACGAAACTGGAAGCGCTCAACAGCCAGATTTCCCAGATGCTCGCGTTGCACGAGACCGAGCCCGAGCCGGCGGATTTACGTGAACTCGCCCAACGTGTCGGCAGTGCGACGGGTGTGCGCGTAGAGATTGGTCCGGAGCCGGTCGTGCTCAACGTCTGCGGCAAGCTCCTCGAGTTCGCCCTGCGGTCACTGGTGAAATCGATCGCGGAGAATCGCGGTGAACTCGGCGCCCGAGAGCTGACGCTCCAAGTGCGCTCGACCGGCGCGGGGGAGGAACTCACCGCACTGCTTTCGTTGAAAGGCAAAAAACTCGAACTGGAGGGAATCCTGCCCGAGCCCGTGGAGGGCGCGGTGCCCAACCAGGGCCGCGTGAGCGTCTTTCTGGCGAAGGAAATTTTGCGACTGCATCATGGTGAAATTCACGCGGGGCCGGGCATGGAGGGCACCGAGATTCTCATCTCGGTGCGGAAATGGTGAGCGGCGCGCGCCCGGATTTGCTGCCCGCCGTGATCGCGTGGCTGAAGCGCGAATCATCGGTCGAGTCGGCGGTGCTGTTTGGTTCGACCGCTTCGCGGGGAAAAAAGACCCGGGCGGATGGATGGTCGGATTTCGATTTGCATGTGGTGACCCGTTCGCCGCGGAAGTTGGAGCGAATTGACTGGGCGCGGAGCTTGCGGGGTCACGGATTTGTGCTGCAAATCGTGCGCTCGGCCACGGGGGGCGTGCGTAAAGTCACGGCGCTCTTTGCCTCGGGCCAGCTCGATCTCGTTTTGGTCCCAGCGGCGGTGATGAAGAATTCGCGCGCCGCGGCGGCGCGCGGGCAGCATCGGCGGCCGGGCAAGTGGCAGGTCGCGCTCAACGAAATGGCAACCTGTCTTGCCGGCGGTTATCGATTTTTGAAAGGCGAGAAGAAGTGGGGAGATTTTTACTCGTGGGTTGCCGTCGAGATGATCGGCGTGCGCGTCAGCGACTCCGCGGCGGCCGGCCTCGCGGCCCTATTCCTCAGTGAACTGCTGTGGGTGTTTCAGAAAATCCACCGCGGCGAACTCATGGCGGCCCAACTTGTGATGCATCGGTCGCTCGCGGAGACGAATTTTCGCCTCGTGCGAGAACTGCGGCTGCGTCGTGGCGATGCCTTGGATTCCTTCGGGCTCGGCCGGCATGCCGAGGCCACACTCGCGGGCGCGGAACTTGACGCTGTGCGACTCAACGCCCGGTTAAATCGCCGGGAATTGACGAAGGCGGCGTGGCACTCTTTGGCCGGGCTGCGCCACTTGATGTGTGAGCTCGTGCCGGCTTGGAGTGTTTCCGCCGAGATGCAGGCGTTGCTCAACCGCCACGCACCTACGCGCGCGAGTTGAACAGCTCCGCGATCACGTCTTCCAGCGGGACGTCCTCGATCGTGATGTCGGCGACGGGGCCGGTGCTGAGGATTTCCTGCGAGACGGCGACGATGTTTTCGCTCGGGACGCTTAACGTGAATTTTCCGTCGTCGGCGCGCGTGGTCGTGCCGAAGCGCGACTGCCAGGTCTCGGGAAATGCGGCGCCCACCCCCGGCAGAAACGTGATGATTTTCTTCTTCGCGCCGCCGGCGTTCTCGAGCCGGTCGAGCGCGCCGTCGTAGATTTTCTTGCCCTTGTGGATGACGATGACGCGTTCACAGAGTTCCTTGATGTCGGCCATGTAGTGGCTCGTGAGGAGGATGGTGACGCGGTGCTTGCGGTTGTATTCGCGCAAAAACTGGCGGACGTTTTTCTGCGAGACGACGTCGAGTCCGATGGTCGGCTCGTCGAGGAACAGCACCCGCGGCCGGTGCAGCAGCGCGGCGATGAGTTCCATCTTCATGCGCTCGCCAAGCGAAAGTTCGCGGACCATTACGTTCAGCTTTTTTTCCACGTCGAGGAGGGCCACGAGTTCGTCGAGCGACGCCTTGAACTGATCCGCCGGCAGGCCGTAGATCGCGCGCAGCAGGTTGAACGACTCAATCGCGGGCAGGTCCCACCAGAGCTGATTTTTCTGTCCCATCACCAGCGCGAAGAGGCGGCGGTAGGCGTTCTCGCGCTTGGTCGGATCGAAGCCGGCGACCCGGGCATGGCCGCTCGTCGGGTAGATGAGTCCGGAGAGCATCTTCAGGGTCGTCGTTTTCCCGGCGCCGTTGGGGCCGAGGAATCCGACGAATTCACCCTCCGCGATGCTGAACGACACGTCGTCGGCCGCGCGCGTCTCCTCGAACTCGCGATGAAACAGCCCGCGCACGCCGCCCCAAAAGCCGGGTTGCTTCTTGTAGGTGCGAAAGACGCGCGTGAGATGGGAGACCTCGATCATCGAAACCACCATTTCGGAGCCCCAACGGGGAATCCAGCAGATTCCCGGACGCCGGCCGGCGATGAATTGAGTGTTCTGGCGGGCAACCCGGAGCGCGACGAGACCGTTAAACCCGCCAGCCGCCAGGCGCCGGGAACGACCTGGCGGGGCACGGGCGGGCCGGAAGTTTTTGCGACGGGAAACTTTACGTGGCGGCAGATTGGTGTATCTTCGCGGCCAAGTTGAAAAGTAATCAACAGTGCGGTCTGGCCGTGGGGCTGGCGGCGTGGCTGCTGGCAGGCTGCACCTCGTCGCAGATGAACCGCATCGACGCGAACCGCGACATTTACGAACAATGGCCCATCGAGATGCGCCAGGCGGTGCTCGACGGCAAAGTCGAGGAAGGCATGACCCCCGACATGGTGATCATGTCGATTGGAAAACCGACCGAGATTCAAACCCGCAGCGGCACACCGCAGACGGGCGACGACGAGGTGTGGATTTACCGCACGGGTGGCGTCGAACAGGATCCGGGAATGTATCCCGGGGGAGCGCAATATCCCGGGGGCTCGTATCCCGGCGGTTATCCCCCGGGCAGCTATCCGGGGGGAATGTATCCCGGTTCTTCGGGCGGCGGGATTGTGATGTCACCGGGCCGCGGCGGCGGTGTGGCCATCATTCCTCCGACGATCGGCATCGGCAGCCGCGGCACGTCGATTGGCGGCGGCATCGGTGGCTATCCTCCCATTGGCTCAACGTTGCCTCCGACCCGAACCCCGGTCGAGGAACGCGAGGTCGTTTTCCGCAACGGGGTCGTGCTGCACGCCGATCCCGGCCCGGAAAAGTGAGTCACTGCCCGAGCTTCGTGTAGTCGAGGACGGTGTGGCTGATCAACCCCGCGGCGAGCGCGGCGCGATCCGTGATGAGGCCGGCGGGCGAGAGATCTTCGCCGTAGCTCCAGACGAGCCGGTGCGTGCCATCGTCCGCGGCGGGCGAAAACAATTTTGGCACGATCACGCGCGCGGGCACGGTGCGGCGGACCTCGGTGTCGGGGCGGCAAGCGGCCGGAAAATTGAGATTGTGGAGGAGAAAGCTTCGGGGCGGGGTCCCATTGGTCAGCGGCGGAGCGAGCCGCGCGGCGTGTTGCGCGGAGATTTTCAAAATGGCGTGCAACTCCGGCCCGGGCCGATCGCCGCTGGCCTTGATCAGATCGTAAGCCTCCGCCGACACATCCTGCGAAAACGCGATCGCGGGCAGCCCGTGCAGCGCGCCCTCCCACGCGCCGGCGATCGTGCCGCTCGCGATGATGAAGCCGAGCGACGCGTTCAGACCGATGTTGATGCCGCTGAGCACGGCGTCGGGCTTGAAGTCAGCCGGCAGCAAGTGATCGAGCGCGATGTTGACGCAGTCACTCGGCGTGCCGTCGACGCACCAGGTCGGGCATTGCAAGTCGCGATGCGCCACGGCGGAGTGGACGGGGCGGTTGCGCGACTTCGAGGCGCCCATCCAGCTTTGCTCATGCTTCGGCGCGACGACCGCAAGCGAGTGTCCGGCATCACGGAGCGCATGGACGAGTTCGTGGAGGAAGACGCAGTCGAGACCGTCGTCGTTGGTAACTAGAAAACGCATCGCAAGAGCGCGTCACGAACCTCGGACCGGCGCAAAGAAAAATTTCCGGACCGCTTTGGTCGGTGGTGCCGTGCCACCGCGGGTGCATCACCGCGCGCGGAAATCGGCGGTGAGCGCGGTTTGGTTTCGATAGACCACCCAACTCCAGTTTTCGGATAGCCCGCGGTGCGGGAAGATTCGTTCGAGCTGGTAAGTATACTGCGTGGCCGGGTCGTAGATCTCGGTGAGGGGAAGAGGACTGCCCTCGAACTGGTGCACGAGGCCCCACTGCGGCACGATCAATTTTCGATCGGCGGCGAAGATAAATCGCATCGGGCGGGCCGGCGTGATTGTGGAGGCGAGGTGCGCCACGAGCAGCGTATCGGTTTCGGCTTCGCCCGTGAAGGTGATGCCTTCCGTGGGCGTGTGGTCAGCAACGAAACGGAGCACCGCGCGGAACCGGCTCCGTCCCTCGCGAATCAAACTTACGGTGTGGAGCGAATTGCCCCACAGAAACAGCGCGAGCAACGCCAGGCACCCGAGGCGCCCGGCTTGGCCTCTGCCCCACACGTCCGCCAGCAGTTGTCCGATGAGAAGCAGCGCGCCGGCACCGCTCACGATCAAATAGCGGGGATAAATGAGGGCCGAACGATTCGCGCACCACCAGGCACAGGGCCCGCCAAAAACGACCACGACGAAAAACACCGCCAGCGCTCGATCGCGCGACCAGAGCCGGGCCATGCCGAACAGCATCACGCCGAGCAACAGTGGGACGGCGATGGTCAGGGCAACCGACGAGGGAACGCCGAATTCGTAAACCACCAGCTCGCCAATCACCCGCGGCAGTGAAACGTGTTCACCGCCCCCGATGCGAATCCTTCGCACGAACGACCAATAGTAAACCGCCCCCGCGAGGGTGGGCACCACGTGCCACCAAGCGGCATCCCGCAGGCGTCCAGGCCAGTCACGGGCGGCCTCGGCACGGACGAGGGAGAGGACGGCGCCGGCGACCAACAACTGTGCGCCGACAACGTGCGACAGCAGAGCGAGGATCCCGGCGAGCCAGTATATGATCGCCCATGGGCTGCGCGGCTGGTCACCGCCGCGCTGGAGCGCGAAGAGCGCCAGCAATCCGAAGCACACGGCCGGTGCGTAGCCGCGGGCCTCCGAGGAGTAGTGGATGAACAGGTAGGAACCGCCCAAGAGCGTCGCGCTCATCAGCTCCGCGGCCCGGGCCTGACCGCCCGGTGCGGCCGGATGCAGTTTTTGAAAGAACGCGCGGCCGACTTTGGCGGCGAGCCAGATGGAAGCGCTGCCGGTGAGCCACGCGAACAGGCGGTAAATCCAGCCGGCCTTCGTGGGCGCCACGAGGTAGATCCAGAGTGAATTGAGGGGATGATTGTTATCATGGAGCAGTCGCGTGAAAATCTGCGCGGGCGAACTGACCTCGCTCACAATCGTCAGCGACCAGATTTCGTCCAACCACAGATCGTCGAACAGGCAGGCGAAACGGATGGCAGCGAAGGCCGCCACCACCGACAGCAGGGCGAGGGCAGAGGGGAAGTGCGCGGGAAGGGGGACTTTCGGCGCAGGACGGGCGGTGTGGATGTCGCTGGACATTCGCAAAAACAGAGCCGAACGAAGCAGGATTTCTCCAGCGATGAAACTTCAAATCGGACCGAAGCCTGCGTGTCGGCGAGACGGACAAAGAAAAAGCCGGAGGCGCGCAAAGCGGCTCCGGCTTGATTTTAGAAAAGCGCGTTGAGGGCAACGCGCTCCGCCATCACTGGGCGGCAGGCTCAGCCGCGGGGGCGGCCTGGCCACCCTGCGGTTGCGATTCCATTTCCTTCATCGCGGCTTTGCGCGAGAGGCGAACCTTGCCGGAGCGCTCGTCGATGCCGATGCACTTGACCCAGATCATCTCGCCCATCTTCACGACGTCTTCGGTGCGACGCACGCGGAAGTCGGCGAGTTCGCTGATATGGCAAAGGCCTTCCTTGCCCGGCGTGCATTCGACGAAGGCGCCGAAGTCTTTGATGCCGGTCACGCGACCGTTGTAGAGCTTGCCGTTTTCGATCGGGGCGCCGCCACCGCCGCCGCCGCCGGGGCCGCCACCGCCGCCGCAGAGACCGTCGACCTCGGCAATTGCGCGGGCCATGGCCTCGCCATTGTTCGAGTAGATGAAGATCTTGCCGGAGTCGTCGTCGGCGATGTCGATCTGCGCACCGGTCGTTTCCGTGATGCGGCGAATCGTTTTGCCGCCGGGCCCGATGAGCAGGCCGATCTTTTCGGGATCGATCTGGATCGTCTGGATGCGGGGCGCGTATTGGCTGAGGCCGGCGCGGGGCGCGGGGAGCGAGCCGAGCATGACCTTCAGGATTTCGATGCGCGCATCGCGAGCCTGGAAGATCGCGGTCTTAGCGATTTCGAAAGGAAGACCGTTGATCTTCAGATCGAGTTGGAAGCCGGTGATGCCCTTCGTGGTGCCAGCGACCTTGAAGTCCATGTCACCGAAGTGATCTTCTTCACCGAGGATGTCGGTGATGGTGGTCCACTTCGTGATGGAGCCGTCGGCCGCCATCTCGGTCATGAGACCGCAGGAGATACCGGCGACGGGTGCGATGATCGGCACGCCGGCGTCCATGAGAGCCAAGCAACCGCCGCAGATCGAGGCCATCGAGGTCGAGCCGTTGGAGGCCAGAATCTCGGAGACGACGCGGATCGAGTAAGGGAATGCATCCTCGGGCGGGAGCACCGGGACGAGCGAGCGCTCGGCGAGGGCGCCGTGGCCGATTTCGCGGCGGCCGGGGCCGATGAAACGGCCGGCTTCACCGACGGAGAACGGCGGGAAGTTGTAGTGGAGGATGAAGCTCTTGGACTTCGCGCCGCCGGTGAGGCCGTCCATGTCCTGGGCTTCCTTGGTCGGCCCGAGGGTGACGATGGCGATATTCTGCGTGTCGCCACGTTGGAACATCGCGGAGCCGTGCACGCGGGGGAGCACGCCGACCGACGCTTGCAGCGGGCGGAGCGCCTTCGCATCGCGGTGATCCGAGCGGGTGCCCTTGGCGAGCACGGTGGCACGGTAGGCTTTGTATTGGAGGTCTTCGAAGACGACGTTGAGGTCGACATCGGTGAACTTGCCTTCGCCGAGTTCCTTAAGGAGGGCGGCCTTCGCTTCTTCCTTGAGGAGTTTCACGTTGGCGGAGCGGACGTTCTTCTCGAAGCCGAAGATGGCGGCGGAAACGCGCTCAGCGGGGACGACGCGCTCGATGATCGCACGGGCCTCGGGCGTGGCGCCGATGAGCTTGAAGGTGGCCTTCGGCTTGCCGACGAGGGTGTGGAGTTCCTTGATCGCGGCGATGATCGGCTGGATGGCCTCGTGACCGAACGCGAGCGCCTCGATGAATTTTTCCTCGGAGATTTGATCCGCGGAGCCTTCGATCATCAGCATGTCTTTCGCGTTGCCGACGTAGATGAGGTCGAGCGACGAGGAATACATCTGCTCGATCGTCGGGTTCGCGACGAACTTGTCTTCGATGAGCGCGACGCGCACGCAACCGATCGGCCCGTTCCACGGAATGTCGGAGATGTGCAACGCGGCGCTGGCGCCGTTGACCATCGCGATGTCGGAGTCGTTGATCAAATCGGCCGACATGAGCTGACCGATGATCTGCACTTCATTGAGGAAACCCTCGGGGAAGAGCGGACGGCAGGGACGATCGCACAGGCGGGAGATGAGGATCTCGCGCTCGGACGGACGGCCCTCGCGCTTGAAGTAGCCGCCGGGGAAACGGCCGGCCGCGGCGTATTTGTCGCGGTAGTCGCAGGTGAGCGGGAAGAAGTCCTGGCCGGGGCGCATGGTTTGCGCGGCGCAGGCCGTGACCATGACGTTAGTTTCACCAACGGTGACGAAGACAGCGCCGCCAGCGAGCTGGGCGAGCGAGCCGGCGGAGAACTGCATGTTCAAGCCAGCGACGGTAACATTATGTTTCTGATTCATTTTTCGGACGGATTACGGATCGGACGGATTGTGTCGGCGGATGAGACGAGGGCGTTCAGCAACACACGACTGAAACGAACTCGGGGCTCCCGATGATCGGGAGCGGCGACGGCACGGGGCCGTCGCGGGTGGGGTTTCACGAACCCGCTTTATCTCCTCGTTCTTTGCGCGAGAGATTCCCGTTTGCCGCCTCGTGGCGAGTTTGCCTAAGCGGCAAACGGAAATGTCCCGGCTGGGATCGAGTGTCAGTAAAGACAACAGGCGACCCACGGATTGGGTCGCCTGTGTGATGAAAGCGTTACTTGCGAAGGTTCAGCTTCTGCAACAGCTCGGAATACTTGGGAAGATTGTGCTTCTTAAGGTAATCGAGGAGTTTGCGACGGCGGGACGCCATCTGCAGGAGGCCGCGGCGGCTGTGGAAGTCTTTGCGGTGCGTGCGCAAGTGCTCGGTCAAGTGATTGATGCGAGCGGTCAAGAGCGCGACTTGGACTTCGGACGAGCCGGTATCCTTCTCGTGAGTTTTATATTCTGCGATGATTTCGGGTTTAACGACGGTGGTGGACATGGTTTATTGGTTGGGTTTCACGACTGTAGGGAACCCTTGCGGGCTCCGTGGCGCCCGCCCCGAACCGCCGAAGCGGGCCGAAGCCGGCGTCACCGTTCCAATCCGACGGAGTGCCGGACCAGTCATGGTGGGCATCCGCAACCGGCGGACGTCCACTGACGCAAGGGGCCAGAATCCCCAAACCGCCCCGGTCGCGCAAGCGCAAATTTAGGTCGGGCGCCACGCATCTTGCAGGCCGTGGGCGCGGAGATTGCGGGCTGGGAAGCCCGTGCCACTACTGACTAGCCGGCTCGCAGGTTAAGCGCTTTGATCGCCTCGCACCCGGGGAGTTTTCGGATGCGGGCAACGATCTCCTCGCGATGGAGGAAAAGCTCGTTGCGGACGACAGAATGGGCGGCGAGGACCGTGAGTTTGCCGCGCTCGAGCTTGGCCGGATGCGAATAGGAGGCGTTGGCGACACCCACGAGTTCAACCCACTGATCGCGGATCGCCTGCTCGGGGGAGGCGCGGCCGATTTGGTGCTGAACCATGAGCTGCTCCACGACGCTCGCGAGCGATTGGGTGGCGCGGCGTTTCGAGCGCGGCGGATCGTGGGGCGAAATGCCACGCAGTTCGCCGACGAGTTCCTCGGCGAGTTTGCTGAAAGCGTGGGGCTCGTCAGCCACGGGGTGCGTGATGATTTTCCGCTTCATAGAGGCGGGAGTAGCGGACGAAGGCGCCGAACGCAGTGGCGTGTGCGATGTAGAAACCGGGATAGCCGTCGAGGAAGCCGAGCTTCAGCACGTAGGCGCGGAAGAAACGCCAGCAGGGTCGCACGATGGCGGTGACGGCGGAGAATTTTCGTCCACGCGCCTGCTGCTGGCGGAGGAAGAGATCGGCGAAGGGATTTATTTTTGCGACGTGCGAGGAAAGGGTGGGGAACGAGTAGTGATGCAGATCGCCGCGGAGCGTGGCGACGGGGCCGTCGCACTCGATCTTCTCGTGAACAAATTCGTCGCCGCCCCAGCGCGCGCGGTCGCGGCGAAAGAAGCGCAGGCTGAGATCGGGATACCAGTCGCCATGCGTGATCCAGCGATCGATGAACCAGACTTTGCGCGGGAAGCGCGCACCGGCGAATTGATCGCGGTCCGGGCGGGCAAAGAAGGCGGTGAGACTCTCGCGCAATGCGGGGGAAACTTCCTCGTCGGCGTCGAGCGAGAGCACCCAGTGATGCGACGCGAGTGCGAGGGCGGCGTTCTTGGTGTCACGGTAACCCTGCCAGGGAAGATGGCTGACGCGCGCGCCGAGGCCCTGTGCGACCGCCTCGCTGGCGTCGGTCGTGTCATTGAGCACGACGACCATCTCGGCCGCCCAGCCTTGGACGCTCGCGAGACAGCGCGAAAGGTTTTGCGCTTCGTTCTTCGCAACGACGACGACGGAGAGGGACAAAGGGGCGGACACGCGACGATGAAGAATCAAATTTTCCCGACGAGCGAGCGCGGGATTTGGTAGAGGTAGCCGCAGGAACGCCACGCGCGCACAAGGGACTTTTTCGCGGCGCCCGTTTGGAAACCGACGGCGTAAATTAGCGCGAGCACGCCCAGACTGAGGGCTTTCAGGAGATTTCCGACGAACCGGGACGCAAAATAGCCGCCCGCCCCCGGCTGGCCCGCGCGATCGATCACCCGGGAACGGGCGGAGTCGAAAGCGTGGCGCGAGGCATAGCGGAAGGTCGTGCGGTTGGCGGGCATTTGGTGTTGCACGGCGGCGGCAGGGGCGAACCAAACTTCGAGCCCGGCGGCGCGCACGCGCCGAATCATCTCGCTGTCGCCGCCGGAAAAATAATTTCCCGCGGCGCGATCGAGGGCGGTGTGGAAGGGGCCGAGTTGCTCGAAGACCCAGTGCGGAAACGCGAGGTTCGCGCCCATCGGTGAATGGCGCGCTGGAATCGGGCCGAGTTCGGTGCGGAAGGCGAGGGGTGAATGCCATTCGCGCACCCAGTCGGGCAGTCCGTCAGGGAAGACGGGGATCACTTCGCCGCCGACGGCACCGATTTTTCGGCGGCCGGCGTCGGCGATGAGGGGCACAGCGATTTGCGCCAGCCAGTCGGGTTTCACGAGGATGTCGTCGTCGCCGAAGACGATGATTTCCCCGCGGGCCTCGGCGAGGGCCCGGTTGCGCGCGTGATCGAGGCCTTGTTTTTCCTCGCGGAGGTAACGCGGCGCAGGCTGGGCGGAGGCGAATTCGGCCACGACGGTGGCGGTGTGGTCTTGGGAATTGTTGTCAATGACGAGAATCTCGAAGTGCTCGCGCGGGAATTGTTGGGCGGCGAGGCCGGCGAGCGTCTGGCGCAGGAAGTCCGCGCGATTGTAGGTGGGAATCGCGACGGTGACTTTGAGGGTGGGCGGAGACGCGGGCGGCGGCATACGAAGGGTAGCGCACGAGGATGGAAGGGCGGACGCCCCGCGGGCAAGGACTCCTTCGGCTGGAACTCTCCCATTGCGGGGACGTGGATGATGAGCCCAGCATCAACCAAGACCTCACGTGAGCGCATGACGCCGAACGATCCCGAACAAATCATTGAAATCATCGACCAGCGTCGTCCACCGACGAGCGGGGTGAAGTATGCGGCGTTCGCCGTGGTCGGCGTGGCCTTCATCGTATGCGGCTACTTGCTGCTCGTGCAGTTTACGCCGCGAAACCTGGCGGGCGCGATGACGACACCGCTGGAAAAAGGTGTCACGCTCACTGGCAGGTTTCTGAAGTATGTCGGCAATTTCCTGACGACGACCAACAAGAGCAGCCGCACCGAAATCGAGATTGGTCGGGTCACCTCGACCGATAAAATCGGGCCGCTCATTGTGGCCAAGCAGGACATCGCGCTGAAGTTCACCAATGTGGACGAGCGCCTCCTGGGGACGAGCACGGCCGACGCCCGGCTCCGTGCGACGGCCTATTACTACGTCCCGCTGCTCGGCGCCGCGGCCGACTGGAGGATCGAGGCCCAGGAGAAAGATGGCGTGCGCGTGTGCGTGGTGCATGCGCCGGCGTTACGCGTGCTCACTCCGATCAATATCGACACGCGCACGCTCGAGATCAAAGCCAGTGCGGGCACGCTGCGATCGAACCAGCAGGAAATGACCGATGCCGCCCTCGCCGACATCACACCGCGCCTCAACCGCGAGGCGCTGGATCAGGCGCCCAATGTCCGCAACGCCGCCCGCAAAACGATCGCGGCGTTTGTGAAAAACTGGCTGCTCAGTTCGAATGCGTGGGGCGGCCAGAAACTGAACGCCGTCCAGGTCATTTTTCCCGGCGAGACCGCCGAGGAGGCGGATTTTGTTATTCCCGGCTTTTACGACCTCCGGTGAAACGAACGATCATCATCAAGGATGCGGAGACGAAAACCGCGCCGAACGGCGTGAGTGTGCTGCGCTGCGTCGTTTCCCTCGGGTGCGCGCTGGCCGCGGATGGAGTGCAGTGGTTGATTCCGCCGCTGTGGGTGCTCTGCGATGGAGCGATGGTGGTGGCGCTGCTGTTGATCTGGGGTCGGCGCTGGGAGATCGCGGTGGCGGTGATCCCGGAAGTCATCCCGGGACTCGACCTGTTTCCGACGTGGACACTGTTCGTCGGCTATCTCATCGCCCTGCGGCGAAAAAAATAGCCCCCAGATTCAGCGGCGAGCGTCTCGCCCCGAAAAAGCTTTCCGCGCGATGCACGCGCGGCGTGAATGGGGCATGGCGTTCAAGCACTGGCCCCTCGTTCGCGATGTCCGTTTCGCGCAGAAATGCGGCCGCTTCCTCCGGGGCGCGCGCAAGCGGCGCGGCGATCTGCAGTGGGACGAGTTTCACCGCATCGCGCGGCATTTTAAGGCGGACGATATGGGCAGCTTTGCCGAGCGCGGTTATCTCTTTCAACTCGCCAGCGATCTGCCGGCGGACGCGCAGGTCATCGAGGTGGGATCGTGGATGGGGGCATCGACGTGTTTCATCGCGGGCGGGCTCACGGGCAGGGCGGCGAAGATTTTTGCGGTCGATAATTTCCAGGGGCTCTCCACCTGCGGGGAGGATGCGGCCTGGTATAACCGGCATTTCCAACAACTCGGGGCGAAGAGCACGCTGGAGATTTTCCAGAAAAACTTCGCGGACCTCGGCTTGGCATCGCGGGCGGAGCCGGTCGTGAGCGATTCGCTCGCCGCGGCCGGGACCCTGGCGGCCAAGCGCGGCGCGATCGATTTTATTTTCATCGACGGCGATCATTCCTATGACGCGTGCAAGGCGGACATCTTCGCGTGGGCGCCGTTTGTGAAGCGCGGCGGCGTAATCGCGTTTCACGATTTCGGTAGCCGCGCGGATGGCGTCACACGTGCGATCTTCGAGGAGACGAAGGCGGGCCGCTTCGCCGAGATCGTCGGCGTCGCGGGGACAATTATCGCGTTCCGGATGTAGGCTTCAAGATTCAGAAACCAAGAAGCCATGAATCTGAAATCAGGATTCTTGGCTCTGTTGTTTCTGAATTAAGCCGGTTTGATTCGGCTGGCGACGGCGGCGAAGACTTCGGCTGCGGAAATCTTGCGCACGCAGTAGCTGCGATAGCCGTCACCTTTCACGCAGGGCGTGGGCGCGGCCTCACCGAGGCAGGCGCAGGGGAGCGGGGTCTGGAGGACGGTGTGATGCTCGCCATTGGGGCGCCAGATGGTCGCATTCTGAGAACCGAAGAGCGCGACGACGGGGGTGCCGACGGCGGCGGCCACATGCATCGGACCGCTGTCGTGGCAGAGGAACACGTCGAATTGGGCCGCGAGCGCGGCGAATTCACCGACCGGCAACGGCCGATCGATGGCGACGAGATGGGTTTTCGCGTGCGCGCGGATTTCCTGCACGAGCGCTTGCTCGGCGGGGCCGCCGACGAGAAAGACCTGCGCTTGGAGTTCATCCTGCACGCGATCGCAGACGGCGGCAAAGCGCTCGGCCGGCCAGACGCGATGCGCGCTGCGGCTGCCGGGATGGAGCAGCAGCTTGGATTTTCGATGGGGGCTTTTCGATTTCAAGCCACCGACGAGTGGCACGATGGCGGCGAGATCGCGTTCGCGGGGAAGGAGGCGCACTTCGCGCGTGGCGAGCGGAACGCCGATGGGCGCGAGCAGTTGCAGGTAGGTTTCGGTGATGCCGTGCGAATCATAGAACGCGTTCGTGACTTTCGCGTTGTGGGTGTAGCAACCCCGGTAGCGAAATTTGATCAACTCGCGATCGAAGGCCACGCGCAGCATCGCGCCGGTGAGACGCGTCAGGAGGGCGGTTTTTTCCGTGTTGTCGAAATCGAGGACGTGCGTGAAGCGGGCGCCGCGCAGCGCGCGCCAGAACGCCGGCCATTCCGCGAGCCGGCGGGGAAAGGTGAGCGCGTGACTGACGTCAGGATTGAGGGCGAGCACCCCGGCGTAGGGCGCTTCCGTGAGCGCAGTGATGAGCGCGGCCGGCCAGTGCAGGCGCAGGTTGCGAAAAACCGACCCGAGCAGCACGACGTCGCCAAGATAACGGCGGCGGATGACGAGGATGTGCGGGGCATCGGCAGACATGCAGGGTGCAGTTGGCGCAAGTTGCGCGTGTGCGGCAAGCCCGACCGCGTCGCAGCTTAGGGGTCGAAATTATTAATGCGATCGTCCGGAGCCACCAGCGCGGCGGCGAGCCGGAACTCGAGCTGGAGCGACCCCGATCGGCGAGACAAGAATGACGCCAAAAAATATGGTTTATCCCCAAATATTTTAGGCTCCGCCTTGCTGGCGATCGAAGAGCGACTTGTAGAGCGCGTTGCCGGCATAGAGCTCGGCATGCGGCCCCGTCGCGATGATTTGACCGTGGTCGAAAACGAGGATCTTCGTGGCGTCGCGAATCGTCGAGAAGCGGTGCGCGATGATGAAAACGGTTTTGCCGACCACGAGTTTCTTGAGTGCGGCCTGAATTGCGGCCTCGCTGTCGCTGTCGAGCGCGCTGGTGGCCTCGTCGAGGATCAGGATCGGGGCGTTACGGAGAAACGCGCGTGCGAGGGCGATGCGCTGCTTCTGGCCGCCAGAGACGAGGACGCCGCGTTCACCGACCATGGTCTCGTAGCCCTGCGGCAGTTTCTGGATGAAATCGTGGGCGAAGGCGTCGCGCGCCGCCTGCTCGACTTCCGCGTGGGTGGCGCCCGCGCGCCCAAGGAGCAGATTCGCGTAAATCGTGTCGTTGAAGAGCACGGGATCCTGGGAGACGACGGCGATGTTGCGCCGGAGATCGGCGAGGCGCAGGGCGCGGACGTCGTGGCCGTCGATCGTTACGCGACCGGTGGCCACCTCATAGAAGCGGGGGACGAGGTTCGCGAAGGTGGATTTGCCGGCGCCGCTGGGGCCGACGAGCGCGCAGACCGTGCCGGCGGGAACGACGGTGTTGACCTGACGGAGCACGGGCTCGTTCGGCTTGTAGGCGAAAGAGACGCCCTCGAACGCAACGTCGCCGCGCAGGCGGCCGACCGTGACCGGTCGCGCGGGATCGGCGATGGTTTCGGGCTCGTGCAGGACGACCTCCAGGCGGTCGAGCGAGGCGGTGCCGCGCTTGAGTTCGCTGTTGAGTGCACCGATTTTCTTGATCGGTTCGTAGCTCTTGTAGAGCGCGGCGATCAGGGCGAGGAAGGTTTCCTGTTTCAGGCCGATGCGGTAGGCATAGACGAGCGTGAGGGCGATGCCGACGGCGGAGATAAACTCGATCGCCGGCGTGAGCGCCTGCGCATACTTGACGATTTTCATCTGCGACGTGATCAGCGCGCGGCAGGCGGCGGCGAAGCGGTTGGTTTCGTGTTGCTCAAGTCCAAACGCGCGCACTTCCCGCGCGGCGGCGAGATTTTCGGAGAACAGCGCCGTCACGCCGCCGAGTTGCCCCTGCACTTGGGCGGCGCGCTTGATCACCTTCCGGCCGACATAGCGAATCGGAAATATGGCGAGCGGAACGGCGAGCAGGCAGACCAGGGCGAGCCACGCGCCCTCCGACTTGGTGGCGATCACCACGACGGCGATCAGCGCGCCGATGAGCGTGGCGGGCTGCTTGATGCCGTCGTTGGCAAAAAGCGTGAGCGTGAACTGCAGTTGCGCGGTGTCGGCGAGGCCGCGCGAGATGAGATCGCCAGTGGCCTTGCCCTGCACAAACGACAGCGGGAGCGCCTGCAGTTTTCGGAAATAGTCGAGGCGGAGCGCCTCGAGGATACGCACGCCGGCCAGTTGGGTGAAGTAGCTGTTGAGGTAGCCCGTGACGGCGGTGAGGAGAAAAATCAGCGGGATGCCGGACGCCACGAGCAGAACCGTCGCAAGCGGCAGGGGCGGGTTGCTGTGGTCAAAGATGCGTTTGAAGACGTATTGGAGCAGCAGCGGCAGCCCGGCGCCACCGGCGGCACCGTAAAGGATGCCGCACCCGATGGCGACGATGAGCGGCCCGCGGACGGTGCGGAGATATTTGAAATAGGGGCGAAGGCGGCGCATCAGGACGGGACGGAGCAGAACTTAATCGCGGAAGCGCGGAAAGACGGAAACGCGGGAAATCGGTGGTTCAATCCTTCGACGACCGCACATCGAGGGCGTCGCGCAATCCGTCGCCGAGGAAATTCAGCGAGAACAGCGCGAGGGAGAAGATCGCACCGGGGAAAATCAACAGCCACGGAAACTCCTCCATCTTCTCTGCGCCGTCCTTGATCAGCACGCCCCACGAACTCATCGGTGGCTGCACGCCGAGGCCCAGAAAACTGAGAAACGCCTCGAGCAGCATCACGCCGGGGATCGTGAGCGTGGTGTAGACGATGATCGGACCGAGGACATTCGGCAGAATGTGGCGGAAAATGATCCGGCGGCGGCCGAAACCGAGTGAGCGGGCGGCCTCGATGAATTCCATTTTCTTGATCGCCATCACCTGGCCGCGGACGATGCGCGCCATGGTCAGCCACTCGACCGCGCCGATGGCGACGAAGAGCAGGACGATGTTTCGCCCAAAGAACACCATGAGCAGGATCACGAAAATCGCGAAGGGCAGGGAATACATGATGTCGACCGCGCGCATCATGACGGCGTCGAGCTTGCCTCCGAAAAATCCCGCGACGGCACCATACGTGACCCCGATCGTGAGCGCGACGAGCGTCGCGGCGAGTCCGACGGCGAGGGAGATGCGGCCCCCATAGAGCAGACGCACGAGCAGATCGCGGCCGAGGGTGTCGGTGCCGAGCCAATGCGTGCCACTGGGCGCAGCCGCGCCAAGGTCGAGATTTTGCTCCTCGTAGCCAAAATGCATCAGCCACGGGCCGACGATGCACAGGAGCGAGATCGTGACGAGCGTCCAGAGCCCGAACACCGCGAGTCTGTTTTTCTGGAGGCGCAGCCAGGCATCGCGCCACGGCGAATTGCCTTGTTCGAGGGGCTCGACGAGCACCGCAGGGGGAAGGGGAGAAACGGCAGACATTCAGAGTTGCCCGCGAATGGCGCGAAGGGGCGCGAAGGACTGAAGCGTGGCGTTCATTTGCGTGATTCGCGGGAGAAAAATTATTCGAGACGGACCTTGGGGTTCATCCACGCCTGCGCGACGTCGACGGCGAGGTTGAGCGCCATGATCAGCGCGGCGTAAAGAATCACCGTGCCGAGGACGAGCGTGTAGTCGCGGTTGAAGGCGCTGTTGACGAACTCCCGGCCGACACCCGGCACCTGAAAAATCGTCTCGATCACGAACGAGCCGGTGAGAATGCCCGCCGTCGCCGGCCCGAGAAACGACACCACCGGCAGCAGGCCGCCGCGCAACGCGTGGCGCGTCACGACCCGAAACTCCGACGCGCCCTTGGCGCGGGCGGTGCGAATAAAGTCCTGGTGCAATATTTCCAGCAGCCCGCCGCGGGTGAGCCGCGAGATCGGCGCGGCATAGGCGAGGCCAAGCACGAGGCACGGCAGCACGCGATCGGCGGGCGTATACCAGCCGGAGGCGTTGAACCAGCCGGCATGGATCGCGAGGGCGAGCACGAGCAGCGGACCGACGACAAACGTCGGAATCGAAATGCCCGTCATGCCGAAGCCCGAGGCGACGTAGTCCATCCACGTGTTGCGCTTGATCGCTGCGATGGTGCCGAGACCGATGCCGAGGATGAGTGCGACGGCGAGCGATTCGGCGCCGAGTTCGGCGGAGACGGGAAGTTTGTCGCCGAGGATCTCGTTGACGGTGCGATTCGGGTATTTGAACGACGGCCCGAGGTCGCCGCGCGCGAGGCTGCCGAGATAGTCGAGGTATTGGCGCCAGAGCGGCTTGTTGAGGCCGTAGTGCGCCTCGAGGTTGCGCAGGATTTCAGGCGTCACGGCTTTTTCCGCGGTGAAAGGGCCGCCCGGCACGAAGCGGACCATGAAAAACGTCGCCGTTACCACGAGAAAGAGCGCGAGCAGCGACTGCAGGAAGCGCGACGTGATAAAGCGGAGCATGGCGGCGGGGAGAGAGGACAAGGAGACGCGCGCGTTGGCAAGGCGCGACGCGTGGCTCAGTTTTCGAGCCAAACGTATTTGTAAGGATGGAAATCGAGCGCGTTCGGCCACCAGCCGCGGACGGCCGGTGCGCGGAGCGTCGGGCGCGTGTAGAAATAAACCGGAATCATCGGCTGGTCGCGCACGAGCAGCGCCTCGGCGTCACGCAGCACGCGAAAACGCCCGGCCGGATCGGCAGTGCGCTGGCTGACCGCGAGGATCCGGTCGAATTCGGGATTGGCATAGCCGGACTGGTTGTAGCCGGCGGTGCTCACGGAGGTCTCGAGAAACGCCACCGGATCGAGGAAGTCGGCGATCCAACCCCAGCGGGCGAGGGTGTAGTGCTGGTGATGAAGGTTTTCGAAAAACACCTTCGACTCCTGATTCGTGATGGTGACGGCGATGCCGAGTTCGCGGCGCCACATTTCCTGCGCGGCCTCGGCGATCGCGCGGTGATTCTGATTGGTGTTAAACGTGAGTTCGACCGGCGGGAAATTTTTTCCGCCGGGAAAACCCGCTTCGGCCAGGAGCCGGCGCGCTTCGTCGGGGTCGGTGCCAACGGTCGCCACCGGACTCGCGTAGCCGGGGACGCCCGGTGGCACGAAGCCCGTCGCGGGTTGCTGGCCGCCACGCACGACGTTGGCGCAGAGTGCGCGGCGGTCGAGCGCGAGCGAAAGCGCGCGGCGGACGCGGACGTCGTTTAGCGGCGGGCGCGCAAGATTGCAGCCGAAATAATACGTGCCGAAATACGGATCGAGATGGAGCAACTCGGGGGACTCGCGCTGGTAGGTCGCGATTTTTCCGACCGGCACCTCGTAGGTGACGTGAAGCTGGCCGGTCCGAAACGCGCGCTCCTCCACCTCGACGTCGTCGATGAAGTGAAAATGGATTTCGGCGAGACGGACGCGGGCGGCGTCCCAATAGCGGGGGTTCTTGCGCACGACGATTTCCTGTCCGGCGCTCCACGCGGCGAGCGCGAACGGACCGTTGCCGACGTGATTACCCGGACGGATCCACGCGGTGTCGCGCTCGTCGGCGCGGCCAAATTTCCGGATCGTCGGCGGATGCACGGGGAACCACGACCAATGCGCCGCGAGCTGCGCAAGATAGGGCAGCGGATGTTCGAGCGTGAGGACGAGTGTATGCGGATCGGGTGCGGCGAAACCGGTGGCGGCGAAGTCGCGCAGCCGGCCTTCGTTGAAATCGCGCGCGCCGCGCACGGCGTAGAACATGTAATTGTATTGAGCGGCGAGCGCGGGGGACAGGATGCGTTGATAGCTGAAGAGAAAATCCTGCGCCGTGACCGGATCGCCGTTTGACCAGCGGGCATCGGCGCGCAGGTGAAACGTCCACGTGAGTCCATCGGCGGACGTGTCCCAGCGTTCCGCGACGCCCGGCACCGGGTGCAAGTCGTGTGGATCATGGGCGGCGAGACCTTCCCCGAGTGCGACGATGAGATTGAAATCCGCGTTCGTCTGAATCGTCTGCGGGTCGAGCGTGTTGGGCTCGGCGCCGGTGCTCTGGTGGAGGATCTGGTCGCGGTTGCCCGCGACGACGTTCGTTTCGCGGCGGGAACAGCCGGCTTCGCTCACGGCGGCGCAGAGCAGGGTCGCGCCCCACAGCGCACGACCGAGAATCATTTCAATTCCAACAGCACGCACTTGGGCGCATCCATGGTCGGATTGTTGAGCCGGAGGCCGGTGCCCGGCGGGAAATAGCGATAGTCGCCGGACTTCAGCTCTTGGATGAGGTGCGCGTTGGCGCCGCCGCTGTCCGCGATCACTTCGCCTTCCACGCAGATCAAGAGATGTGCGCGCGGGCTCGCGATCACCTCCCGGTTTCCGCGCGGGGCGAACTCCAGGTGAAAGAGACGCCCGAACTTCTGTTCCCACTCGAGTTTCGAATCGGCCGGTGCCGCGACGAGCGCGCGATCGAGGACCGCGGGTTGGCGCAACAATTCGATGTCGAGCACGTGGAAAACGCCCGGCCCTTGGTTGGTCACGCGATGCGTCAGCGGCTTTTCGTCGTAGGGCGCGTAATGGGTTTCACCGGGATGCGTAGCGCGCGGTGCGGCGGGTGCGGCGCCCAGTTCCTGCGTGACGATCGTGGAATGGGACAGCTCCACGACGACCGACGGAATGGTGTGGACGTGATAGAGTGTGGTCGTCCCGGCCGGGAAATGGACATCGATCATCCGGATGAAGTCGTTCTCAAACGTCACCACGTGATTCGGCTCTTCGCGCACGGGCACAGGCTTTTCCGGCACTTGAGCGGACGCGGCCGACGTCACCGCGATCGCGGCGGCGAACAAACCGAGACAGAGCCGGATGGATTTCATGGCGAAGGTGCTATAGCAAGAAAGCGGACGCGAGCCTTGCACCTCAGGGTGTGAGGTCGACGTATTTCCACGGAACGTAATTGAGCATCGGCGTGCCGTCTGGACCGATCTTGATTTGCTCGTAGAGGCCCGGGCCGCGACCGTGGTCGCGATCGCTGATCGTCACCGCGCGAGGACGAACGCGGTCGCGATGCGGCGAAAGATTTTCAATTTCCTGAAGCGGGGCCGGATCGGTTGAAGACAGGAAGTCCGCAGGCGGCCAGAGCCACGGCGGAGGGGCACAGAAGCGGGCTCCGCGCCGGCCACCCGGCGCGCCCGGTGAATTCTGTTCGCGCTGGAGGCCAACTCTGGTCGGGCTGGAGTCGCAATCCCATGAATCATCTCACGGTTGGAGACTGCTGGAACGGCAACGCCGAGGCGTGGACCAAACTCGCCCGCGCGGGCTACGACGTTTATCGTGACCAGCTCAACACGCCGGCGTTTCTCGCGATGCTGCCTCCGGTCGAGGGCCAGACGGGCCTCGATCTCGGTTGTGGCGAAGGGCACAACACGCGGCTGATCGCCAAGCGCGGGGCGCACATGACCGGCTTGGATCTCGCGGAGATTTTTATCCGCCATGCCCGGGAGGAGGAGCAGCGGGTGCCACTCGGCATCACTTACCATCATGCGAGCGCCGTCGAGCTGCCCTATGCCGCGGGCAGTTTTGATTTCGCGGTCGGCTTCATGAGCCTGATGGATATTCCCGAAACCGCGCAGGTGTTGGGTGAGGCGTGGCGCGTGCTGCGGCCGGGCGGATTTTTGCAGTTCTCGATTTTGCACCCGTGCTTCAACCCGCCGCACCGCCGCAATTGTCTCGACGAAGAGCGGCGCACCACGGCGATCGAGGTGGGGGATTATTTTGTCGAAACGGCGGGACGGATCGACGAGTGGATTTTTGGCACGGCGCCGTTGTCGCTGCGGCAACGCTTGCCGATGTTTCGCGTGCCGCGGTTCCATCGTCCGATCAGCCAATGGCTCAATCTGCTGCTTGCGGCCGGTTTTGTCCTGGAGCGCTGTGAGGAGCCGCGACCAAGCGACGAAACGGTGCAGGCCTATCCGAGCCTGCAAGACGCGCAGGTCGTGGCGTATTTCCTTCACCTGCGGGTTCGGAAACCGGCGGCGCTTTGATTCAGCCGCGCGGCTTCACGGAACGAGGTCGACGTATTTCCACGGGAAGTTGTCGAGTGGCGTGGTGACGTAGTTTTTGACGCGCGGGTTCACCAGCCGGACGTAAGTGTAGAAATAGAGCGGCATGACCGGCATCTCCTCGAGGAAAATTTTCTCCATCTGCTGATAGATCGCGAAGCGCGCGGCCTCGTTGGGGGCGGAGAGCGCGGTGTGGAGCAGGCGATCGTATTCGGGATTGCCCCAATTGGTGTCGTTGTTGCCGCCGTTGGTCTCCCAGAGATCGAAGAACACGTGGGGGTCGACGTAGTCGGCCTGCCAGCCACCGCGCTCAAGCTGGAAATTTTTCGTGTGCTGGGCGTCCATGTAGACCTTCCACTCCTGGTTGAAGAGCGTGATGTCGATGCCGAGGTTCTTGCGCCACATCTGCTGGATCGCTTCCGCAATCACGCGGTGCTTCTCGAGCGTGTTGTAGAGCAGTTCGACCGGGGGGAAACCTTTGCCGTCCGGGTAACCGGCCGCGGCGAGCAGGCGCTTCGCCTCCGCGAGGTCTTCGTGAAAATGATGCTGGCTGACGTAGCCCGGCACACTCGGCGGCACGAGCGCGTAGGCGGGCTGCTCGCCGGCGTGCAGCACGTGCTTCACGATCCTTTCGCGATCGACGGACAGCGCGAGCGCACGGCGCACGCGGACATCGTCAAACGGTTTCCGCTGCACGTTGAAGCGGTAGAAATAAACCGTGTCGAACGGATCGATGCGGAGCGCGGTGGGGTTTTCGCGGCGGTAGACGTCGATTTTCGAGAGCGGGACCTCGTAGGTGACGTCGAGTTGGCCGGCGCGAAACATTTTTTCCTCCGTGTCTGCCAGCTCGACCGGATAGAAATCGATCTCGTCGACTTTCACGCTGGCGCGATCCCAATAGGTGGGCGAGCGCTCAGCGACGATCATCTGGTTCGGGCGCCACGATTTCAAAACGTAGGGGCCGTTGCCGACGAAGTTTTCAGGCCGCGTCCACGGCGTGTTCTTGCTCTCAAGTCCGCCGAATTTTTTGATCGTGGCGATGGGCACGGGTTGCCACGCCTCGTGGTTCATCGCGTGGAGCAGGAAGGGCGTGGGCTGGCGGAGCGTAAGCTGATAGGTGCGGGCGTCGGGCGCCTGGAAGCCGGTCTGCGAAAAGTCCGCGAGCTTGCCCTTGTAGAAATCCTCCGCGCCGGCGACGACCCAGAGCATGTAGGCGTATTCCGCGCCGAACGAAGGGGTGAGCATGCGGCGGGCGCTGCCGAGGAAGTCGCCGGCGGTGACGGGTTCGCCGTTGGACCATTGGGCGTCGGCGCGCAGGTGAAACGTGTAGACCAGGCCGTCGGGCGAGATCTCCCACTTTTCCGCGACGCCGGGAATGATATTCAACTGGGGATCCTCGGAGACGAGGCCCTCGAGGAAAGCTTGCACGAGCCGGTGCTCGGGGGCGCCGGTGACGACCTGCGGGTCGAGTTCCTGCGGCTCGGCGCCGTTGCCGTAGCGGAGGACTTTTTTGGCGGGCGTCGCGCGGGTGGCGGCGGCAGACCGGGCGGTCGTTTCCTTTTTGGCGCAGCCCGGGAGGACGACAAAAACGGCCAGCGCGAGCACGAGCGAAGAACGGCGGAGCATCATGGAAAAAGAAAAGGCGCGTGCTGCTTATCGCAAGCACGCGCCGGGGAAAGTCGCAGGCGACGGGTCAGTGTTTCGGCTTCTTCGCGGCCTCGAGCATCGCGTCGCGTCGCGCCTTGAACTCGTTGCCGGGTTTCCACTCGGGCCACTTGACGTCGTTGGCGACCTTGAGCCCGACCTGCAGGAGGAACTCGGCGTCCTGCGCCGCGCCCGCAAAGGTCCAGTCGGGTTTCACCTCGTCGCTGACCTGGTGATAGTCCTTCGCGATGTATTCGTTGACCTTTTTCTCGCCGTAGTCGGCGGGCTGGCCGATGAAGAGTTTGCCGGACTTCGCGTAGTAAGCGGGCACGCCGACCTTCGCGAATTCGAAGTGATCGCTGCGGTAATACGAGCCGCGCTCGGGATGCGCCTCGGGCTTCATTTCCCGACCCTGTGACTTCGCTACGGCGGTGCCGATGTCGTCGAGCGTGGAGGCGCCGAAGCCGACCGCTTCCATGTCGCTGGTCGGGCCGAACTGGTTGGCGCCATCCATGTTGATGTTCGCGACGGTTTGCGTGAGCGGGTAGAGCGGATTCTGCGCGTAGTAACGCGAGCCGAGCAGGCCCTTTTCCTCGGCGGTGACCGACAAAAACAACACGCTGCGGCGCGGCTGCTGCGCGACCGGCAGCGCGCGGTAGGCCTTGGCAAGTTCGACCAGCACAGCGGTGCCGGCGGCATTGTCCGCGGCCCCGTTGTAGATTTGATCGCCCTTCAGGTGTTCGTCGCGGCCGAGGTGATCCCAGTGGGCGGAGTAGATGAGGAATTCGTTGCGCAATTTCGGATCGGAGCCGGGGAGGAGGGCGGCGACGTTTTTCGAGTCCACGTTGCGCAGCGTGTTGTCGACGGTGAACGACGCTTTGGCGCCGAGTTCGGCGGGGCGGAAGTCGCGCGTGGCGGCGAATTTTTTCAACGCGTCGAAGTCGCGCCCGCTGGCGGCGAAAAGTTTTTTGGCCGCATCGAGCGTGAGCCAGCCCTGGAGGGCGACGTTGCCGGCATTGCCGTCCGGTGAACGGATTTCGAAATTTTCCCGCGTCCAACTGCTGATGACGACCGAGAACGGATAGGCGGCCGGACCGGTCTCGTGCACGATCAAGCAGGCGGCGGCGCCTTTTTGCGCGGCGATTTCGTATTTGTAGGTCCAGCGCCCGTAGTAGGTCATCGCGATTCCGCCGAACATCTTCGGGTCGAGCTTGCCCGTCGCGGGATCGACGATCGGCGGATCGTTGATCAGCATGACGACGGTTTTGCCCTTCACGTCGACGCCCTTGTAGTCGTCCCAGCCGAACTCGGGGGCGACGATGCCGTAACCGACGAACACGACGTCGCTGTCCTTGCCCTCGACGTGCGGTTGCACGCGCGTGCTCGTGGCGACGAAGTCGTTGATGTTTTCCACGGCCAGTTTTTCTTTGCCGATCGTGAAGCTGAGCGTGGGCTTCGACGTGATGCCGACGAGCGGGGCCTCTTGAATGTAGGTGCCGTTGGGATTGCCGGGCGCGAGGCCGAGTTTTTTGAATTCGCCGACGAGATAATCGACGGTCTTTTCCTCGCCGGGTGTGCCAGGGCCGCGGCCCTCAAACTCGTCGGACGCGAGAATCTTGGTCCGCGCGAGAATGCTCGCGGCGGAAATATCGTAGGGCGAGTCGGGGGCCGCGAGCGCGGAGGCGCCCACGAGCACCGAACAGCTGAGCAACAGAGAGCAACGCATGCGGCGAGCGTGGAGCGGGGGCGTATCTTGGCAACCCCGTGGATCGCGCCCGCGCTTGATGGGGCGCTACTGCACCCGGCGGAAAAGCTGCGGGGCCGATCCGCGGCGGATCAAGTGCGTGACCTCACCGCGGGAATTTCGCTCGAAGGAAAATACCCCCAGCTCCTCCAGCAGGAAGAATTCATGATCGGATTGCGGAAAGATTTCCGTGCGCGGTTTGCTGCCGGCCTTCAAGTAGAAGTGGCCTTGTGTCGAGTAGGCGATCACGAGGACGCCCTCGCGTTCGTATTGGCCGATGAAATCGGTGAACGTCTTCGGGTTGAACTCCGCGGCGGTTTTCTCGACCACGCGGTAGTCGGGCCAGTCGTATTCGTGCGCCAGGGCGCGGAGAATTTCATCGGCGAGGGCGGAGCCGTTGTCGGAGTTGGTCATGATCACGGCGCCGCGGCCGGCGAACGGGTAGGCGACGAGCATGCAGCGAAATCCTTCGTTGGCGCCGCCGTGGCTGAGCTGGAGTTTCTCGTGGGTATTTTTCACGCCGAGTCCGAGCCCATAGTCGCTGCCGACCACGGGTGTCTCCAGAATCTGTTTCGCCGTCGCGGTGGTCAGCACGCCGTCGTGCCCTTCGAAGATGCGCTGCAACGCGATCGTGAAGCGCGCGAGATCGCTCGGGGTCGTCCAGAGTCCGGCGGCGGCCAGCTCGGGATAAATGTGCGCGTCGCCGGGCACGACTTTGCCGTCGGCGCGATGGCCGGCGGCGGCGTGGAGCGCGAGGGCGGCAGGCAACGGTTGCTCATACGTGCTCGCGCTCATCCCGGTGGGGCCGAGCACATGCGTGCGCATGAACGCCGGAAAATCTTCGGCAGTGACGTCGAGCACGAGTTGTTGCACCACGCAGTAGCCGCCGCCCGCGTAGCGCCATTGGGTGCCGGGGGTGAGATCGACGCGAATGGCCGCGGAGTTCGCGGGGGGCGTGCCGTTGAGAATTTCGACGAGCGTCGGGCGCGGTTCGCCGACGGCGTAGCCGCCAAAACCATGGACGGTCACACCGGCGGTGTGACTGAGCAGACGGCGGAGCGTGGCGCGCTCGTCGCCGACGACGTTCACGGCGGGAAGCTTCCAAGTCTGGAGTTTTTCATTCACGTCACCGTCGAGGGTGAGCTTGCCGGCGTCGACGAGTGTGAGCGCGCCGACGGCCGCGACCGGTTTGCTGATCGAGGCGGCCTGGAAAAGCGTGTCGGGCGTGACGGTCGCCGGATCGCCCGCGCGGGGGCTGCCGTAGCCGCGCGCCCATTCGATCGCGCCGCCGTTGATGACGGCGACGCTGACGCCGGGGATTTTGTAGAACTTCATCCGCGCCTCGATCGTCCAGGGATCGGACTTGGCGCCGGCGATGCGCGCGGGCGGCGTCAGCCCCGATTCGACGCGCGCGATTTTGGCGGCGAGCGGGTCGTTGACCGCGGGCTCCGCCACTGCCACAGCTTGGGCGGACGCGTCCGCGGAGAAGGCGTTCAGGCTGAGCAGGGTGAGGGCGAACAGTTTTTGATTCATTTCTTGGTGTCGGGCAGCGGCGCGCCGGGGAAGGTGGCGAGATAGGCGTCGATGTTGGCCTGCTCTTTTTCCCGGAGGCGCGTGCGCAGTGTCATGCGCTCGGTCGCGTTGCGGATGTTTTTCTCGGCCGTCTGCGAGGTGTGGCCGGGTTCGAGGAGGAAAGCGCGGTATGTTTCGAAGAGGGCGGGCTCCGCGCTGGCGCCGAGGCTGATCAAATTCGCGATGCGTTGCGGCGGAGCCTTGGCCTTGATCGCGTCGAAGCTGCCCATGGTCCAGTCGATCGCCATCGCGCGGAGATCGGTGTCGCCGGCGACGCCGAACACGACGCTGATGAATTCCGTCGAGTTAAGTTTGTCCGTCAGCGAATAGGCGAGCGCGCGACGGGCGAGCGCCGGATCGTGGAAGTCGCCGAGCGCGCCGAGGAGATTCCGGCGGGCCGCGGGCGTGGTCGATTGTTCCAGCGCGGCCTGGATCGTGTCGAAGAGCGCGGCGTTGCCATGGTAGGCGGCGACGCTGAGCGTGGCGCTGGCGAGGCTTGCATCGACGGACGCAGGCGCCGTGAGAAACTGCGCCGCGGTGTCCCGCGAGAACGCGACGACTTCCGGATCCGCGTTCGTGGTGCCGAGCGCGCCGAGCAGGTTGCTGCGCAGCGGCGCGACGTGATCGGGTTCGCCGGGTTTCGGGTGGACGCCGATGCGCGTGAGCGCGGGCCGCAGCAGTGCGGTGCGCAGGGCGTTAAAGCGGTCGAGCTGGCCGGAGCGCACGAATGTTTCGCGCACGCCGCTCAGCATCGCGGAAACTTTCCCGGCGATCTCGGGCTCGTCGTCGCCGGCAAACGCCGCGGCATACGCGAGGTAGTCGCCGCCGGCGAGTTGGCCGGCATTGAGGAGCGCGGCGGCGTCGTCGAGCAGCCCGAGCCGCTCGAGCGTGGTGAGGTCGGCGGCGTGGCGGGCGAGCCGCGCGTTGAGCTCGGGCGGCAGGCTCCAGCGATAGTAGCCGGCCTCGCCGGCGTTCGGATAAATCCAGTCGGCCGCCGCGAGGCCGGGCACATCGAGCACCTGCGACTCGTCCTTCAACAACACGCGTTCGCGGTGAAGGCGTCCCGCGGCAGACCACGCGATCACGACCGGCACCTGCCAGCGGCCGGGCGCGGGCGTGTCGCCGAGATTGGCGAAGCGGCGCTGCGTGAGCGTGAGCTTGCCGCCCGGCGCGAGCGTGACCGACACAAACGGAATGCCGGGCTGTTCGATGAACGCGGCGAGCATCGTGGAAATATTTTCGCCCGACACCTGATCGAACACCGCCCAGAGATCCGCGGCGGTGGTGTTGCCCCAGCGGTGTTTTTCAAAATACGCGTGCATCGCCGCGCGGAATTTCTCCGGCCCGATCCAGTTTTCGACCATGCGGAGAATCGCCTTGCCCTTGCTGTAGGTGAGCGCGTCGACGAGTTGCGAGGGATCGTCCTTCGCGGTGACGTGGCGGCGGACCGGCTGGACCGAGGGCAGCGCGTCGAGCCGCATGGCCCCTTGGATGGAGCCGAGCTGCTGCAAATAGATGCGGTAATCGGGATGGGTTTCCTCGACGATCTTGGCACACATCCAGTCGGCGAAAGATTCGTTGAGCCAGATGTCGTCCCACCACGCCATCGTCACTAGATCGCCGAACCACATGTGCGCCATCTCGTGCGCGGCAACGTTGGCGAGCGCGCGGCGCGAGCTGAACGACGGACGTGTCGGGTCCACGAGCAGGAGGGTGTCCACATAGGTGATGAAGCCCGCGTTCTCCATCGCGCCGTAAACGTATTCTGGCACGCCGATCTGATCGAGTTTGGCGAACGGGTAGGGAACGCCGAAGTAAGCCTCAAGATGCGCGAGCAACGCCGGCGACACGCGCGCGGCCTCCGCGCCGAGCGCCGCCTGCCCGCGCGGCGTGACGATGCGGCCCGGCACCGGCAAGCCCGGCACCGGCACGAACTCGAACGGCCCGACGGCGAGCGCGACGAGATACGACGGCATCGGTGGGGTGCGGCCGAACGCGACCGTTTTCGCCGCGCCGTTCGTGATTTCGGTGGCGACGGGATAATTCGCCACGACGGCGAGCGCCGCGGGCGCGGTGATTGTGAGTTGCCACGGAATCTTGAACGCGGGCTCGTCCCAGCACGGAAAGGCTTTTCGCGCGTGGCGATCCTCGAACTGCGTAAAGAGATACGGGTCGCCGCGGCTCACCGTCTTGTAGAGGCCCAGACCCTTGCGGTTGAATTTATTGTCGAACGCGATCGCGAGCGAATACGTGCCCGTGGGAATCGGCGCCGGCGCGGTGAGCGTGACGAGACCAAGCTCGGCGTCCGTGATTACCCATGTCAGCGCTTGGGAGCGGCCGGCGAGATCGACGAGCGCCGCGCTCGTGAACACGGGTCCGAGCGCGTGCACGCGAAACGCCGAGGTCGTCGTGTGCACCACGACGTCGATGCGCACCCGGCCGGAAAAGTCGTCCTGCGCGGGATCGACCGTGAGCTCGACGGCTTCGGCGACGGGCTCGACCTCGCGCGTGAGCCGCAGCGGATCGACGGGGTCGGCGGCGCGGGCGCGGGCGAGGGCGGTGAGCGCGAGAAGAAGCGGGAGCAGCTTATTTTTCATCGAGGTAGACTTGCAGGTAAGAGCGCGTCCAAAACGCATCCTCGCGCCAGCCATGGACGCGGGGGGCTTGGAGCCAGTAGTGGGTGTTGAAGTAGAGCGGCGCGATTGCGGCAGAGTCGAGGAGGCGCTGTTCGGCGGTGGCGGCATCGCCCGCGGCAAGCGCCTGGTTGAATTCCGCGCCGGCCCAGTGGGGGTAATTCTCCGGCGCGCCCGCGGCGAAGCGATTGAGCAGGTCCGCGGCATCGGCGACATCCGGAATCGCGGTCATGAAACCGATGTCGTAATCGCCGGACATCATGGCGCTGACGTGCACTTTCGCGTCGCGCACGGCGAGAGCGACGTCGATGCCGAGTTCCTGCTTCCACATTTGCTGGATGGCCTCGAGCACGGTCGTCTGTGAGCGCGACCACGCGCTCAGTTCGAGCCGCGGAAATTTTCTTCCGTCGGCGAAACCGGCGGCGGCCAGGAGCCGGCGCGCCTCGGCGGGATCGAACACCGGGTGGGGGCGGCTCTCCGCGCCGCCCGGAGTTCCCGCATTCAATTCGGCTAACCCAGGACGACCCGGAGAGCCGTCCCGACTTTCCACCAGCGCCGGCGGCACGAGGCGTGCGGTGGGTTCCTGACCTCCGAGCAGGACCCGCTCGACGATCTTTTTCCGATCGATCGTGAGGGAGAGCGCGCGCCGCACCCGGGCGTCGGCGAGCGGCGGGCGCTGCGTGTTGAAGGTGAGGAAACGCGTTTCGGCGAGCGCCACGCGGTGCAGTTCGGTGGGGTGTTCGCGCGCGTAGGTTTCGAGTTTCGAGCGCGGCACATCCAGCGTGACGTCGAGCTGGCCGGCGCGGTAGGCGCGCTCTTCAGCGGCGCCGTCGTCGAAATGCAGAAACTGGATTTCGTCGAGGCGCACGGCGGCGGCGGCGCGATAGGCGGGATTCTTTTTCACGACGATGCGCTGGTGCGCGGTCCACTCGGCGAGCGTGAACGGGCCATTGCCGACGAAATGCCCGGGCTGCGTCCAGGTGCGGCCGAATTTTTCCACCACGCGGAGATTGACTGGAATCCAAGGGCCGCTGGCGACGTAGAACGGAAACCGCGACAGCGGTTTTTCCAGCGTGACGACGAGCGTGCGCGCATCGGCGGCGCGAAAGCCGATCGCGTCGACCGCCGTGAGTTTGCCGTGGAGAAAGTCGCGGGCGTTTTTCACCGGGAAGAAAACGCTGGCCTTGGGCGCCGCCGTCGCGGGGGTGAGCGCCCGGAGGTAGCTCGCCACGAAATCGCCCGCCGTCACCGGCTCGCCATTCGACCACTTCGCGTCGCGCAAATGAAACGTGTAGGTGAGGCCATCCGGCGAAACCTCGAAGCGCTCCGCGGCCGCCGGCAGCGGCGCGCCACCATCGGGGTTCGGCACCAGCAGCCCTTCGCTCAGGGCGCGAATCACGAACCATTCATCCGGCAGCGTGACGCGCGCCGGATCGAGATCGGCGGGCTCGTTGCGGTGGCTGACGCGGAGGACCTGAGCAGATGCCGGACCCGCAGCGGCAGCCTCGCGTTTCGCGCACCCGGCGAGTGCGACGGCGACGAACAGGACGAAGGGAATCAGGCCAGGGCGTTTCATGAGGTGCGACGCAGCGAACGCGGCGCCGTCCACTTCCACGGTTACGGTTGCTCGTTGACCGGGGCGAGCGCGAACAGCGCCAGCTCTGAAATTGCCGGGCAGGCGTCCGCGCCCGTGATGTGCAACCGCACCTTCGAGGTGGTCACGGGCATGGATAACCAAAACAAACGCTGGCTCCCGATCGAAGTGCCGCGGGCGATTTCGTGCCAGATGTTTTCCTGCCACGCTTCGATGGTGAACGCCGTCACCCGCTGGCCGAGCGGCAGGTATTCGCGAACGCGAACGACATCAAACGTCTTCACGGCGGCGAGATTGAGAACGACGGTGGCTTGGAGCACGTCGTCATCGGTGCTCCAATAGGAATCGGGATGCTCGGCCAGGACCTGCGCACCGGCGAACCGGTTGTCGTCGCCGCGCGTGTTGGTGGCGGTCACGAGCGCGCGGCTGGCGAGATTGTGGGCAAAGGTCTCCCGCAGCACGCGGCCCCATTCGCGGAGCACGGCCGCGTCGCGGGTGGGAATCTGCCCGCGCCGATCCGGCGGCAGGTTGAGATTCAGCGTGGCCCCGCGCCCGACGGATTCGAAGTAGATCGTGAGCAGGTCGGAGGCAGATTTCACCTTGGGGTCCTCTTTCTCGTGATAGAACCAGCCGGGACGGATGGAAACATCAACCTCGGGGGGAATCCATGCCGACCCGCCGCGCGTGCCAACATTGAGGAGCTTGGGATCGGCCTTGCCGGGGAAAAGCCCCTGCGGATCAATCGTCGCCCAGCAGGGATCGCCGGCGAAACCTTTTTCGTTTCCGACCCAGCGCAGGTCGGGACCGGCGTCGCTGAACATCACCGCGCGCGGCTGCAGCTCGCGCACGAGCGCCCAGGTGTTTGGCCAGTCGTAATAAGTCGTGTTGTCGATTTTTCGCTTTTCGCGGGCGCCGCCGTAGTAGCCATCGCCGCCGTTCGCGCCGTCGAACCATACTTCGAAAATCGGGCCGTAATTCGTGAGGAGCTCGCGGAGCTGATTGCGATAATACGTGAGATACTCCGGCTGGCCGTAGTCCGCGCGACGGCGATCCCACGGCGAGAGGTAGACGCCGAACTCCAGGCCGGCGCGATGGCAGGCGTCGGCCATTTCGCGCACGACATCGCCGCGGCCGTTTTTCCACGGCGAATTTTTCACGGAGTGCTCGGTGAACTGCGACGGCCACAGGCAGAACCCGTCGTGATGCTTCGCGGTGAGAATCACGCCGCGCAGGCCCGCGTCCTTCGCGGTGCGCACGATTTGGTCGGCGTTGAAGTCGGTCGGGTTGAACACCGACTCGGCTTCGTCGCCGAGGCCCCACTCGCGATCGGTGAAGGTGTTGACGGTGAAATGAACGAAGGCGTAGGCCGCGCGGGCCGCGGCGAGCAGCTGGCGCTCGGACGGCAAGGCGCCGTAAGGCGCGGGGGGTGGGGTCGGCGCGGCGCGAATGGCACCCAGCGCGAAAACCATCGCGGCGAGCGGGAAAAGCTTACGGCTGCAGCCAGACATTTCGGTAGTCGACATGACCACCCGACGTGGGGCTCCAGTCCTTCACCGCCGGCGAGAGGAGATAGACGTTGGTGTCGAAATAGATTGGGGCAATGGGCGCGGCGTCGAGGACGAGTGCCTCGGCTTGCGCGAGCAACGCGGCGCGAGCGACGGGGTCGGCGGTGAAATTGGCGCGGTCGCAGAGCGCATCGTAGGCGGGATCGGACCAGCCGGTGTTATTGGTGCCGGAGTCCTTTAGCCACATCTCAAGGAACGTCGTGGCGTCGAGATAGTCGGCGGTCCAGCTGCCGAGGTTAATCTGGTAGTCGCCGGAGAGGCGGGCGGCGAACACGACCTTGAACTCCTGGTTCACGAGCCGCACATCGACGCCGAGATCGCGGTGCCACATTTGCTGAATGGCTTCGCTGACGGGCCGGAGGATTTCGGAATTATTGAAGAGAATCTCGATCGGCGGCAGGCCCTTGCCACCGGCGTGACCAGCGTCGGCGAGCAACTGGCGCGCGGCCGCGAGATCGTAGGCGTTGCGCGTCGGCGGCGTATAGTCCTTCAGCAACGGTGGCACAAACGTGGGCGCAGGCTTGCGACCGCCGGGAAGGATTTTATCGGCGATCAACTGGCGATCGATGGCGAGCGCGAGCGCGCGGCGCACGCGCACGTCGTCGAGCGGCGGCTTCCGGACGTTGAAGCGGAAGAAATAAGTCGAGAGGTATGGATCGATGCGCAGCGACGGCGAATGCTCGCGCTGGAGCGGCGGAATCTTGGAAAGCGAAAGGGCCCACGTGGCATGCAACTGGCCGGCGCGAAACGCCCGCTCCTCGGCGTCGATGTTGTCGGTCGGGTAGAAGCGGATCGCATTCAGGCGCACCTGCTCGCGATCGTAGTAGGTGGGGGATTTCTCGACGAGGATATGCTGGTGGGCGTTCCACTCTTTCAGCACGAACGGCCCGCTCGACACGAGGCGGCCGGCCCGCGTCCATGGCGTGCCGCGTTGATACGGGTCGCCGTATTTGGCGATCTCGCGGACGTTGATCGGGCGCCAGCACGAGTTGAGCAGCACTTGGAGGAAATAAGGAGCGGGGTGCGTGAGGGTGACGACCAGCGTGCGGGAGTCACGCGCCACGGCGCCGACCGTCGAAAAGTCCTTTGTCTGCCCTTTGTTGAACGCTTCAGCGCCGCGGAGGTAATAGAGAAAATAAGCGTATTGGGCGGCGAGCGTCGGCGTGAGGATGCGGTGCCACGAGTCGACGCAGTCCTGCGCGGTGACCGGCTCGCCGTTGCTCCACTTGGCGTCAGCGCGCAGGTGGAAGGTGTAGGTGAGGCCGTCGGCCGAAATTTCCCAATGTTCGGCGAGCGCGGGTTTCGGCGCGAACGTCACCGGCTCGTAGGAGACGAGCGGCTCGAACAGCGCGTGAGCGACGCGGGCGTCGCCAAGTCCGGTGACGACCTGCGGGTCGAGGTCGCTCGGCTCCGAGCCGATGCTCATGTGGAGCACGCCCTCGCGGTTGCCACGCGCGACGATCGATTCGCGTTTCGCGCAACTGGCGGCGAGCAGAAGACAGAGGACCCAAAGCAGGAGTCGGACAGGAGGCCGCATGGGGTTTAGATTTTCTCGATCAGCGCCACCGCGTGCGCGGCGATGGCGAGGCCACGGCCCACGTCGTCAACGCCCTCGTTAGTTGTGGCCTTCAGGCCGATGGCGTCGGGACTGAGGCTGGCGGAGTTGGCGAGCGCGGCTTTGATTTCGCCGAGGCGCGGGTAGATTTTCGGTCGCTCGGCGATCAGTGTAATGTCGAGGTTCGACGGCGCATAGCCCCGCGACCGCAACTCGGCGATCACGCGGCGGAGCAGCACCTGCGAGTCGATGTCCTTGAACGCCGGGTCGGTGTTGGGAAAAAAGATCCCGATGTCGGGCAGGCCGGCGGCGCCGAGGAGCGCATCACAGACGGCATGCGTGAGGCAGTCGGCATCGGAGTGGCCGTCGAGCCCGAAGTCGGTGTCGAACGTCACGCCCCCCAGCACGAGCCGGCGGCCCGCGACGATGCGGTGAATGTCGTAACCGTGACCGATGCGAAAAGAGGACATGGAGGGAGGGCGGGTTAAGCGGTCAGATCGGGATCGGAGACGGAAGTGCGGAGGAGAAACTCGACGTAGGCGAGATCGGCGGGCGTGGTGAGCTTGGGGTTGGGGTGCGCGTTTTCGAGGAGGGCGACGGGGTGGCCGAGTAGTTCGACCGCTTGGGCATCGTCGGTGATCTGAAGCTTTTTCTGGGCCACCCGCGCATAGGCGCGCGCGATTAGATCGCGGGCGAAAACCTGCGGGGTTTCCATCGCCCAGAGGCGGGCGCGTTCGAGCGTGCGGAGGCGCGCGTCGTCGCGGTGCTGCTTGATAGTGTCCGTCGCGCGATGGGCGAGCACGACGGCCTGTTCGCGGCGGACGATTTTGTGCAGCGCGACGAGCTGCTCCGGGCGGATGAGCGGGCGCGCACAATCATGGATGAACACATGCGCGATGTCCGGCGGCAGCGCGGCGAGCGCGTTCGCCACGGAGTCCTGCCGCTCGCGTCCGCCTTTCACGAGGACAGACGGCGTCGGCGCGTAGGCCGAAAGCTCCATCATCTGCCGCTGATCACGATATACGACGACGTAGAGATCGGCGACCTGGCTTTGCATGAACGCCGCGGCCGAGTAGGCAAACACAGGCCGGCCGGCGAGCGGCGCGAGGACTTTGTCGGCGACGGCGCCCTTCATGCGCGCGCCACTGCCGGCGGCGAGAAGGATGGCGGCGGTGCGGCTCATGGCAGAAGTAAGAAGTAAGAAGGAAGAATCAAGAAGCAGAGGATTTTTTCTTCGTTCTTAATTCTTACTTGCCCGCAAGCTCCGCCAAAATCGCGCGCGCGGCGGCGACCGGATCGGGTGCCTGGAAGATCGGGCGGCCGACGACGAGGTAGTTCGCCCCGGCGCGCGCGGCGTCGGCGGGCGTCATGATGCGCGTCTGGTCACCCGCGTCCGCGCCCCGGGGACGAATGCCGGGCGTGACGAGCGCGACGTCGCGGGGCAGGGCGGCGCGGAGCGGGCCGATTTCGAGCGGTGAGCAGACGAGGCCGCGGAGGCCGGAATCGATGGCGAGCCGGCCGAGCCGGACGACTTGTTGCTCGGGCGAATCGGCGACGCCGGTTTCGGCGAGGCCGGCGGCGCTCATCGACGTGAGCACGGTGACGCCGAGGAGCAGAAGGTGGGGCGCATTTTCGCGCTGGGCCTTCGCCGCCCACTGCATCATCTCGCGGCCCCCGCCGGTGTGGAGCGTGAGCATTTTGATCGGGAGCTTGGCGGCGGACGCGACGGCCTTTGCGACGGTGTTGGGGATGTCGTGCAGCTTGAGGTCGAGGAAGACATCGAAGCCGAGCCCGGCGATTTCGCGCACACAGTCGGGACCGCATGCCGTGAACATCTCCAAGCCGATTTTCACGGTGCGCACGGTGCCACGCAATGGTTGGAGCGCGGAGGCGACATCGCGGGGTGACTGGGCATCGAGCACGAGAATCAGATCGCAGGCCATGATGGTGGAAAAAGGCTGACGGGCGGGCCGGGCCACCGCCAATGTTTTCTTCGTCCGTGAAACCTGTCGTCGTCGCCGCGCCCGCCAAGCTCAACCTCTTCCTCGCCATCACCGGGCGGCGGCCGGATGGCTTTCACGATCTGGTGTCGATCGTGGCGCCGGTGGCGTTTGGCGATACGCTGCGCGCGGCGCCGGCGGAAAACTTTTCGCTCACCTGCGACGATCCGGCGGTGCCGGTTGATGAAACGAACCTGGTGTTGAAAGCGGCGCGCGCCTTCGCGGCGGTGACGCAGTGGCGGGGCGGGGCGACGTTTACTTTGGAAAAACGCGTCCCGATGGGCGCCGGCCTCGGCGGCGGCAGCAGCGATGCGGTGGCGGCGTTGCGGGCCTTAAACATCCTCGCCGGAAATCCGCTCGCCGCGCCCGCCCTCGCGGACCTCGCCGCGCAACTCGGCTCGGACTGCCCGCTGTTTCTGCCGGGTGCACCGGTCGTGATGCGGGGGCGCGGCGAACGCGTGGAACCGCTGCCCGCCACCGGCGCCGCGCGGCTCCGCGGCCGCCGCGTGGTGATCTTCAAGCCGGGGTTTGGGATTGCGACGCCGTGGGCTTACCGGGCGATGGCGGCGCGGCCGGCGACTTATCTGCCGGCGGCCGAAGCGGAGTCGCGGCTGGCGGCGTGGATCGCTGACGAACGTGCGCCGGCCGAGAAAATTCTGGGCAACAACATGGAGCAGGTGGCGTTCGCGAAATTTGTCGCGCTGCCGTCACTGCTCGGAAAATTACGGGCCGATTTTGCACTCGAACCGCGGATGAGCGGTAGCGGCAGCGCGTGTTTCGCGTTGCTGCCGGAAGGAAATTCCGCGTCGGAGATCACCCGGGTGATCCGGGGTGCCTGGGGCGAATCGGCCTTCATCGTCGAGACCCGCCTCGCCTGAAATCGCGCGAAACTGGCGAGGGTGGCGCAAATCCGCATTGACCCGCTGCGGACGCGGCGCGTTATCGTCCAGCGCCGCCCGCGTCGACCTACGCGGCTGGCACTCTCCCCGTTATGGAACCGCGCGCCAAAACCGAGCTCACCGTGCAAGGCATCTCCGCCTCGCCGGGAATCGCGTATGGGCAGATTTTTGTCTACATCCAAAGCGACGTCGAGGTGCCGAGCTATCTGGTCGACGGCGAAAAGCGGATCGACGAGGTGGCGCGCTTCGATCGGGCGCTGGTCGCGACGCGCCAGCAGATCACGAAAATCAAGAACGAGGTCGAAAAAAACATCGGCCCGGAGGAGGCGATGATCTTCGACGCGCACCTCATGGTGCTGGAGGATCAGGCGCTGATCGGGGAGACGATTCGCGAGTTCGAGACGTCGGGGCGCAACATCGAGACGTGCTTCAACCAGTCATCGTCGCGCTACATCAAGGCGTTTTCGGAGATCGACGACGCTTACCTGCGGGAGCGCGCGGGTGACATCCGCGATGTCGCGCAACGCGTGCTGCAAAATTTGCTCGGCCAGGCGGAGAACGCGCTGAGCCGGCTCGCCGAGAAACGCATCGTGGTCGCGAACGATCTTTCGCCTTCGGATTCGGCGAGCGTGGATCGCAGTGCGGCGCTCGCGATCGTGACCGACACCGGCAGCAAGACGAGTCATGCGGTCATCGTCGCGCGTTCGATGAAAATGCCGGCGGTCGTCGGGGTGCGCAATCTCACGAAGCGGGTGAAGAATGGCGATTGGGCCATTGTCGATGGCTATGACGGGGTCGTCATCCTGCATCCCTCGGAGAGCACGCTGTTTCGCTACGGCAAAATCCAGGAGCAGAAAAAGTCGTTCGAGACCCGGCTGCTCGACGCGAACCGCCAGCCGGCGATCACCCTCGATGGCGTGGCAGTGTCGCTCATGGCGAACATCGAGAAGGTCGAGGAAGTCGCGCAGGTGAAAAGTTATTTCGCCGAGGGGGTCGGGCTCTACCGCACGGAATATCTCTTCCTGAATTCCGCGCGCATCCCGACCGAGCAGGAACAATTTCTCGCCTACAAAGCCGTCGCCGAACAGTTGGTGCCCCTCCCCGTGATTATCCGCACGCTCGATCTCGGGGGCGACAAGCCGATGGCGGGCAACGCCGAGCTTTTTCCGAAGGAGAACAACCCGTTCATGGGCTTCCGGGCGATTCGGTTTTGTCTCGAGCACCAGGATATTTTCAAGGACCAACTCCGCGCGATTCTGATGGCGAGCGCGCACGGCAAGGTCCGCATCATGTATCCCATGATCAGCGGCAGCGAGGAACTGACCCGGGCGAACGCCGTGCTGGCCGAGTGCAAGGCGGAGCTGAAAGCGAAGGGGATCGCGTTTGACGAAAATATTCCCGTCGGCGCGATGATTGAGATTCCCAGCGCGGCGATGACGGCCGATCTGCTGGCGAAGGACTGCGCGTTCTTCAGCATCGGCACCAACGATCTCATTCAATACCTCCTCGCCATCGACCGCGTGAACGATCGGATCGCGCATCTATACGAGCCGACGCACCCGGCGGTCATCCGCACGCTGAAGCACATCGTCGACGAGGCGCACCGCGAGCAGGTGCCGGTGACCGTGTGTGGCGAGATGGCCGGCGATCCGGTGTTTGCGCCGTTGCTGCTTGGGCTCGGGATCGACGGACTCAGCATGGCGCCGGCCTGGCTGCCCTCGGTGAAATATTTGATCCGGGCGATGAAGATGGCCGATGCCCGGGCCCTGGCCGCCGAGGCGCTCACGATGAGTTCGCCGAAGGAAATCTACGCCCGCTGCGATGCGTTCTATCGGGCACGGGTGAAGGTCGAGTGAGGTGGGGAGGTGGAGTAACATTTTAGTTACGCGTCTCGGGTTGCGAAATCACCGGGGGTCATTATGCACTGCGGCGAAACGTGATGAATCAATTCCGACGTCTCTTCCGTTCGCTGACGTGGTGGATCGGTGCCGGCGCGATTCTTTGGCTGGGCGGCTGCACGGATCTCTTTGTCCCGAAACAAAGAGTCCTCGTGGACGCCATCGCCGCGCCGGGAATCGCGAAGCCGTCCGGGCAGTCGTATCGGCTCGTTGCGCGCAAATCGGTCGTGACCGGCCAGACCGCGCAGCTCCCGGTAATCGCGGCCTGCCTCAACTCCGCGCTCACCATGGTCGGGATGTTCGAAGCGCCGCCAAATGTGCCGTCGGATATTTTCATCGAGGTCGCCTACGGAGCGGACATGGCCGGCCGCGTCGATCCGTCGACGCGCGAGACTTTTCTCAAGTTGTCGGCGCGCGCGAATCACAGCCGCTCGCTCGATGCGACCCATGACGAGGAGCTGTGGGATGTCCGCGTCGCGGTGGCGGGCGTGGCGGGCAAGCTCGAGAGCGCGATGCCGCTGCTGACGCAGACCGCCGCGGTTTACGTCGGCACGGACACGCGGGTGGAGACGACGATCCAAGTGCTGCAAAATTCGCCGGCGGTCGCCGCGGTGCGCGAGGGTGCGCTCAAGATTCTCGACAGCAAAAACGCCAAGGGCGCGCCCAGCGCGCAGGCCGTCGGCGAATCGAAATAACGGTGGCCCCGGGCGGGGGATTCGCCCGGACTTCCGACTACAGTTTGGCGCCCGGCGCGGTCGCTTCCTCGAAGCTTTCCTTCACGAGCTTCAGCGCCGTCTGGTATTCCTTCGAAGTGGTGTCGTTGCTCAGCACGGTGAACACGAGCACCCAGCCGGACGACACCTTCACGCCCTGCGTGATGTGCAAATACTCGCCCTTCGGCACGGGCTGTTTGCCGATCAGGCTCGCATCCGTGAACGCGCAATAGGTGCCGGAACCGCGATGCGGCTCAAGCGGCTTGAACGCGTAGCCCTTTTCAATGGAGCCCTCGGCGTATTGCTGGCAGACCGTGGCGAGAAATTCCATTTGCTGCGCCTCGCCCCCGAGCCGGCCGGTCGGATCGGGTTCAAAACGCACCTGCAAATCGATCTTCTCCTTCGCGTCAGTGATCTTCGCCATGAGAACGCCCTGTTCGTCGCGGCCACTGGAGTAAACGTAGCCCTCGGGGACCGAGATGATGACCCGATGAGTGTCGAGGATGAGGGTTTCGTCGCGCGATTTTTCCTTCGCGCACAACGCCGCACTGCTGGCGATCGCCAGGCTGGCGAAGAAAATTTTGAGAAAAAGACGCATGGGGCTGAGACCGGCGGGGGCAGTCGAGGTGCCGCAACGGTAGCGAACGAGAAGGGTCGCGCAACCGGCAAGTGCGGACGCGAGGGTGGGTGGTCCCTCAATTCTTCACGCCGCTGGCCAGCAGCGTTTCGAAATGTGGCTCGGCGGCCTCGCGCGCGACGGCGGTGACCTCGACTTTCGTGAGCCCCGCTTTTTTCAGGAAACCGTGCAGGGCGCTTTCCTTGAAGCCGAGCCAGACATCCGCGTAGAGCTCGCGCGCCTTGGCAAATGTGTGCTCGTGAAGATCGAGGACGAGGAGTTGGCCGCCAGGGCGGAGGATGCGCGCGGCCTCGTTGACCGCCGCCTGCGGATGCTGCGCGTGGTGCAGCGCCTGACTGAGGATCGCGAGATCGACGGACGCGTCGGGGAGTGGGACGCTCTCGATGTCGCCCAGCTTATAGACCAGATTGTTCAGGCCGTTCTTCTTCGCGAGATCCGTGCCGACCTCGACCATGCGGGGGGAATTGTCGATGCACCACACCTGTCGCGCGCGATGCGCCATCAGTTGTGAGACGAGTCCCTCGCCTGCGCCCAGATCCGCGATGTCGATCGCGGGCGTGAGCCGGAGCGCGAGGTGGCCGATGGCTTCCCACGAACGGCCGGGGCAATGATTTTTCCCGAGGCGCCCGGCGATGAGGTTGAAATATTGCTCCGAGACCCGGCGGCGTTTTTGCAGGATCCGGTCGAGGCTCTCGCGATCCTCGGCGAGGAGCGGCAACGCGGCGACGGAGTCGGTGGCGGCGCGGACGAGCGCCAGGGTCTTTTCAGTGAGCGTGGCGCGGAGAGAGTAGAACGCCTTTTTCCCCTCGCGCCGATCGCTGACGAGGTTGGCTTGGCGGAGCAAGGCGAGTTGGGAAGAGATGCGCGACTGGCCCATGCCAAGGATTTCCTGCAGCTCCGCGACCGACAACTCTTCGCGCATCAGCAGCGCAAGCAAGCGCACGCGCGTCGGATCGGAGAGTGTTTTCAGGATGTCCCAGGAAGCGTTCACGTGGGCGGCAGGCTGGGAGCCGGAGGCGCGAAAGGCAATGGCGCGCTGGCGCCCGCCCTCCTCCGGCACGGCAAAACCGGGATGTAACGTAATACGTTACAAGTTTACGGAGGGGCAGGGGGGGGAATGTAACGTAATACGTTACAAGTGGCGAGCTGCCACGCGCCGAAGCCCGCGATGATGAGGCCGGAGGCGAGATTCAGGGCGCGCAGGCCGCCGGGTTGCAGCCGGCCACCGAGCCAGCCGGCCGCAGTGCTGAGCAGGAGCCACCACGTGGCCGAACCAAGAAACACGCCGAGCACCAGCCAGCATGCGGGCAGGGTGCCGGTCGTGCCGTCGCCGAGCCCGAGTCCGGTGAAGATGCCGAGAAACGAAAGGATCGTCGTCGGGTTATTGAGCGTGAGCGCGAGCACGGAAAAATAGGCCGAGCGCGGATTCGCGGCCGCGTTCACGCGGGGGGTGGCGGCGGGTGGCGTCGACCGCAGCGTCGTCACGCCGAGATAAACGAGGAAGAGCCCGCCGCCGAGTTGCAGCCAGCTTTGATGCGCGAGAAGCCCGCGGGTGATCGCGGTGAGACCGAGAGCGGCGACGACACCGTAGAGCGCATCGGCCGTTGCGGCGCCGAGGCCCGACACGAAGCCCGCGACGCGTCCCTCGGCGAGCGAACGACGAATGCACAGCAACCCAATCGGGCCGACGGGGGCGGCGATCGAGAAGCCGAGGACGAGGCCTTTGAGGAGATTTTGCATGAAAAATCAGGGCGAAAAAAAAGCGCCGCTCGAAGAGCGGCGCTTTTTGAGGGAAAAAACGTTTTCCTTAGACCGTGTCCGCGTAACGGCCGATGCTCACAATCGTGTAATTCTCCTCGGTGGTGCCGGTCTTAACCTTGACGGTTTCCCCGGACTTCTTGCCGAGCAGCGCGGCGCCGAGGGCGGTCTTGTAGGAGATGATGTTGTTATCCGGATCGCCGTCCCACGCACCGAGGATGGTGTAGCGGGTGGCTTTACCGGAGGCGTTCTTGACTTCCACGATGGTGCCGGCGCTGGCCTGCTCGACCGAGGCTTCCTTGAAGTCGGTCACGCGGGCGCGGCCGAGCTCGCGCTCGAGGCTGGTCTTTTGCGCCATGAGGACCTGCTGGTCCTGCTTGGCCATCTTGTATTCGGAGTTCTCCTTGAGATCGCCGTGCTCGCGGGCGGTGGCGATGGCCTTGGAGTTTTCCGGGATTTTCTTGGAGACGATGGTCTCGTATTCCTCGCGCTTGCGCTCGAAGGAGGCCTTGGACACGAGCAACTGCTCTTCCTTGCTCTCGGCATCGGCGGCGACGAGCGACTGAATTTTCGGGAAGATTTTGATGAAGCGGGCGAGCAGCGACTTTTTGGTCAGCTCCTCGAAGCCCTGGTTCAGCATCAGCGTGTTCGCGAGATCGCGGGCGGTCTCGGGATCGGCCGTCGAAAGCAGATCCGAAATGAGATCGGTATCTTCGCTCAGGATGTCGGCGAGCGGGATGCGGCGGGCGCTCGCGGCCTGCAGCGCCTCGTAATCGATGGCGAAGAAGATCGAGCTGAGCAGGCGCGGGGTGATGAGGTCGTTGAGCAGCTTCGCGAATTTCTTCGAGTGGCGGTTCTTGACGACCCAGAGGAGGACGGGCGCGCGGAGGTTCTGTTCGGTCTGCCAGCGCTTGAGCGTGGCGGCGAGTTCCTCGGCGTGTTCGTTTTCGACGAGGAAGTTGATGCACTCCGTCGTGAACTTGCCCTGCGAGGTCTTCAGCAGCGTGAAGAGAATGTCGCGGACCTCGATCGGGTGCGTCTCTTTGATGAGTTCGAGGAAACTCGACTGAAAGTGCACCGGAATCTTTTCCGCGATGGCGGGCAGATCGCGGACATTCGCGATGAGTGAAGCTTGGGACGGCTCGAAGGTGGCGTCGGAACCGACGTATTTCGCGAGATCATCACGGATGAAGGCGCCATAGAGGCGCTCGGCCGCGTCGAGTTGGTTGGAGTCCTTCACGGCGTCGGCGACGCCCTTGAGGATGGAGGAGAGGTCGGCCTTGATGTCCTTCTTCGCGGTCGCGGCGATGAGGTCCTCGGCGAGGAGGATGCGGCGGCGGGCGGAGCGGGTGGAGTTAAACTGCTCCAGGATTTCGTCCTCGGCGGAGACGGGCGTCTCGCGGAGGATGAAGCACTCGGTCTTCTTTTCCGGCACGGCGACGCGCGGGTCCTTGGCGATGGCCTTCTTGGCGGCGGCCCACCACTTCTTGAATTTGTCCTCCCCGACGACCTGCGCGAGGGTGATTTCCATCTCGATGACGGTCGCGGCGTGATTCGGGTAGGATTCGAGGGCCTCGACCACGAGTTGCGCGGGATTCTCCGCGATCAGCTCGGCGATCTTCTTGGGCTCGGTCTCCTTGCGGACGAGGAGGTGCTTGGCGGGCAGCACGTCCATCGTGGTCAGGCAGAACGCCGGATCCATCGGGTGGGCCTTCTTGCCCTTAAAGTCGATCAGCAGGCGCTGCGCGGACTCGTCGTAGCTCTTGATTTGGCCAAAGCCCCAACTGCGATGCACCACGTAGGCGCCGGCCTCCATGGCCTCGAGTTTGGCTTTGTGCGCTTTGAGCGGCGGGTTTTTGGCGACGAGCGCGGAAACAGCTTCGGAATTCATGGTTGCGTGTGGGCGGGCGTGAACCGGAGAGTTGAGCGGACAATGAGTAGCCTTGTCAAACTGTGTGTCGCGAACGTGCAACATGTCCAAAATGAGCACGGTAACTAACGCGCCGCGCCCCGCCGCCTGGCCGATGGCCGCCCGGTTAATTGCCCGCTGGCTCGAGCGGAGCGAACGCCTCGACACGCTGCCGCCCGATTTGCACGGGGCCGAACGCGCGCGCTGCCAACACCTCGTTTTTGGGGTCGTCCGCCACTTTGGCCGGATCGAAGCCGCCCTTGGGCGCCTCGTGGCGCACCCGCCGCGGTTCGCGACCCGCGCCATCCTCTTTGTCGCCGGTTTCGAGCTGATTGATGCCGCGGAGAAGATGGTGGCCGATGGGATCGTGGCCAAAATCGTCCACCATGCGGTCGAGCAGACGAAGACCCTCGCCAGTCCGGCCGAGGCGCGACTGGTCAACGCCGTGGTCCGTAAACTTGCCGCCGCGCTGGAATCGTTGCCGCCCGCCGCGCCGCCTCCGGAGGTGCTGGCGGAATATTTTTCCCACCCCGAGTGGCTGGTGCGGGCCTGGCTCGCGCAGTTCGGCGCGGAATCGACGCGCGCGCTGCTCGAATGGAACCAGCAACCCGCGACGGTCTATGCCCGCTGGCGCGCGACCGGGGAAGCGCCGCCGGCCATCTTGAAGCCGACCAAGTGGCCGGGATTTTTCGAGGTCGAGTCGGGCCACTGGCCGCAGATCGAGCCGCTGCTGAAAACGGGAAAACTCTATTTGCAGGATCCGGGCACGCGGCTCGCCGTCGAGTTGCTCGCGCCCCAGGCCGGCGAATCTGTGCTGGATCTTTGCGCGGCGCCCGGCGGAAAGAGCCTGCTAATCGCCGATACGATGAAAAGCGGCCGGGTCGTCGCGATGGATCTGCCGGGCGCGCGGATCGATCGGTTGAAGGAAAATCTGTCGCGCGTGAGCGGGGTCGAGGTGGCGCTCGTGCAGGCCGATGTGCTCGAGAACGCGGTGCCCGCGCTGCGCGAGCACAAGCTGCCGGAGAGTTTCGACGCGGTGCTGATCGACGTGCCGTGCTCGAACACTGGCGTAATGCGCCATCGCGCCGACGTGAAATGGCGCTTGCAGGCGGGTGATTTCCAAAAGCACCCGAAGCAACAGCTCGCGCTGCTGCATGCGGCGGCGCGGCTCGTGGCGCCGGGTGGTCGGCTGGTTTATTCGACGTGCAGCATCGCCACCGAGGAAAACGAGCGCGTCGTCACGGAGTTTTTCAACAGCCGGGCCGGCGGGCCGTTTCAACTCGAGTCGAGCGTGCTGAGTTTCCCGTGGGTCAATGGGCACGACGGGGCCGCGGCGTTTCTGCTGCGGAGAAAATCCTAGGCGCGCGCCGCGGCGCGACCGCCGAAAAGGCGCGCGAGGAGAAATGTGAATCAGCCCGACGTGGGCTGCGGCGCAGGGGGCGTTGAAGTCCGTGCTCTTCAACTCCGGCCCTCCCAACTGGACCAGTCGTTGGCAGGTGAGGGTCGATGCGACCAACACCGTCAACCCCCGCAGCCTCGTTTCCGCTCCGACTATCCCCGGACACGCTGAGCCTTTCCTTACGGCACCAGCTCGAACACCCGGATGCGTTTCTCGGTTTCGACCGTGCCGTTGAGGAAGGAAAACGCGAGGTCGTCGGCGGTCGCGATGAGTTGCTCATAACGCGTCAGATCCCATTTGACGATCGGCTCGCCGTTGATGCGCGTGACGAGATCGCCGGTTTGCAGGCCTGCGGCCGCGGCGGGCGAGTCGGGCACGACGCCGGCGATGCGCCAGTAGGCGGGCGTCTTGTTAAAGCTGACGCCGGAGCTGCGGTGCGACGGCGTGATGATCGGATCGGACGTGTCGCGTTGAAACGTCACGCGATCGTGCCGTTGGTCGAACGTGACGGTAAAATTTCGGAGGATCTCGCCGCCCACGGAGGAGAGTTCGTCGGTGAGATCGACGATGGGATTGGGCAGCGTGAAGTTGCCGATGGTGAGCGTCTCGGCGAGGCGGCCGACTTGCTGCGGCCGATCGCCGGTGAGGGTGCCGACGGTGGCGCCGGGGCGCGGGGCGCTGGCAAAACGCGGCTCGAGGCCGACGGGATTGAGGCTGAGCGGGGAGTCGCTGCCGGAATCGATCAGCGCGACGAACGTCCGATCGCCGAGGCCGAGATGGATCAGCGGCGTTTTGTTGGCGTCGTCGAGCGGGAGCGTGGTGCCGGGGATCGCCACGGTGGAGGTGAGCGGCCGAAGCACGATCCGGCTGCGCGGGTAGTCGAGCGTGAGCAGCGTCTCGCGGAACAGCGGAAATCCGAGCACGCCATCGATCTTCACGCCGAGGTGGGCGGAGAGCGCGGCGCAATCGTAGAGCAGCACCGGCACGTCGTCGAAGCGGGCGTCGCCGAGTTCGATGCGTCGCAGCGTCGCGGGCGGCAGGTCGGTGACCTCGCCCTCGGCAGATTTTACGCGCACGTGCGGGGCGCTGGACGCGGGGACGTTGGACGACGGATAGCGTTTCGCCAGCGCGGGCGTGACAAGCGTGACGGATGATCCGGTATCAATCAGGAAGTGGTAGGGGCCGCTGCGATCCCAGCGTGCCTCGATGATCAGGTAGTGGTCGAGCGTCGCCGCCGGCACGATGACGAGCGGCGAACCAAGCGTGGTCCGGCCGGGGCGCGGGGGCGCCCGATGAAATGCCGACGGCAGGGTCGAGCAGCCGCCGAGCAACAGCGCCACCAAGGCGAAGAGCGAGGAGGCCAGACGTCTCATGGCACGGGGACGGGCAGCCGGCGGCTCAAGACGAACGCCGCGCCCGCGAGCACGCCGGCGGCGACAAAGAGCACGGTGCCCCCAAAAATCCAAAACACCAACCCGGCCAGCACCGGCGTGATGGCCCGCGACAGCGAGCCCAGCGAGCGGAAAATCCCGAGCACGCGGCCCTGTTCCGCGGCGCTGCTGTAGAGCGAAATCAGCCCGGTGGACGACGGATTGACGAGTCCCGCGCCGCCCGCCAGCAACGCGAGTGCCGCGTAAAGCTGCCACGGGTGCGCGGCCAAACCGACCGCGATCAGCCCGAGCGCGGAGAGGGCGAGGCCTGCGGCGAGCACGCGCGTTTCGTTCGCCGGCTTCAAAATTTTCCGGACGATGAAGCCCTGCGTAATGATCGAGCAGACGCCGAGGAAGCCGAGGAGCAGGCCGTTTTGCCGCGCGGTGTAGCCAAAGCGATCGGCGGAGAGGAACGTGAGCGACGCCTCCATCGCGACGAACGCCACTGAAAATACAAACGCCACGATGTTGACCTGCCGCACCGCCGGGTTGTCGAGCGCGAGGATCGCGCGGAGCGGATTGCGCAGTCGCGGCTCGCGCGCCTCGGCGCGGGCGGAGTCGGAGAGCGTTTCGCGGAAACGCGCGGTGATCCAAACGAGGTTGACGAGGCAGAGCGCGAACGCGACGAGTGCGGGCACCGAAAACGGATTGATGCCGAAGCGCGCGAGCGACGGGTGATTTTCGAGCAGGTTGAAGCGCACGAGCAGCGCGCCGAGCGTGGGGCCGGTGACAAGGCCGAGGCCGAACGCGGCGCCGACGAGACCCATCGCCTTCGAGCGTTGCTCGCGCGTGGTGACATCCGCGACCGCCGCGGTGGCGACGGAGAGATTGCCCGAAAACGCGCCGCTCACGACGCGCGAAAACAGAAACAGCCAGAACGATCCGCTCACGATCCAGAGGAGATAGCCGAGGGCGTTGCCCGCGACCGTCCAGCGGAGGACGCCGCGGCGTCCGCGCCGGTCGCTCAGCGCGCCCCAGAAAGGCGCGAAGACGAATTGCAGCATCGAGAAGACCGAGCTGATCACGCCGCCGAAGAGGACCGCGGCGAAATTGTGATCCTTGCCGAGGAGGTGGGCGAGGGCGTCGGTTTGCCCCACAAGCCAGCCGAGCAGGCCGGTTTGCCCCTCGATCTTCAGGTAGTGGGCGAGCAGATCGGGGCCGAGGGGAAACCCGATCGAGAACCCGATGAGGTCGATGTAGAGGGTGAGAAAGATGACACCGAGCGACAGGGGACGCGCGGGGACGGACGGAGAGGGAGCGGCGGTAGACACGGGAACCGGAACAGGAAAGAAGCTTCCCGACGAGACGCCAAGGAGCAAACGGAAGTTCCCGACGATCTTATCGGAGGGCCGGGAGAGTGGCGGCGGCTTCGGGCCGAAGAGTCGGCGGTTCAAATTGCGGCGGGGCGCCGCGACCACTTCAAGCCATCGCCGGCACGCGCCTCCTACCTGAGCGTGGCCTGAACTTTCTTTGGCAGTTTCGCCACCACGAGGTCGTAGCTCCGGCGGGTGCGCCCCTCGAACTCCGTCCGCGGGAGCGCATCGAGGTCGGAGACGTGCACCCAGTGGCGTTTCGCGCAATACGGCGCTTGGGCGATGCCGTCGATTTCCACCAGCTCGTCGAATTCCTCCGGCGTGCACTTGAACGTCGCACCCTCGGCGAGGACGCCATCGAGGCCGACGATCAAAAACATTTTTCCCGCGACCTTGAAGACCAGGTGCTCGCCCCACTGTTTCACGACCACCGTGTGGGGCAGCGCCAGCGCACAGGCTTTGAGCGATTCAAGACGCATGGTCTTTGGTTTGTCATTCTGAGTGCAGCGAAGAATCCATTTGGACTTACGGCACTCTTTCCCGGCTCGAAGCTCCGATCGGATGACCCCAGCCGGTCTCTTCGCCCGGTAACTTCGCGGCGCTTAGAAGGACAAGCGTTGAAAATTTCACCGGATTAATCATCCCAGCAATTCCCGCAGCTTGTCGGCGAGGGCCTCGCGGGTAAACGGTTTCGAGAGAAACGCCAGGCGTCCGCGCTCCGGCCCGAAGCGTCGCAGTAGTTCGCCCTCCGCGTAACCGCTTACGAGCAGCACGCGCACGTCGGCCCGCACCTGGCGCAGCGCCTCGAGCGTTTGCTCGCCGTTGATCCCCGGCATCACGAGATCGAGAACGACGACGTCGATCGCGGCGGGATTCTCGCGGAAGATCGCGAGGCCGGCTTCGCCATCGGCGGCGGTGCGCGGCGTGAGGCCGAAGCTCGCGAGAATCGCAGCACCGACTTCCCGGACAGGTTGCTCGTCATCGATCAGCAGCGCGGTTCCGGTGCGATGCCAATTGGCCGACGCCGACGCGGAGGGCGCGGCCAGGCGTGCGTCGGCTCCCACGCTGGGCGGCAACAGCAGGCGAAACGTCGAGCCGACGCCTGGCGTGCTCTCGACCTGCAGCGCACCCCGATGACTGCGCACGATGCCGAGCGCGGCGGCGAGCCCGAGCCCGCGACCCGCGAACTTCGTCGTGAAAAACGGATCGAAAATCTTCGCGCACACCGCGGGGGTCATGCCGACGCCGTCGTCGCGCACTTCGAGGAAAACGTAGTCGTCCGGCGCGCAGTCGGCGCCGGCGGCGCAGCCAGCGAGCAGCGCGGCGTCGGCGTGGACCGTGCCGCTGGAAATCGTGATGGTGCCGGGTTTGCCGCTCGTGGCGTCGGCGGCGTTGAGGACGAGGTTCATCACGATCTGGCGGAGCTGGGTGGCGTCGGCCATCACGGCCGGCAGTCCAGAGCCAAGTTCCAGCCGAAGTTCGGCGCGGTGGCCGACCGAGATTTTCAACAGCGGCACGAGTCCGTCGGCGAGCGCGCTGAGATCGATCGGCTCGACGACGAAGCGGCCCTTGCCGGCGTAGGCGAGCATCTGCCGGCAAAGCTCAGCGGCACGCAGTGAGGCGGTTTCGATCGCCTGCAGGTGCGAGTGCACGCTCGCGTTGCCCGGGAGCGTGAGGCGGGCGAGGTTGGCGTTGCCGAGGATGCCGGTGAGGAGATTGTTGAAATCGTGCGCGACGCCGCCGGCGAGGAGGCCGAGGCTCTCGAGTTTCTGGCTCTCGAGGAGCTTGCGCTCGAGGCCGAGGCGTTCGCGCTCGGCGAGTTTTTGAGCGGTGATGTCGATCGCGAGGCCCTCGAAAAAGCTGAACGGCTCGTCCTCGGCGCGGCGGCCGCGCCCGCGCGAAAGCACCCATTTTTCGTGGCCGTCGCGGGTGTGCAGCCGGTATTCGAGCTCCAGCGGCACCCCGTCCATCACGGCATTGCGCGTGGCGGCACGCACGCTCCCGAGATCGTCCGGATGGATGAGATCGCGCAGGTGCACCCGGCCGGCCAGGAAATCTTCGGGCGGATAGCCGGTCAGCGCGCTCGAGCCCTCGCTGACATAGAACAACCCGAACTTGTCATCGTAACGGCCGCGAAACGCCATGCCGGGCAGCGCGTGCAGGAAGCCGGCAAGCTCGCGCCGGCTCTCAATCACTTCCTTCGTGCGATCCCGGACGACGCGCTCCACGACCGCGGCCCGTCGCGTCACTTGGAAAACCCACCCGGCCATCGCCCCGCTGCACAACAGCCCGACGACGAGCAGCCATTCGGGCAGCTCGCTGTCGATCTCGGCGATCCAGTCGCGGCGCGGGCGGTAGAGCACCTGCCAGGTTCTTCCGCCGAGGGGAATGGGTTGTTCGCGGATGAGCCCGCTGGCACGAAACTCCGCCTCGGTCGGCCATGGCGCGTCCGCCCGCAACGGGGAGCCGGGCTGGTAATAGAAGCGGCGCCGCGCGGGATCCGTTTCGGCGGGATCGAGGTAAAGGACATCGAGCATCGTCGCCGGGTGGCGCCGGATCGATTCGTCGAGCATTTCGGTGAGGCGGAAGATCCCGAGCACATAGCCGACGAGCGGGGGCGGCGGACCTTCGCCGCGAAAGATCGGCCAGATCCAGACGAGACCGAGGCGGTTGAGATCCGGTTTTTCAATCAGCTTCACCGCGGGCGAAACGATCATCGTGCGCTCGCGGCCGGCGCGCGCGACGGCCTCGGCGATCTGGCCGGTCGTGATGTCGAAACCGAACACCACCTCCTTGCCGGCGGAGGGCGCAACGTAGCTGACGGCCGCATAGGAGGGCTTGTCGCTCGCGCGCACCAGCCGGGTGCCGCCCTCGGTCTTCATGACCTGCACGGGAAGGCCGAGTTCAGTGGTCAGTTGCCGTTCAAAGGCGGCGCGGTCGCCGTGGGCGAGGACGGGCGCCCACTCGAGCGTCGCGATGCCCGGATAGCGCGCGATGATTTCCTGCGTGAGGCGAGCGAACTCCTCGCGCGTGGGCAGGCGATCGGCGAGGAAGAGGTTCCGCATGCCGAACAGGCCCGCGTCGTAATAGTTCAGCACCTCGCGGGTGAGCGTGTGGCGGATGTCGGCGCGGCGGTAGAATTCCGTTTCGACCCGGCGGCGATCGCTGTCGCTCGCGATGCGGTAGGCGAACACCGATAGCAATGCTCCCATCAACAGGACGGTGAGCGGTGCATAGGAACGCAGAAGTGGAATCGGGCGGGGAACCACGCCGGGAAATTGCGCGCCCGGGAAGAGAGGCGCAAGGGGAGATCGCGGGATTTTGCGAGAGGCCAGGGAGATTTCCGAATGCGGCGAGTCGCAACGACGGGCGCAAATATTTTCCCGTCCCCGTCGGAAGTCAGATCAGGTATGATACGGCAGGGGAAAACGCCCTGTCAGGGCGGTGACGCGCTGCGTGACCCCGGCAATCGCCGCGGCTTCGCCGGGCGAACCGATGGCGGCGAGCACGGTGTCGATGCACGCCGCGATCTCGGCCATGTCCGCCTCGAGGAATCCGCGCGTCGTGACGGCCGGCGTGCCGAGCCGGATGCCCGAGGCCTGGAAAGGGCTGCGCGTCTCGAACGGCACGGTGTTTTTGTTACACGTGATGTGGGCGAGATCCAAGGTCTCCTGCGCCTTCTTGGCGGTGAGCTCCGGAAACTTCGTCCGCAGATCGATCATGAAGAGGTGGTTGTCGGTGCCGCCCGAAACGATCTTGTAGCCCTGCGCGGCAAACGCGGCCGCGAGCGCGCGGGAATTCTTCACGATCTGCTCCGAGTAGGTCTTGAACTCGGGCTTCAAGCACTCGCCGAGACACACCGCCTTGGCGGCGATGACGTGCATGAGCGGGCCGCCCTGCGTGCCTGGGAAGACCGCGGAGTCGATCGCCTTGGCATGTTGCGCCCGGCACAGGATGAGGCCGCCGCGCGGGCCGCGGAGCGTTTTGTGCGTCGTGGTCGTGACGAAATCGGCGTGCGGCACCGGCGACGGATGCACGCCCGTCGCGACGAGGCCGGCGATGTGCGCGATGTCGGCGAACAGCATCGCGCCGACCGAGCGCGCGATCTCGGCCATGCGCGGAAAATCGATCACGCGCGAGTAGGCGCTGGCGCCGACCGTGATCATCTTCGGCTTTTCGCGGAGCGCGACCGCCGCGAGTTCATCGTAGTCGATGAGGCCGGAATCCTCGCGGACGCCGTATTGGCAAAAGTTGTAGAGCTTGCCGGAGAAATTCGCGGGATTGCCGTGCGTGAGGTGACCGCCGTGGCTGAGGTTCATGCCGAGGAGTTTGTCGCCGGGCTGGAGGACGGCGGCGTAGACGGCGGTGTTGGCCTGCGCGCCGGAGTGCGGCTGGACGTTGGCGTGCTCGGCGCCGAAGAGCTGCTTCGCGCGGTCGATCGCGATCTGCTCGATCTTGTCGACGATCTCGCAGCCGCCATACCAGCGTTTGCCGGGATAACCTTCCGCATACTTGTTCGTCAGCACGCTGCCCTGCGCTTCGAGGATGGCGGGGACGACGAAATTTTCGGACGCGATGAGTTCGATGTGGCTTTGCTGGCGGGCGAGCTCGGCGGCGATGGCCGAGGCAATGGCGGGATCGAGGGAGGAGAGCGGCGCGGCGTTCAACATTGCGGATTTTGGCTGGCGGATTTGGAGATGAAAATGGCGCGGTCAGCGGATGTTTTTAATCCGTGATCCGCAATCCGAAATCCCAAATCAGTTGGCCGGCTTGGCGGGGAACCGTGTCTTAATGAATTCCACCAGCGACGGGATGGCTTCGACCATTTCATCACGCGCCGCCTCGTAGACCTTGAGCGGGCCGCCGTAGGGATCGCCGATTTCCTTGTCGCCGCGCTGCGGCATGAATTCCCGGAACAGGAAAATGTTTTTTGGCGCCGGCTCCGCCTGGAACCGGATCATCGCGCGATGCGACTCGGTCATGCACAGGATCATCGCGGCCTCGTCGAGCATCTGCTGCGTGAGCGGCTGGCTGAGGTGGCCCGCGATATTGAGGCCGACTTTTTTCAACGCGATCACGGAGTTCTCGGAGACGGGTTCGTCGGCGCGCGCCGCGACCCCCGCGGACACGACCTGCAACGAGCGCAGCGGTTCGGGTTGCGCGGCGAGGGCGTGCTGCAGCAGTGCCGCGGCCATGGGGCTGCGGCAGATGTTGGCGGTGCAAACGGCGATGATTTTTCCGGGCGCGGACATCGGTTAGGCGGAGGCAAAGGGCATGGTTTCGCGGGAAAGGCAAAACCGGATTGCGTGGACGGGCGGGGAATGATCCGCGCGCGCCGCGGCACCGGGACGAGTGGCGGGCATAAAGCCCGCCCTACAATTTTTTCAACGCGACGAGCGCGCGATGCAGTTGGACGGCGCGTTGGAGCACGACGTCGGTGAGCGGCGGCGGCTTCGGCTTGGCCACCGCATCGGCCACGGGCAGGTCGGTCGGTGGCTCGCCTGGGACGGCGACGACCTCCGGCACCGGCTGGCGATCCTTGGCGAGCTTGGCCTCGTCGTTGCGCGGCTTGTCGGGAGTCTCGGTGATGAGCGACTCGGCGGTGGCGCCGTGCTCAAGCGCATCGTAGGCGCGGCGCTCGGTGTCAGCGGAAACTTTCAGCGCGATGTCGGGGGTGAATTCGGGCGTCGCGCCGCCGAGCACCACGACGCTCGCGCCCGGGCCGCGCGTGGCCAGGACGGAGTGGAAGGCCGCGCTGGTTTCGGCGTTGACGAGCACCAGCACCGGGGCGTGGGCCGTCGCATGAAACTTGAGCCACGCCGCGAGGGCGGCCGCGTCCTCGCCCGTGCCGCCGACATAGCGCAGATCGAGGATGAAGGGCTGGCGCCGCGTGTCCTCGGCCGTCGGGAGATCGGCGGGGAGTTGGTGCACGCGCTGATAGGCGAGGCCCTGGCCGAGATTGCGGGTCAGGGGTGCGGCCAGCGCGAGGCCGGCCAGCGCAATCCCGAGGGCGAGGAGGGCGAGAAGTTTTTTCATGCACGGTTCAACTGGCGGGCGCCGATGTCGCGGCGGAAATATTTCGACGCGCACTGGATCTGATCGCAGGCCGCGTAAGCGCGATCGGCGGCGGCGCGGAGCGTCGGGGCGAGCGCAGTGACGCCGAGCACGCGGCCGCCGGCGGTGACGATCTGACCCGCGGAGTTTTTGGCCGTGCCCGCATGATAGACGAACGTGGCCGGCGGCAGCGTAGCCGCGGGCGGGAACGTGATGAGATCGCCTTTCGGATAGGATTCGGGGTAGCCCCGCGCGGCGATTACGACGCAGACCGCGTGCTCGGGTTTCACGGCGAGTTGCGTGCCGGCGAGTTCGCCGCGGGCGGCGGCCCAGAGCAGGCCCAGCACATCGGTCGTGAGGCGCGGCAGCACGACCTGCGTCTCGGGATCGCCGAAGCGGGTGTTGTATTCGAGCACGCTCGGGCCCTCGGCGGTGAGCATGATGCCGATGAACAGCGTGCCGCGAAACTCGATGCCTTCCGCGGCAATGGCGTCGACGGAGGGTCGGACAATCTCGCGATCGATGCGGGCGAGAAGTGCGGGGGTGACGACGTCGGCCGGCGAGTAGGTGCCCATGCCGCCGGTGTTGGGACCGGTGTCGCCATCGCCGATGCGCTTGTGGTCCTGCGACGTCGGTAGGATCACGTAGTCGCGGCCCGATACGACGACGAGCAGCGACGTTTCTTCGCCCGCGAGGCAGTCCTCGATGAGGATTTCTTTTCCCGCGGCGCCGAATTTTCCGCCGGTCAGCATGTCGCGCACGCCGGCTTCAGCCTCGGCGAGCGTCGTTGCGACGACCACCCCTTTGCCCGCGGCGAGCCCGTCGGCCTTGATCACGATCGGGGCGCCGCGCTGCCGGAGATAGGCGAGGGCGGGAGCGACTGCACTGAAGAACCCGGCGGGCGCGGTCGGGATCTTGTTTTTCAGCAGGAGTTGCTTCGTGAAAATCTTCGAGGCTTCGAGACGCGCGCCGTCGGCTTTCGGGCCGTAGGCGGGCACGCCGATTTTTTCCAACGCATCCACGAGGCCGAGCGACAGTGGCACCTCGGGCCCGACGACGACGAACTCGATTCGCTCGCGCCGAACCAGCGCGATGAGCCCGGCAATGTCGTCCGCGGCGACGGGAAAGCAGACGACATCGTTCGCGATGCCGGCGTTGCCCGGCGCGCAGAGGACGCGCGTTTTTGCCGGCCCGGCGATGGGGCCCAAGGCAGGCGAGGCGAGCAGCGCGCGGACGAGCGCGTGCTCACGTCCACCCGCGCCGACGACGAGGACGGAGCGCGGGAGCGAGGAACGGGACGAGTCAGCGGACACGTTGCGGAAATTCGGTGAAGCGCCCGTTTCAGCAATGACAAAATCCGCGGGGATTTCATTTGTATGCCGCGGCGCCGCGCACGTAGAACTCCCCCGATGCAAGCAGGCGCACGCTCCAGCCGTCGCGGCTTCACGATTGTCGAGCTGATGATCGTGACGACGATGATCGCAATTTTGGTGGCGATGGGACGCACGGCGATCAAGCGCATCAACACCCGCGCGCGGGGTTCGGCATTTTGGAACGACTGCCGGGTGTTTGCGGAGGCGTTCAACCGTTGTGCGCAGGAAAAAGGGAGTTTCCCCGCCGATCAGACCGTGATCGGGGTGCTGCCCTCGAACATGGACGGATATCTCAACCGCAACGCCTGGTTGCGGACGACGCCGCTCGGCGGCCGCTACGACTGGGACAACAAGGACGCGAAAAACAGTCTCGGAGTCACTTTCAACGCCGCCATCAAAGTCACCGGGTGCACCTGGACCACGACTGACCTGCAAAAACTCGATAAGGCGTTCGACGACGGCAATCTCGCGACTGGCAACATCCGCGTGACCGATGTCGGTGCTACTGTGATTTTCGTGGTCGAGGGCGGCGCGACTTCGACCAGCCCCGGGGCTTTCCGATGAGCGATCGCCCTCCCACGATGATCACGCTTTCGACGCTGCAGCTCAGCGCAGACGGCACGCGCGCGCTGCCCGGTGAGAATGAACGGCGGCCCGTCGAGGTCACGGTGCCCGCGGCGCTCGCCGCGCTGCAAGCGTTCGCGGGCCTGCCGGCGGTGGAACTGGTCGACGTCGATGCGAAAATGTATCTCGAGGGTCCGCGCGGCAAAGTCGCTGTGCAGAACGTGGGCGGAAAACTTTTTGTCGCACTCGTGCCGGAGTCCGTGAACACCGCCACGCACCGCACCCCCGCGGAGACGATGGAACTGATCGTGGCCGGCGAAGCGCGCGCGGGGTCGGCCGCCGCGACGGCCGAGGCGGCGGAGGAAGCCGCGCTCATCGCGGACGCGGCGCGCAGCTCCGGCGGGTGGCGCAAGGCGCTGAGCTCTGGCTGGACACTCGCGTTGCTGCTGATCGTGGCGGCGATCGTTGGCTATGTCAGTTTCGCGCCCGAAATTCCCGAGGGGGTAGAAATCATCCGCGACCCCGGCCGCATCGCGAGTCTCAACACGGAATTCAGCGGCCGGTATGGTGCGCCCGCAGCGACCATACTTGTGCTGGCCGACGGCAAACTCACCGGCAAGCAAGCCGGCCCGACCAGCGTGAATGAGGAGACGCTGTTCGAAATGGGCTTTCGTTTTGGCCTCCGCGGCACCGAGGTTGTGCTCGTGGTCGACAATGGCGCGCTGCTCGAACCGCAGCCGGATCACAGCTTGAGGTATCTGGACAGCGTTTATCCGCGGCGGGAGAAGTAGGCGCGGCCTCTCACGGCAGAAAATAGACTTCGACCAGCGCCTCGCCGCCGGCGTCGCCCGCGGCGGCGTTGCAGACAATGGTGTAGGCGCCAGGATTCAGCCGCACGACATCGGCGGCATCCTTCGAGCCGGACAGGAGGGGAAATGCGCCGACGAGAGGAGAATTGAAGATTTTCCGAAACGCCGCTTCGGTGCTGGACGAAGATGTGGCCGGCTGATCGACACTGCGTGTTTCGGCGCACCAGTCGGCATAGTGCATCTCGGCGACGGCGGCGGGCGTGTTGCCGCGATAAAGTTGGAAATTCGGATCAGCCCACATGCCGGTCAGGCCGAACACGGCCAACGAAGGTCCGACCACGCGAATGAGCACTTCGCGCGGCGTGACGCCGGATGGCGGAACGAAAATATTCGTCGTGCCCGTCGTTGTGTCGCCTGGGACGACGAAGCCGACGATCAACGGATGCCCCGCGGTGACCTGACCGCGCATCGAAATATTGACAGCCGGCGCGGTGGTCGCGGCGGCCCGGTCGGAAAGCCAAAAGGCGAACGAACCGTCCGAGCCGCCGTTTGCGGTGGTGAACGTGAGGCGCAAGGCCTCCTTGCTGCCGTCGCTGAGATTGAGATCGACGGTGGCGGTGGTGTCGCCGGTCCGCGTGTAAACATAGGTGCCATCTGCGCGGGGTGCGTTCAGGAAAATCTTGTAAGGCGCGTTCAGGATGAGCGCGAAGCCACCGCCGGACTTCAGGTAGGTAAACCGACCGTCGTTTTCAAATACGAGGGTCTTTTCCCCGGAGCTACGGACCGTGGCAAAAAAAGTGGATTCGCGGTAGACCTTGCCGGCGATGGACGCCGGCGCCTGGCCGAAAGCGGCGGTCGTCGCGAGGGTGAGCATTAAAAGTATTTCTTTCATCACCGACTAAGACAATCGGTGCCCATCGAACCGCTATCGGGGAAAGTCCTCGTGGCGGTATCGAGGTTTCTTCCCCGAATTCAAAGCACCTGCAGCTTCTTGCGGTAAAACGCGACGACCTCATCCGGATCGTCGGTGAAGAGGATGTAGTCGAGCATCCACGCGGGCGCTCGTTTCGTGCGGACCATGTGGGTGACCTGCTTGCGGAGATCGCCCCAGAATTTCGCGTTGAAGAAAATGTAGGGCACGCGCGGGCGGATGCCGAGCTTGAGGTTGCACATCTCGATGCCGATTTCCTCGAGCGTGCCGACGCCGCCGACGTTGAAGATGCAAAAATCCGCCGCCTCGAACCATTTTTGCCGGAAGTGACGGGACGATTCCTGAAAGGTGTTGAAGAAATCGACGCCGAGTTCGGGGGGCTGCGCCTCGAGTTCGAGGAAGCACGCGCCGGTGAGCGCGCCCTTGCCGCGCGCCTGATCGGTCGCGAGTCGCATCACGCCGCCACCGCCGCCGGTGAGCACGCCGAGATTGCTGCCGATGAAACTCGTGAGTTTTTCGACGAGCGACGAGATGCGCGCGGTGTCGGCATCGTCGAGCCCGACCGCCGAGCCGTAGAACGCGAGGATCGTGGCCTCCTGGAATTTGCGGGTCATCTCCTCGCGCACGAAGAAGCCGTGCTCCTTTTTGTAGACGTGCGTGTAGAGATCTTTGGTGAGCTCGTCATACCAGTGGATCTGGAGGCCGACGGCGTAGAACATGTCGAGGCGGGCGTGCGCGTTACTCGAGAGGAAGTAGCCGTGGGTGCGCGAGGCCTTGCGGAAGATGAGGCGCTTCAACTTCACGTCGCCCATGCGGGTGACGAGTTCGATGTGCTCAAGCAGATCGGGGAAGTAATCGAGGATGAGCGTGTCGGCGTTGTCCGGCGCGGCGTCGAGCGCCTGAATCATCGTGCGGTAGCCGATCGGACAGATTTCGCCCTCGAGGACTTTCTTGAGATCCTCGTTGGCGCGGACGACAACGCAGCGGTTCTCCATCGTCGCGCTCTGGCCCTTGACGGTGATCTTCGTGCGGGGGCGGGCTTCGCCGGCGTCGCGCGCGGGATTCCCGTCGAGGCACTTGTAGAGATCAGTCGCGGTGGAAAGGAGGCGCGTGCGTTTTTTCGTGAGTGACTTGAACTCGGGATCGCTGGTCTCGGGTGCGCGAAAGAGTTCGACCGAGACCACAGGATTCACGACGGGCTGATCGCCGGTGTTGTAGATTTCCAACATGACGTTCGTGCCAAACGTCTTGATCGGATCGAGCAGCACGGCGCTGGTGTGGATGCCGAAATTGCCCTCGCCTTGGTTGAGCACGACAAAGTGCTCCTTCAAATACATCGAGCAACTCGTGAGGATACCGGAGTGCGGCGGGATGGTGAGCGGCGCGGCGTCGTGGCGGACCTGCACGCGATCGAGGTAGCTGCGACCGGCGTTCCCGGCGACGATGCGTTCGAAGTTCGGCCGCTGGAGTTTCGGATTGAGCGTGTAGCTGACCTGGTGCGGGGTGAGGAACACGCGGCCGAGCCGGTCGATGCTGATTGTGTTGGGCAGCTTGATCCGGTTCTCCGTGATCGCGGACCAGATTTCGCCGGTGGTGAGCTTCGCAGCGGCCGGGGCGTAGAAAAGACGGCCGACCGGCGAGCCCACCCGCAGGAGCTTCTTCCAGTAGGGCGCGTTGGGAAAACTGGGATCGTAGATGAAGGCGTCGACCTCAAGTTGCACCCGGTTGCCCTCCACCTGCGGGGCGCCGTGGACGAGCATCTCGATCCCGATGCGGGCCATCGAGCTGCGTTCGCTGAACTTCAGCGCACCGAGATGCGCCTTGATGTCGTCAAACTCGGCCGGGTTGCGCGGCCAGAACGCGAGGGTCAAGGTGACGGTCCGCTCGTCCTTGTTCTTGACGGTGAGGATTTGGCCGTCCTGTGAGGTCCAGAATTGATCGGGGTTCATGGATAGGACGGAAAAAAATGAGGACTTGGGCCGCGCGACACAAGCGGGGAGTAATTGGTTGCATTTGGCCCGGCGCGCTGGCACATCCGACAACTTTTACGGCACAAACTGTCCGCTGCCGTGACTCTCCTTCACATCCAAAGCACCGTATGAAATTGAAATCCATCGTCACGATTTGCCTGCTGGCGCTCGGCCTTGCCGCCGCGCGCGCGCAGGAAGTCAAACTCAACATCCCGGGCTCGACGCCCGCTCCGGCCGCCACGGCCCCTGCCGCCGCTCCGGTGGCGCCCGCTTTCGCGGATGCGCAACTGGTCGAGGAATTCGGCTGGTTCATGGGCAAGCGCGTCGGGCTCGCCGAACTCGAGTTCAATGCCTCCGAGATCGCCGCCTTCGTGAAGGGCATCTCGTCGGCCGCGTCCGGCAAGGATTCGCCCTTCGTGCTCGAGCAGATCGGGCCCAAGATGGACGAGTTCATGCAGAAGAAGCAGGCCACTTACCTCGGCAAGCTGAAGCAGCAGAGCCTTGCCGCGAACGCCGCGTTTTTCGCGAAGCTCAAGGACAACAAAAACATCATCGAGCTGCCGGACGGCCTCCGCTACGAAATCATGAAGCCCGGCGAGGGCCCGAACCCGAAGCCGACCGACATCGTCAAGGTGCACTACCACGGCACGCTCGTGGACGGCACCGTCTTCGACAGCTCTGTGCAGCGCAATGAGCCGGCCGAGTTCGGTCTCGACCAAGTCATCCCCGGCTGGACCGAGGGTCTCCAGAAGATCAACAAGGGCGGCAAAATCAAACTCTACGTCCCGCCGCAGCTCGCCTATGGCGATGACGGCAAGGGCGGCATCCCGCCCGGCTCCACGCTGATTTTCGAAGTCGAACTCCTCGAGATCAAGCCGCCGGCCCCCGCGGCGCCGGCCACGCCTGCCCCGGGCAAGTAAGCTCGATTCCTTTCAAACCAAAAGCCCCGACGATTACGTCGGGGCTTTTTTGTGCGGGCGAGGCGCGAAAGCGCGGAGGAGCGGAAGGGCGGAAACGCAGAGACGGGGGGGGGGCGCAGCGGAGCGAGGTGGATTTTCTGGGCTTCCGTGCTTCTGCTTTTTAGCGATTGATGGAGACTGCTGTCTGTGGGCTCACCGGCGTTTCGCGATCGCCGCGGCGGCGTCGGCGAGAAACGCGGCGATGTCGGCGTCCTGCGTTTCCCACGAGCACATCAGCCGGTA
>JBBRLB010000017.1:0-61198 GCA_038231575.1 Opitutales bacterium | reverse complement strand
CCGCGCCGTAAAACTCCCGCGCACCGTAGATCGCCTTCCCCGTTCTCAGCCCACCCCAAGAAACCCCATCAACCCAGGCACGGAGGCGCAGAGGAACACGGAGCAGCAATGGCCACGGGCTTTTTCCGGCTTTAGCATTATCACCCAAAGGATCAAATTCGTGTCTCCGTGCCCGGTATTTTGGCTCAATAAATCGCAACAGAAACTCGCAAACAGGAAAGGTTTCTTACAACCAATACTTCGGCGCAACGTCGAGTCCAGTTCCCCCTCCTTGTTCGGTTGTCCCCTCAACCCTTGCCTCGCTCTATTCATGAAATTCCTCCCCCTGCTGCTCGCGCTTGCCGCGACGACCGCGCTGGCCGCTGCAACCCCCACTCGCCCCAATATCGTCGTCATCATGACCGACGACATGGGCTTCTCCGACATCGGCTGTTACGGCGGCGAGATCAACACGCCCAACATCGACCGCCTCGCGAACGGCGGCTTGAAATTTTCCCAGTTCTACAACTGCGGAAAATGCGAACCAAGTCGCGCGGCTCTCGTGACCGGCCAGCAATGGTGGGCCCACAGCCCGAATGTCGCCGTCCGCAAGGACAGCCCCAATTTCGGCGAAGTGCTCCAAACCGCGGGATACCGCACGATGATGGTGGGCAAGTGGCACTGCGCCGGCATCCCGTATGAACGCGGGTTCAACCGCCACTTCGGTTTCATGGGCGGCGCCACGGATTTTTTCAAAGGTGACAAATCGTTCCTCCTCGATGGCAAACCTTGGCCAGTGCCGGAGAAGGATTTTTATGTGACGACCTCGCTCACGGATTACGCCGTCACGTTCATCAAGGAGGAAAAGCGGACCAATCCTGACAAACCGTTTTTCCTCTATCTCGCCTACAACGCGCCGCATGCCCCGCTCCAGGCTCCGGCGGCGGAAATCGCCAAATATCGCGGCAAATACCTCAAGGGCTGGGACGTCATCCGACAGGAACGATTCGCCAAGCAGCAGGCGTTGGGCCTCGCCGGAGCCGGCTGGCCCCTGCTTGAGCGGCCCGCGACCATTCCGGCATGGGACACCCTGAGCGCCCCGGAACATGACATGCAGGATCTCCGCATGGCGGCCTATGCGGCGATGGTGGATTGCGTTGACCAAGGCGTGGGGCGGGTGGTGAAAACTTTGGAGGAGCTGGGCATCCGCGACGACACTCTGGTCATCTTCATGAATGACAACGGGGCGAGCCCGAACGACCGCGTTCGAGGAGGCACGATCGGCGCCCCCGGCAGCCGGTGGAACATCGGCGTGGCCTGGGCTTTCGCCTCCAGCACGCCGCTGAAATATTACAAGCGCACGCAGAACAGCGGAGGCGTGACGACTCCCTTCATTGCCAGCTGGCCCGCGGGCATTAAACCGCGCCGGGCCTATGAAGACCAGCCCTGCCAGATCGCTGATATCCTGCCCACGTTCATGGATCTGGCTGGCGTCGGCTATCCCGACCATTTTGGCGGCAAGGAGCAGCCGCCGCTGACCGGACGATCCTTCGCCTCGATCCTGACCCAAAACGCCGTTCTCCCCCCCCGGACGTTGTATTTCCAATTGTTTGCCAACATGGCGGTCGTTGACGGCGGGTGGCGGATGGTGACGGCCTATGGCGAGCCTTGGCAGCTCTACGACCTGACCCGCGATCGCACGGAGACCCATGACGTAGCCGCAAGCAATCCGGACAGGATGAAACATATGCTCGCGCTACAAAAGGCCTTCAATGCGCGGCCTGATGTCAGACTGCGGGTGAGCGCGGGTGAACGGGAGCCCTACTTCTCCCCGATCCTCCGGGCCGATGGCAAAATCGGGCCGGGTTCTGCCGAGCGACCCGACAGCGAGGAATTTGCCCTGCTCACGACCGAAGCCCGGTCCGAAGGACGCCAGCTAAGCGCCGCCGAGCTAGCCGACCTGCGCAAGAAGGCGGCGGCACTCGCAGAAAAAAATGCCAAAGCGCCAAAAGGAAAGGGCAAGGGGAAGAAAACAAATGGCGACGATGGCGACGATCTTTGAGCGGATCGGGCCGGCCATGATTGCCGATCCGGAGCGATCCTGCGTCGTGGTGACCCGTTGCGGTTTGATCACGGGCTTGGTGGCGACGGGGTTGGCCGCGCTGGCAGTCCCCGCCGGGGCCGCCACCTCTGCCGTCGCAAAATTCCGCCAAGAAGTTTACCCGACGCTGGAAAAGCACTGCTTCAAATGCCACGGCCCCGAAAAGCAAAAATCGGGTCTACGGCTCGACACCCTTTCCCCTGATCTGCTCAAGGAGCGTCGGGCCGCCGAAACTTGGCGCGATGTGCGCAATGCCGTGAATCTGGGCGAGATGCCGCCGGACGACGAGCCACCTCTGGGAGACGGGGATCGGCGGGCGCTCATCGGTTGGCTCAACACCCAAATCGACGAGGCGATCCAGGCCCAGCGCCAAGCCGGTTCTGGCGTCGTGCTGCGTCGCCTCAATCGCTTCGAATACAGCAACACCATGGGCGATCTGCTGGGGATCGCCGACGATTATGCGCGCGATCTGCCGCCCGATTCGCTCTCCCGCGAGGGGTTCAAAAACAACGGTGCTAGTCAGGGCTTCTCGGACATGCAGTTGGAAAACTACCTCAGGGTCGCGCGCGACGCCCTGAGCCGCGTGATCGTGTCCGAACCGGAGCCGCCGATTTTCCGGGAGCGTTTCACGGAGCCGTTCAAGGACAAAGGATACGGCCCATGGTCCGCCACCCTGGGTCGCACGGGCACGTTTGTGGCCTCGATGAACGAGTATCCCAAGAGCGGCGAATTCCTCGTGCGAATCAAGGCCCACGCTGTTCCGCACGAGAAAATGGGCTACCCGCAGCTCTCCGTTTGCGTGGGTTACCGGGCTGATGTCAGCGCTCCGTTCCGGGAGCTGGGGCGGGTCGACGTGACTTCCGCCGAGACCCAGACCTTTGAATATCGCGGACGTATCGAGCAATTTCCCCTGCCAGTCCGGGTTCAGAAAAAATACAACGGCCTGAAGATCTGGCTACGCAACGTTTACAATAACGGCACGCACCCGGAATCGGTCGAGCCCTTCAAGGTTCCGACCGCGCAGATCCTGATCCCCGAGAAGTTGGTTGACCCGAAAGATTACCTAACCTTTCCCCAGATCGTCATCGAGTCGGTCGAATTCGAAGGCCCGTTGTTTGCGCAGTGGCCGCCGGCCGAGCACAGGAATATCCTCTTTGATTCCGCGCGGCGGGACCGAGACGAGTCCGCCTACGCCCACGAGGTGCTGACCCACTTCATGACCCGCGCATTTCGCCGTCCGGTGGCGGCGGAAGAGGTGAAAAACTATTTCTCCTACTACCAGAAAATCCGCGCTCAGTCCGACTCGCTGGAGCGCGCGCTGCGCGAAGCCCTCGCCATGGTCTTGATCTCGCCGGATTTTCTTTACCTCGTGGAAACCGCCGCCCCCGATGGACGACGCTGGCTGAACAACCATGAACTGGCGTCGCGGCTCAGTTATTTCCTCACCGCCACCATGCCGGATCGGGAACTGCGGCGGCTGGCGGACGACGGAAAACTGGTCGAGGCGGATACGCTCCGGCGCCAGACGCGCCGTCTGCTGGCGGACGAGAGGTCCGGGCAGCTTGTCGAACATTTCACCGACCAGTGGCTCGATCTGGGCGCCGTTGATCGTGTGGCCATCAATCCCGAGTATTATCCAGACTTCGACAACGCGCGGAAGGCGGACATGCGTCACGAAACCCAACATTTCTTTGCGGAGCTGCTCCACCAGGATCTCAGCGCGCTCAACCTGCTCGATTCCGACTTCGCAATGCTGAACGAGCCACTCGCCCGGCTCTATGGTCTGACCGGACCGAAGGGAATCCGGTTTGAGCGCGTGGCCTTGAAGCCGGACGATCATCGCGGCGGGTTGCTCGCCCAAGGGGCCTTCCTGCTCGGCAACTCCACCGGCAATGATTCCCATGCGATCAAGCGCGCGGTGTGGATTCGCAAGCGCCTCCTGGATGATCCGCCCGCCCCGCCACCGCCCAATGTTCCGGTCCTCGATGCGGTGTCGCCTCATTTCGCCCGGTTGCCGATCCGGGCGCAGATGGAACTGCACCGCAAGGATCCGGCCTGCGCGGATTGCCACCGCAATATCGATCCGTGGGGCATCGCGCTTGAGGGCTATGGCGCCGACGCCCGGTGGCGTGACCGGATTCTGCGCAAAGAAAAAGTCGGCGATCTCCTGCAAGACGTCCTGATCGGCGTCGAGACGGACGCGGTCATGCCGGGCGGCGACGCGGTCTCCGGCATTGACGCACTCAAGCGCTACCTGCTCGAGCACAAGCGCAAGCAGTTCGCCCGCGCGCTGACCTCCCGGCTGCTCGCCTACTCGCTCGGCCGCTCACTTGAGCTTGGTGATGAGACCACGGTCGATGAGCTGACGCAGCAATTCACAAAAAACGACTACAACTTGGGCAAGCTCATTGAGGGGATTGTCGTCAGCGAACCCTTCCGGACCAAGTAACCGAGACTCCACTCGCACTCCCATGAAAAAGTCCTGGCATCTCAATCGCCGCGAGTTTCTTCGCGGTCTCGGAGTATCCCTGGCTCTCCCATTTTTCTCGTCGATGGAGGTGCGCGGTGCCACCCGCACCACGGGCGCCGTCGCGCGACCCCGTCGCTTCGTCACCGTTTATTTTCCGTATGGGGTCAGCATTCCGGGCGAAGGCGACGAGCAGGCGGCGTGGAATTGGTTTCCGAAAGGGGAAGGACGGAATTTTCAATTCAACAACAGCCTCAAGTCGTTGGAACCGCTGCGCGAGGAGGTGACGATTCTGGGCGGCCTGTCGCATCCGCATGGGCGCAAGATGAACGGCCATGACACCAGCGACATTTTCCTGACAGGGGCGGAATTGACCGGCAGCCAGTTGAACAACTCCATCTCCGCCGATCAGGTGGCGGCGGAACATTTTGCCAACCAGACCCGCTTCTCCTCGCTCGTGCTTTCCACCGACGGCGGCGTGGGCGAGACCACGCGCGCGAGCACGCTGTCTTTCAGCCGCACCGGCCAGCCCATTCCCTCGCTCAACAACCCGCGCGTAGTTTTCGAGCGCCTGTTCGGGGTGAATGAGGCGAGCAAGGCCGAGCAACGTCGCGAATTGCAGAACTCCGGCAGCATGCTGGACCTCGTGCAAGAGAACGCCCGTTCCCTGCGCCGGCGCCTCGGCCGCGAAGATCAACAGAAGCTCGACGAGTATCTCGCTTCGGTGCGGCAGATCGAGCAGCGCGTAGTAAGTTCGCAAGAGTGGCTCGATGTCCCGAAACCCGCGGTGGACGCCTCCGGCCTGCGGCTCGATGCCACCGTGGACACGCCGCTCGAACTGATCCGCACGATGTATGATTTGATGGCGCTCGCCTTCCAGACCGACTCGACGCGACTTGCGACCTACCAGATCGGCAACATGGCCGGCGGACTCGCGGACAAGTTTCCGTCCTTGCTGGGCTTTGGCCAAAACATGCACAATTTGGCGCACGGCTGGAACAAGCCCGGCGGAATCGAGGCCCTGGGCAAATGGGACCGTTTCCTGACCGAGCAGGCCGCCTATTTCATCAACCGCCTGAAAACGATCCAGGAAGGTGAGCACACGCTGCTCGACAACACCATGGTTCTCTACGGCACCAGTAACTGCCGCACCCACGACAACACGAATTACCCGCTGGTCTTCGCGGGCGGCAAGGCGATGGGGTTCCGGCACGGCCAATTCCTCAAGTTTTCCGAGAAGACCCCGTTTGCCAATGTTCACGCCACCGTCCTCAACCGCCTCGGCGTCCCGGCCGAATCCTTCGCCGACAGCCGCGGCGAGCTGACGGAGCTCCTCGCTTGACCGCATCCACTTCCAGACTGCGATCGATCCAGATTATTTAACCGCGCAATCCCTCCTATGATCCGCTCCCTCTATTTTTTAAGCATCCTCTTTGGATCATTGGCGGCGGCTGCCGATTGGAACCAAGGCCCCGGGCCGCGTTTCGATTTTACGGCTGACGCCTCCGCTGTTCCGTCCACGTGGAGCGACACCCTCGGCCAGAACATCGTTTGGAAAATCAGCCTGCCCGAAACCGGTCAATCGACGCCGATCATATCGGGCGGCCGTATTTTCCTGACCACCATGAAACCGGTGGAGATCGATACGAAGTATAGCCCCGATATCGTCGCTTGGTGTTTCTCTGCGCGTGACGGTGCCTTGCTGTGGCAGCGCGCAGTTCCGGGAGGCTATCAAACGAAACTGAGCGGCCCGTATGGCGATGCCTCTGCGCCATCCCCGGTCACCGATGGCCGGCGGGTCTGGGTGCTCAATCCCTCGGGGCGGCTGAGCTGCTTCGATCTGGACGGAAATCCCGTGTGGAGCAAAGCGGTGACCTCGACGGTCTATACCCAGCCGGTGTTGTTTGAAGGTAAACTGATCCTCCATCACCAAGTGTATCTGCCGAATGAAACCGGTGCATTTTTGTTCGGAAATGCCGACGCGCCCCTCGAGAAATGGACGCAGTTGCAAGCGCTGGATGCGGCGACCGGAGAGCGGGTGTGGCTGACGCAGTGCGGGGTCAACATGGCCTGCGTGCCCCTGATCCAGCGATTGGCGGATGGCACCGCCGTGCTGATGGTGGGTCGTGGTGGTGGCCATGCCCCGCCGGAAAAACCAATCGGCATTTCGCTGATCCGGGCCGATACGGGCGAGGCGATTTGGTCGCTGCCGCTCGCCGGGTTCGCCGCGACCCAGACTTTTTCCATCGTGGATGATCAGGCGCTCGTCTTTCACGGCGGCGAGCATTTGTGGATCGATGCCAAAACCGGAACGATCGCCCGCCGGGTGTCTTTGATGGAAAATGTGCCGGTGCGTCGCTGGACCCCGGAAGGGCGCACGAGCGTGCGCGAGACGTTGGGCGATGCCAAAGCGCGGGCGATGACCGAGCAATCGAATCTGCGCGTGGGCGATTACCACTACTTCCGCAGCAACCCGCACAACTACATTGGCCGGGTCAACATCAAGACGGGTGCGGTGGAGTATGTGGAAGTGCCCCTTCAAATTCTGCGCGTCCCGGGAAAACCGGAGCAGGCTCTTTGGCGCGACACGCCGAATCCGAAACTCTGGCCTGTGATCGCGCTTGTGCCCGGAAATATTCTCCTGCCTAACACCCTCAGAAACTCGCGGGGGCTGCTGGTGATGGGAGATGTGCGCTCGCAAGGATCGGGTTGGGGGCATGTGTGTGCCCCGATCCCGACCGCCTTCGGGCAACGCGTGTTTATGCCGCTGATGTGCGGACTCATCTTCGTCGTTCAAGCCGACGCCGCGGTTCTGGATGAGAACGCCATTCTTGGCATGAACGATCTCGGCCCGTTGGGGGAAGCTTTCACCCGATCAAGCATCACCACCGATGGGAAACGGGCGTATGCGCACACCATCAAAGAGCTGATCGCGGTGGGCACCCCAAACGCCCGATAAAAACCGGCCCCTTGGACGAATAATTTCCAGCCCCTAAAAATCCCAATTCCACCAACATGAGCACCATGACTCGCCGAGAATTTCTCGCGGCTTCCACCGCTGCGGCCGTCACCTTGCCGACGATCAAGGTCCTCGGTGCCCCGCGCCCCAAGCGTCCGAACCTGCTGTTTGTCCTCACGGACCAGCAGTCCTTCGACATGATCAATGCGACCAACCCCCAACTGCATACGCCGGTCTTGAATGAGCTGGCTCGGCAGGGCGTGCGGTTTGACCGCGTCATCTCCAACGCCCCGGTGTGCACCCCCTATCGAGGCATGCTGATGTCCGGCCAGCATCCGCTCTACAATGGCTGTCTGACCAACGACGTTCCCCTGCTGCCGACGAGCAACGATCGCTTTGCCCACGTGCTGAATCGCGCCGGTTACGAGACGGCCTATATTGGCAAATGGCATATCTACGGCGGGGGCGGCCGCGACACCGGTATTCCGCCGGGCCCGAATCGCCAGGGCTTCGACGGCACTTTTCTGACGAACAACGTCGATGTGAATTATCGGCCGGACGCGTGCTTCTATTGGGACGACGCCAACCACAAGATTCATTTCAAAGATATCTATCCCGACAAGCCTTGGGAACTGGAAGCGCAGACGCGCCAGGCCGAGGAGTGGTTTGGCCGGCGGAATCAGGCCAAGCCTTTCGCGCTGTTTGTCTCATGGCATCCTCCGCATGACTTCGCGGGAGACGGCTGCCCGGATCTCCCCGGACGACAATACAACTACAACGTCGCCGATCTGGATCCCGCTCTGATCAAACCCTACGCCAATCAGGATATCCGGGTGCGCCCGGGCAGCCCCGTCGATCCCCAGATGAAGGGCTGTCAGGAAAATCAATACCGGAACTACATGGCCATGATCACGGCCTGCGATACGATGGTCGGGCGACTGATCGCGCAGTTGAAGCAACAGGGCGTCTATGACGACACCCTGCTGGTCTTCACCTCCGACCACGGCGACATGCTGGGATCGCACGGGGCGCAGACCCCCAAGACGGTGCCCCAGGATTATTCGATGCGCGTGCCGATGATCATGCGCTGGCCCGGGCAACTCGCGGCCGGCACCACGACCGATCTGATGGTCAGTGCGCTGGACATTATGCCGACGATTCTCGGTCTGTTGGATCTGCCCATCCCCGCCGTGGTGCAGGGGAAAAATCTCGCGGCGGCGATCCGCCACAGTGATCGCACGGTGGTCGAGAGCGTGCCGATCTTTATGTATCCCGGCAGCGGGGCGTGGCGCGGCGTTTATACCAAGGAGTGGACCTATGCCCGCGGCTTGGCCAGCGAATCCATGCGCGGAGGTGTGGTCATCAACATCCTCTACCACCATCAGAACGATCCCGCCCAACTGAACAACCTCTTCGGTCACCCCGACCATGCCGCAATCCAGGCCGAACTCGAAGCGCAAACCCAGATTTGGATGAAGCGATTCGGCGACCGGAACTTCACTTGGGCGGAAATGGAAGCCGCCGTGAAAAAGACCGGGCTGCCCTCCTGGCGCGAGAACTACGCGCACCGGCCCATCGATGTGATGAATCGTTACCACCCGGCAACCTGATGACCCACAGATCCGAAAATTTCCAGAGATGGTCAATCCGACCAATCACACTGCCATGCCCGGCCCAATAAACTTTAAAGCCACCCCAACTCAGACACTGAGAAACTAATTATGAAAAAAAGAAAAACACTCTTCGCGCTAATCGCATTAGGCCAAATCTCCCGCCTTTTAGGCGCTGCGGAAAAACCCAACATCGTCTTCGTCCTCGTGGACGACCAACGCAACACCTCCCTCGGTTGCGCCGGGCATCCGCAGATCAAGACGCCTGTCATCGACGGTCTCGCGCGGCAAGGCGTGCGCTTTGCCAACGCCTTTGTGCAGACCCCCATCTGCATGGCCAGTCGCGCGAATCTTTTTACCGGTCTGACCACCACCACGCACGGCTACCACAGCAATCCCAGCACTCCCGTGGTTCGGACGGATCTGGACACCAGCTTCCCGACCTTGCTGCGCGCGGCCGGTTACCGCACCGCCTTTTACGGTAAGCAGCACGTGAATTGGGAGACGGGCGTCGACGGCATGAAAACGATGTTTGACCAGCATGAGGTGCTCCATCGAAACCCCTATTTGAAAAAGATGCCGGACGGGAGCCTGCGCCATGTCGATGAAATCATCGGTGATCGCTCCGTGGCCTTCGTCGAAGCCCAAAACAAGGAACAGCCCTTTTTCCTCTACATGAGCTTTAATATTTCCCACGCCGAGGACAGTGACCGTCGCCCCGGTTACCACTACCAATGGCCCGCCGCCGAGGATGGCCTCTTCGAGGATACCGAACCGAACCGGCCCACGCTCGACGATCCGAAATACTACGCGGCCACGCCGGATTTCCTGAAGACGACGATCAATCGTGCCCGCTATTTCTGGGGCTACGACACGCCCGAGAAATATCGCACCAACATGCGCGCCATCTACCGGATGCTCGCCGGCATGGACCGGATCGTGGGGCGCGTCACGACTGCTTTGAAGGAGAAAGGCCTGGCTGAAAATACCGTCGTTATCTACTCCGCCGACAACGGCTACTACATGGGCGACCGGGGTTTTCAGGGCAAGTGGTCCCACTACGACCAAGCGCTCCATGTCCCGTTGATCGTCAGCGACCCGCGCGCGAGCCCCGCGCTACGCGGCCGCGTGCTCACCGAGACCACGACCAGTCTGGATATCCCCGCCACGATCCTCGATCTCGCCCACGTCCCCGTGCCCGCGAAATACCAAGGCGTGCCACTGACGCCGCTGTTGGCGGGTAAAGTTCCCGAGCACTGGCGCACCGATTTCTACGTCGAACACCACGCCAATCCCAAGCAGATCGCCACGTGGTTCGGCGTGCGCGACAACCGCTATACCTACGCGAACTATTACGCCGACGGCGCGGAACTGCTCTACGATCGCAACGTCGATCCCACCGAGCTCGTCGATGTCGCCGGCGATCCCGGCTACAAAACCGTCCTCGCGGACCTGCGCAAACGCAGCCTCGACTACAAGGCGCAATACACCCGCGCCGCCTCTAGCGACGCGCCCGAGCTGGCCAGAAAGTCCCGCGCCAAAAAAGCGAACTGACGTTAACCCCGCACCGACCCCGCCCCATGAAGTCACCCTATTTTTTGAAACCTGATTTTTCATTCAAGCGGGTGGCCATCGTGAGCTTTCTGCTGGGGGTCGCGCTGCTGCCCGGCACGGTGCTCGCGACGCCGCCGCCGTCTCCCGCCGAACTGGCTGCTGGTTTCGCCGAGCCGCCGATGGCTGCCCGACCGATGACGTGGTGGCACTGGATCGATGGCAACATCACCAAGGAAGGCATTACCAAGGACCTCGAGTGGATGAAGCAATTTGGCCTCGGTGGCGCCGTGGTTTTCAACGTCGGCATGCTGCCCGATTCGTTGCCGCGCAAAGTGAAGTTCGAGACGGACGAGTGGTGGGCGATGGTCGATCACGCGATCACGGAGGCCGACCGGCTGGGGTTGAAGATCGGCTTCCACAATTGTGACGGCTGGTCGCACAGCGGCGGCCCGTGGATGACGCCGGAGCAGTCGATGAAGAAACTGGTGTGGACAGAGAGCTTCGTGCGCGGCGGCGAGCAGGGCATCGTAATCGCCCAACCGGAAACGATTCGCGATTTTTACCGCGATGTCGCGGTGCTGGCGATGCCGGTGCAGGAAACGACTGCGGCTGTGCGGTGGGATCAGTTGACCTCGAACCTGCCGGAGTTTGACGCCGCCGCCTTGCAGGACGGCAATTTCAAGACGCACGTGGCGCTGGGTCGCGACAAGGCCGGCCAGCCCGTTCATTTTGATTTTCGTTTCGACCAGCCGCGGACGATTGGCGCGGTCACGCTTACGTTGGCGAGTGATCGCATCGGTCCACTGCAGGTGGCGTTGGCGATCTCAGACGACGGCACGGTGTTCCGGACAGTCGAGACCACCGATCTCGCTTCCCGCGGCACGCTCGGGTGGCGGACGCGTGGTGCGGGCGGCACGCTCTCCTTGAGTTTTCCCGCGCAACCGGCCCGCGCGTTCCGGCTCACGTTTGTGCGAGGCGGAGGTTTGGACATTGCCGAGGTGACCTTGCACGCCACCGAGCGCGTGGACCGGTGGGAAATCAAAGCCGGGCACGTGCACAACACCGAGCACGGCGGCGCGGCGGAAAAATACGCCACCGATCCCGCGCGTTACACCGCCGCCGATCCGGCCGGAGTAATCGCGCGCGCGGCCATCGTCGATCTGACGGCCAAGCTCGGTGCGGACAACCGACTCGCATGGACTGCGCCGCCGGGCAACTGGCGGATCGTGCGCGTCGGCTACACGTCCTCCGGCAAAACCAACGGCCCCAGCACCGTGGAGGGCCGTGGCCTCGAGGCCGACAAGCTGGACCCGGCCGCGCTCGATACCCACTACGCCGGGTTCATGAAAAAATTGGCTGACCGCGAGGTAAACCGGCACACGTCGTCGCTGGCTTACGGCGAAATCGATAGCTGGGAGGCCGGCGTGCAAAACTGGACGGGAAAGATGGGTGACGTCTTCAAGGAGTTGAACGGCTACGATCTGAAGCCCTACCTGCCGGTGCTCGTCGGTGGCTACGTCGTGGAGAGCTACGAAAAGTCCGAGCGCTTCCTCTGGGATTTTCGCAAAACCGTCGCCTACCTGATTCGCAACGGCGTGTTTAAGCACCTGGTGGGCTTGATGGGTCAGGATCGCCTCACCGCGTTTGCCGAGGGGGCTGGCCGGCAGCAGTATCTATACGATCCGATCAACTACCAGAGCGCGGCCGCGATTCCGAAAGGCGAATTCTGGGTGGGTCGCGATGGCGGAGCGAATCTCAACGCCACCTCCGCACTGCCGATGAAGCCGCGCATCGATTGCAAGGTCGCCGCGTCGGTCGCGCATCTTTACGGCGGACAACTCGCCGCATCGGAGTCGTTCACCGGTGGCGGCATGACGTGGGAAATGGGACCGGGCGACAACAAGATGGTGGGCGATCAGGCCTTCACGATGGGCATCAACACCATGGTGCTGCACACGTCCGCGCACCAACCTTACGACCACTTGAAGCCCGGCTTTAGTCTCGGCGGCGCAGGCAGTCATTTTCATCGCAATAACATCGTCTATGCCGCGAGCAATGCGTGGCCGCACTATCTCGCCCGCTGCCAGTATCTGCTGCGGCAGGGCGTGTTCGCGGCCGACGTGCTGCACTTCACCGGGGAAAACGTGCCGAACTACCTCGGGTTCCGTGACGAGCTGCCGGTGCCGCTGCCGGAGGGTTATGACTACGATGGCTGCAACGCCGAGATTCTCCTCGAACATGCCCGCGTCGAGGACGGAACCATCGTGCTGGATTCCGGGATGCGTTACCGCGTGCTGTTGTTGTCGAACGAAACGACGATGTCGCTCCCGCTGCTGCGGCGCGTGCAGGCCTTGGTGCGGGCGGGCGCGACGGTCGTCGGACCGCGCCCCCAAGGCGCGCCCGGCCTCCGCGATTACCCCCGTCAGGGTGAGCAGGTCCGCCAAATCACGGCGGAGGTCTGGGGCGATTGCGACGGCGTTGCGGTGAAAGAACATCGCTACGGCCAAGGCCGGGTGATGTGGGGTCGCAGTTTCCCGGAAATTTTCGCCGCCCTCAACGTGACTCCCGATTTCATCTACGAAACCGCCAACCCGGGATTGCCGATCAACTATATCCATCGTCGCGTCGGCGAGACCGAGATTTATTTCGTGGCGAGCACGCGCGCCGAGGCCGCGACGATCACGGCGCGTTTCCGCGTGAGCGGCAAAGTGCCGCAACTCTATTTGCCCGACACCGGCGAAATCATCCCCACCGCCGGCTACGCCGTGCATGATGGTTTCGTGGAGGTGCCGCTCGCACTCGACCCAGCGGGTTCGGTGTTCGTGGTGTTCGCGCCGGGCGAGGCCCGCCGGTCGGTTGCGGCAGTGACTGGCGGTGCGGTCCCGCAGTTGACCTACCGTGCCGACGGTGCCGTGAGCGCCGAATTCTTCGCGCCGGGCACGTATCAAGTCACATTCTCCGACGGCACGCACCAAATCGTGCCGGTGACGTTGCCAGCCGACATGGCGTTGGGTAACGAGTGGGAGCTGCGCTTTCCGCTGGCGGGGAACCGCGGTGAAAAAGTGGTGCAATCTCCCCTGCTCTCGTGGTCCCAGTCGGCCGACGACGACATCCGCTATTTCTCGGGAACCGTGGTGTATGCAAAGACGTTTGAGCTCCCGGCCGACTACCGGGCGGCCGACCAGAAATGGTATCTCGACCTTGGCCGCGTGCAGAAGGTCGCGCGCGTGCGCGTCAACGGCCAGCCTTGCCCCGACCTCTGGAAGGTGCCATTCCGCACCGAAGTCACGGGCCGGTTGAAACCTGGCACCAACCGGATCGAACTGGAGGTGACGAACACGTGGACCAACCGCATGATCGGTGACGCGCAGTTGCCGCTCGATCTGAGTTACACGCGCTACCTCACGGCACTCCCCGACTGGCTGGACGGCGCCAAGCCACGCGCGTCGGCGCGCCAGACGTTCACGCTCCAGCAGTTTTACGACCAGGGCGACGCGCTGCTGCCGTCGGGCTTGCTGGGCCCGGTCGCGATCAAGGTGAGCCGCGTCGTCACGTTGGCCGTGCATCCCTGAGCAAGCGTCACACTTCGCTACCGCTATTTATTCAACACCGATGAAAACAAAAAATCTTCTGCCCGCCCTCGCTGGCTTATTCCTGCTCACCCTTGGTGCCTTCGCCGCGACCGCGGATCGGCCGAATGTGATTTTGATTCTCGCCGACGATCTCGGCTGGGCCGACACCACGCTCTACGGCCACACGACACTCTATCACACGCCAAACCTCGAGCGGCTGCGTCAACGCGGCATGCTTTTCACCCGCGCGTATTCCGCCAGTCCGCTTTGCTCGCCGACGCGCTCCAGCATCCTCACCGGGCAAACCCCCGCGCGCACCGGCATCACCACGCCGAACGGGCACTCGCCCAAGGCGATCCTGAAGGCCACAGTGGCCGAGAGCAGTGGCCCGGGCAACAAAGCGGTGATGCCGGAATCCGTCACGCGCTTGCTCACGAGTTATCCGACGCTGGGGAAAATGTTCAAGCAGGCCGGCTACGCGACCGCGCACTTTGGCAAATGGCACCTCGGGCCCGAGCCCTACAGCCCGTTGCAACATGGCTTCGATGTCGATGTGCCGCACTACAACGGCCCCGGTCCCGCCGGCACTTACGTCGCGCCGTGGAAGTTCAAGGACTTCGACGCCGACCCCGGCGAGCCGAACCAACACATCGAGGATCGCATGGCGAAGGAGGCCGTGAAGTGGCTCACCTCCGTACCGAAGGGCCAGCCGTTCTACATGAACTATTGGATGTTCTCCGTGCATGCGCCCTTTGATGCCAAGGCCGCGCTGATCGAGAAATACCGGAAGCTCATCGACCCGAAAAATCCCCAGCACTCGCCGACCTACGCCGCGATGGTCGAGTCGATGGACGACGCCGTCGGCAAGCTGATGGACGCCGTGGACCAAGCCGGGCTCGCCGACAACACGATCTTTATTTTCACCGGCGACAACGGCGGCAACATGTATAACGGCATCCGCGAACTCGACCGCGACGGGAAGGAAATGGTCGCCGTGCCCACGAGCAATCGCCCCCTGCGCGGCGGCAAAGCCACCGTCTATGAAGGTGGCATTCGCGAACCCGGCATCATCGTGTGGCCGAAAGTCACGAAGCCCGGCTCGACCAGCGACGAAATCATCCAGAGCACGGATTTTTATCCGACGCTCCTCACCGCGCTCGGCATCGGCGTGCCGAAAGATCATCCGGTCGATGGCATGGACATCACGCCCGCACTGCGCGGTGGGAAACTCAACCGCGCGGGCATCTTCACCTTTTTCCCCCACAACCCGAGCGTGCCCGACTGGTTGCCCCCAGCGGTCGTCGTCCACTCGGGCGATTGGAAATTGATCCGCCTCTTTTATCAGGGCGAAAACGGCGCGCACGATTACCGCCTCTACAACCTCAAGGACGACCTCGGCGAAACCACCGATCTCGCGAAAACCAAGACGGCCAAAGTGCGCGAGCTCGACGCCCTGATCGAAAAACATCTCACCGACGCCCACGCCGTGGTGCCGCTGCCGAATCCAAAATTCGATCCAGCGAAATACAAACCCGAGAACATCGGCAAGCAGGCCGGCGGCCTCAAGGTCGGTGGCGAGACCGACAAGAAAGCCACGGGCAAGCAGGGTGCCGCCGACGAGAAAATCTGAGCGATGTCGCGCCAACGACCAACATCGATCAACTCACCAAAAAAGAGAAACCATATGAACCTACACATAAATAGCGTAGCCTTATCGATGCTCTTGCCCCTCGGCAGTCTGATGGGTTTGTTGAGGAATACTTCAAACGCCGCTGAATCCCCGAAGCCGAATATTGTTTTTATTTTGGCGGACGACATGGGCTACGCCGACATCGGGTTCATGGGCTGCACGGACATTAAGACGCCGAACGTGGACAAGCTGGCAGCGCGCGGCACGATTCTGACCTCCCAATACGCGCAACCGGTCTGTTCGCCCACGCGGGCGGCGTTGCTGACCGGACGGTATCCCCACCGCACCGGGGTTTATTCGACGGTCAATGCCCAACGCCCCGTGCTGTTGCAACTGAATGAGCGGCTTTTGCCGGAAGGCCTGCGCGCGGCCGGTTACGAGACGGCCATTTGCGGGAAGTGGCATCTGGGCCAATCCAAACCGGAATATATGCCGACCCGGCGCGGGTTTGATCATCAATATGGTTTCATGTCGGGCAGCCTCGACCCTTTCACGAAGATCGCCGCCGGCACGAGGAACAACCCCGTGCGGGACTGGTATCGGGACGACCAGCCCAGTGCGGACGAAGGGTATGACGCCGATCAGATTACCCAAGAAGCCTGCCGGATCATCGAGAATAAAGCGGCCAACAAACCGCTCTTTCTCTATGTGCCGTTCCACGCGGTGCATACTCCTTGGAAGTCGCTGCCGGAAGACCTGAAACCGTATGAGAATCTCCCGGGTCGCCGCAAGGAACTGGCCGGCATCACGGCCGCGTTGGACCGGAACGTCGGGCGAATCATGGCCGCGCTGGAGGCGAGAGGTCTGACCACGAACACGCTGGTCATTTTCTCCAGCGACAATGGCGGAACGAGCTGGGACAACTTTGCCTACAACACGCCGTTGCGCGGCGGCAAAACCGATATCTACGAAGGCGGGATGCGCGTCTGCGCGTTCGCCACCTGGCCGGGAAGGATTCCGGCCGGGGTGAAGAATGATGAACCGATACACATTCTGGACTGGTATCCGACCCTCCTGAAACTCGCTGGTGGGTCCTTGGAACAACCGTTGCCGATTGATGGTAAGGATATCTGGCCGATGCTAACGCAGGGCACCAAGTCGCCCCACGAAGAGATCCTGCTCATTGGAGGTTCTGTCCGTCAGCGGGCGATTCGGATGGGCAGCTGGAAGTTGCTGATTAATCCGTCGGAAAGGCCGCACGACGGCAAAGCGGCCGCTCCCCACAGTGACCCCGTGGAGCTCTATGATTTGAGCAAGGATATTGAGGAGGCGACCAATCTCGCCTCCGCCCAGCCTAAGCGGGTGCAAGCGATGATGGCCCGCCTCGATAAATTGACCGCCAATCCCGCCCCGGCTGCCAAGCCGACCCCTGGCTCCGATAATTAATCGAGGATCTAGCACGTGCGTCAGGCGGATGAATGCGGCAGCGGAATCAAGAGCCTCAGCCGCACAGATGATGCCGTCGTGGGTTAATATTTAAGCGAATCAAAGAAATAAAAACTTGCTCACACCACAAATGTTTCTGCGCGCGATTCATCGCGTCGCAGTCGGTTGCGCGTTCGTCCACCAATAATTCCCGTCCATGAAAATCCCAATATCCCTTGCCCTGATACCGTTGGTTGCCTTTGGCGCAATCGCGGCGAACGGCGCCGCCGTCCGAGCGGCCACGCCGACCCAGCCCAACATCGTGCTCATCCTGATCGACGATCTGGGCTACGGCGATGTGGCGCCGTTCGGATCCACGAAGGCGAAAACCCCTGCGCTCGACCGCATGGCGCGCGAGGGCACGAAGTTCACCAGCTTCTACGCCGCGCCGGTGTGTTCCGCGTCGCGCGCGCAAATTCAAACCGGCAGCTACGCGCCGCGCGTTTCCATTCCCGCCGTGTTGCCACCAAGTGCCGCCGTAGGGCTCAACCCGACGGAAAACACGGTCGCGAAGCAACTCAGGGCGCTGGGCTACGCCACCATGTGCATCGGCAAATGGCATCTTGGCGACCAGCCGGAATTTCTGCCGATGCAGCACGGTTACGACCACTACTACGGCATACCCTATTCCAACGACATGCTGCGCCCGAAAGTCGAGGGCGGCACCCCGCTCCTGCCTCTGGTGCGCGATGACCGGGTGGAGGCACTCTGGCCCGAGGACGCGCAGGACCAGATGACAAAACGCTACACTGAGGAGGCCGTGAAGTTCATCACCGCCAATCGCGATCATCCGTTCTTTCTTTATCTGCCGCATTCTGCCGTGCATTTCCCGATTCACCCGAGCCCGGAATTTCAAGGGCATTCCGGACACGGGCGCTACTACGACTGGGTGGAGGAGATCGATTGGAGTGCGGGTCGCGTGCTGGACACGCTGCGCGAGCTTCACCTCGATAAAAACACGTTGGTGATTTTCACCAGCGACAACGGTCCCTGGCTCGCCAAAGGCGGCGACGCCGGCTCGGCCGGTCCCTTGCGCGGCGGGAAAGGCAGCACGTGGGAAGGCGGCATGCGTGAATCGACGTTTGCATGGTGGCCGGGTCGCGTCCCGGCGGGACGCGTGACCGATGCCGTCGCTGGCGAGATTGATTTATTGCCGACCTTCGTCGCGCTGGCGGGCGGTGTAGCGGCCAAAGACAAGCCGATTGACGGTGCGGATATGAGCGCGTTGCTGCTGGGCCAGAGCGACGCGTCGCCGCGCGCGGCGCATTATTATTATCACGGTTACCACCTGGAGGCGGTGCGGGTCGGGGCTTGGAAACTCGCGCTTAAGCCGCAAGGGTTCAGCATGGGCTTCAAGGAGGACGCGCAGCATCGCGGCGAGGCGCAACCGGGCCTGCGACTCTACAACCTCGACACCGATATCGGCGAAACGACCGACGTGGCCGCGAAGCAGCCCGCCGTCGTCGCGCGGTTGAAAGCCTTGGCGGAACAGCAGGCGATTTCGCTGTGCGATGGTTCCGCGAAAGGCGCGGGCGTGCGTCCACCGGGGCGGGTCGACCAGCCGAAATTTTTATATCCCGTCGATGCTGACGCCGTGCAACGAGCGGAGAAATTTAATCGCGCCTCCCTTCAACAATAGTTCTGCCGCCCTTTACTTACCCCGATGAAAACCTTCGCCCTCCTGACCCTGACCGGGCTCCTCTCTTGGCCACTCGGGCTGAGGGCCGCAGCGATTGCACCTGAGAGCCTGCGTTGTGTCGGGCTGGTGAACCCCGAAGGCCTCGATGCGATCCAGCCCAGCTTCAGTTGGCTTTTAACCGCCGCCGATGCGACGCAGCGCGGACAAGTGCAGACGGCCTATCAGATTCTCATCGCGGATTCGTCGGCCGCGCTCGGCCGCGATGTCGGCAATGTCTGGGATTCTGGTAAAGTCGTCAGCGCCCAAGCCACCTTCGTGGCCTATGCGGGCAAGCCACTGAGGTCGCACCAATGCTGTTTTTGGAAAGTGCGGGTGTGGGATCGCGACGGCGCGGCGTCGACGTGGAGCCAGCCGGCGGCGTGGACGATGGGGTTTGTCGCGCCGGACCAGTGGCAGCCCGAGTGGATCGGCAGTGCCGAGCGCACACCGCTGCTGCGGAAGGAATTCAATGTGGCCAAGCCGGTGCAGCGAGCGTGGGTCTATGCCTCGGCGCTCGGCCTGTATGAGCTGCGGCTCAACGGGCAGAAAGTCGGCAACGATTTATTTGCGCCCGGTTGGACGGACTACCGGAAACGCGTCCAGTATCAGCGACACGACGTGACGGCGCTGGTGAAGACCGGAGCCAACGCGCTCGGCGCAACGCTCGCGCCCGGCTGGTTTGCCGGCCGCATCGCGTGGTTCAAAAATGATATGTATGGTCAACAGATGTTCTTCGCGACGCAGCTGCACGTGGAGTTCGCCGACGGCACGCAGCAGGTGATCGCGACGGATGGTAGTTGGAAAACCTCACCCGGCCCGCTGACGGCTTCGGATATTCAGGACGGCGACCAGTATGACGCGCGTTTGGAAAAAACCGGCTGGGACCGCCCGGGCTACGACGAATCCGCGTGGACCGCGGTGCAGGTAAAAACTAATGACCGCCAGCTCGTCGCGCAGCAGGATCAGACGGTCGGCGCGGTTCAGGAAATCACGCCCCTCACGGTGAAAGAGTCGTCGCCGGGAGTTTACGTTTACGATCTCGGCCAGAACATCACCGGTGTGGTCCGCCTGAAGGCGCAGGGCGCGGCGGGCACGACGATTACGCTCAAGCACGCGGAGCGGCTCAACCCCGACGGCACGCTCGATGTGACGAATCTGAAACTCGCCAAGGCGACCGATACCTACGTGGTGAAAGGGCCGGGGGAAGAAATTTTCCAACCGCAATTCACGTTTCACGGCTTCCGGTGGTTTTCCGTCGAAGGGCTGGCTCAAGCCCCCGCGCTCACCGCCGTGACCGGCATCGTCGTCGGCACGCGCCTGCCTGAAACCGGATCACTACAGACTTCAGACGCCGAGTTGAACCACCTGTTTTCCAACATCCGCTGGACCGCCCGCAATTCCTACTTGTCTGTGCCGATGGATTCGACCCAACGCTCCGAGCGGCTCGGTTGGACGGGCGACGCGAATGTCATGACCGCCACCTCCGCGTGGATTTTCGACATCTCCCGTTTCTTTGGAAAATGGGAGACCGACATCCTTGATGCGCAGTCGTGGAGCAAGGGCGAGTTTGACGGCGGCATGCCCAACGTCGCGCCGCGCTGGCAACCGAAGGACGGCGGCACTGGCGGCGGTTGGGGCGACGTCGGCGTAAACCTGCCTTACACCGTGTGGCAACGATACGGCGACACCGGCATCGTGCGCACGAGCTACGTCGGCATGAAAAAGTGGCTGACGTTCTTGGAGAAAAACAGCCAAGGCCACATCATCCCCGCCAAAGCGCGGATCTCTCGCGCGGGGGATTGGGAAAACGCCGATGACGATACCCCGAAGGATTTGATCGGCACTTTTTACTACGCGCTCAACGTCGCGCAAGTGGCGGAAATGGCCGCCGCGCTCGGCGAAGCCGCCGATGCCGCCGCCTATCGGAAACAGTTCGAGGCCATCCGTGCCGCGATGATCAAAACTTTCCTCGCGCCAGATGGTAAATTCTCTTCGGGCTCGCAGACGGCGCAGGTGTTTGCCCTTCACCTCGGTCTCTACCCGGACGAGATGCGGGAAAGAGTCCTCGCGAAACTCGTGGCCAACATACGCGCCCACGCCGACCACCTCACGACCGGCTATCTCGGCTCGCAATGGTTGCTGCAAGTGCTCGCCGACAACGGCCGCGCCGATCTCGCGTATAAAATTCTCCTGCAAAAATCCGGCCCGTCGTGGCTTTTCATGGCGAGTAACGGGCAGACCTCGCTCTGGGAAGGTTGGGACTCGCTGAAGCCTGACGGCACCTTTGGTAGCAAGCGCACGTCGCTCGGTCACTCGGCGCTCGGCTCCTGCGGCGACTGGATGTTCCAAGGCATCGGCGGCCTCGTGCCCGATCCCGCGAACCCCGGCTTCAAACATTTCACCCTGCGCCCGATTCCCGGCGGCACGCTCACGCACGCGGAAATGAAATTCCAATCGCCGCACGGCCAGATCGCCAGCAAGTGGGCGTTGAAGGACGAACGCTTCACGCTCGACGTGGAAGTGCCCGTCAACACCACTGCAACCATCGTGCTGCCGACCGCCGCCGCGGTGGGCGTCACCGAGGGCGGCCGTCCGGTTGCCTCGTCGCCGGGCGTGACGGCGGCGGGCGTCGTGAATGGCGCGGTCAGCTACCGCGTCGGCTCGGGCCGCTACACCTTTGTCGTTCCGAAAAAATGAAAATGAAAATCCACGCCATCCGCGCGCTGTTCGTTGGCCTTTGTCTGGGTGGCCTCGTAGTCAACCAACTCCGCGCCGCAGCTGCGACCAAACCCAACATCGTTTATTTCCTGATCGACGACATGGGCTATGCGGACGCCGGGTTCAACGGCTGCACGGATATCAAGACCCCGAATTTCGACAAGTTTGCAAAGGAGGGCGCGGTGTTGGACTGCCTCTATGGTCAACCGGTCTGCTCACCGACCCGCGCATGCCTGATGACGGGTCGCTACCCCGTGCGCACGGGCGTCTATAACGTGGTGCAATACCGCCAGCCCCAGCCGTGGTCGTTGCCGCTCTCTGAGCGCACCCTCGCGCAGACGTTGCATGCCGCCGGTTACACCACGGCGATCAGCGGTAAATGGCACTTGGGTGAAGACTCGCCCGCCCACCTGCCCACGCGGCGCGGCTTCGATCACGAATACGGTTTCATGGGCGGCGGTATTAACTCGTTTCTGAAAGCCACGGACAAAAAAGCCGCCGACTGGTATCGCGACGACCAAAAGATCGAGGAATCGGGCTACTCGATGCACCTCATCGCGCGGGAGGCATGTCGGCTCATCCGCGAGCAACCGGCGGACAAACCGCTGTTTCTCTATGTGACGCCCAACTCCGTGCACACGCCGTGGCTGTCGCCCGAGGAATATCAGAAACCTTACGCGCACCTCCCTGAGCGGCGCAAACAGCTCGCGGGCATGACGGCCGCAGCCGACGAGGCATTCGGTCAGATCATGACCGCGCTCCGTGAAAAAGGGATGGCGGACAATACCCTGGTGATTTTCTCCAGCGACAACGGCGGCACGAGCTGGGACGGGACCGCGCGCAACGATCCCCTGCGCGGCGGCAAGTCGGACATTTATGAAGGCGGCTTCCGCCTCGGTTCCTTCGTCTGGTGGCCGGGAAAAATTCCGGCGGGCGGGCGCATCAAGGAACCGATGCACGTCGTGGATTGGTATCCGACGCTGGCGAAGCTGGCCGGCTCGACCGCCGCGCCCCAACTCCCGCTCGACGGGAAAAACATCTGGCCCGTGCTCGCGCAGGGCGCGAAGACGCCGCACGACGAAATCCTGCTGATTGGTTCGCGGCCGGGCCAGCGCGCAATCCGGATGGGCGACTGGAAGCTGTTACTCAATCCGAATGAGTTTCGCGGCAAGACCAAGTCCGAGCCGGTGGAACTCTACTACGTCGCCGAAGACATCGCGGAGAAACACGACCTCGCCGCCGCCAACCCCGAGCGCGTGCGGGCGATGCGTGCGCGACTGCTGCCCTATCTCGAAAATTCCGCCAATGCGGCCTATCACACCGTGCGGGAAAACCTCAACGCCAAGCCCAGCGAACTCGAATAATCCCGGCGGCAGAAAATTCCCGAAACCATAAAGCCATCGGCCGGCGCAAAGTATTTTACGGCCATCCATCCCTGACTACTCCGCCATGCATTCCTCTATGATCCGAACTTACGCCGTCTTGCTGTGCGCCTTCGCGGCCGCGGTTGCGCTCCCTCCGGGTGCGCGGGGGCAAACTGCCCCGCGCCCCAACATCGTCTATTTCCTCGTAGACGACATGGGCTACGCCGACGCCGGCTTCAACGGGAGCAAGGAAATCAAGACGCCGAATATTGACGCGCTCGCAAAGCAAGGTGCGGTGCTGAAAGATTTTTACGTCCAGCCGGTGTGTTCGCCCACGCGTGCGGCGCTACTGACCGGGCGCTATCCCACGCACACCGGCGTTTATTCCATCTTTGCGCCCAACGACCGATTTGGATTGCCACTCGAGGAGCGCACGCTGGCGGACGCGCTGCGCGAAGCGGGTTACACCACGGCCATTTGCGGGAAGTGGCATCTCGGCAAGCTCGATGCGCCCTACACGCCGACGAAGCGCGGCTTCGATCATCAATATGGTCTCTGGGGCGGAGCGATCACTTATACCACGCACCTCAGAGTGGGAGAAGTGGATTGGCATCGCCAAGACCAACCATCGAAGGACGAAGGCTATTCGACGACGCTCCTGACCAAGGACGCCTGCCAAGTGATCAAGGATCAACCCACCGGCAAACCGTTGTTTCTTTACCTGCCCTTCAATGCGGTGCACGGACCGTATGAGGTGCCGGATTCCTACAAACAGCCGTATGCCCATTTGCCCAAAAACCGGCAGACGATGGCGGGACTGATGGCCTCGGTGGATGAAGCCGTGGGGCAGGTGGTCGCGGCGCTCAAGCAAAAGAAGATTCTCGACCACACGCTGATTATTTTTTCCAGCGACAACGGCGGGGTGGCTCCCGGAAACTACACCGACAACAAGCCGCTCCGGGCCGGCAAAGGCACGATCTACGAGGGCGGCATGCGCGTCTGCGCCTTCGCGACCTGGCCGGGGAAAATCCCGGCGGGCATCACCATCAAGGAGCCACTCCACGGCGTGGATTGGTATCCCACATTGATCCAGCTGGCGGGTGGTTCACTGACACAAAAGCTCCCCCTTGACGGGAAAAACATCTGGCCGGTGCTGACGCAGGGCGCGAAATCCCCGCACGACGCCTTGTTACTCGCCGGCACGACGCCGAGTGTGGTCGCCGTGCGCATGGGCGACTGGAAACTGTTGGTCAATCCGTCCGACCGGGACGCCGAAGAAGCCGGCACCGAGCAGGCCGCCGGAAAAGGAATTGAACTCTACAATCTCGCGAATGATATCTCGGAGAAACAGGATCTCGCCGCCGCGAATCCCGAAAAAGTTAAGGAGCTGCGCGCGCGGCTGGCCGTCTTCATGCAAGACGCGGTCGCGGGCGACTCCGTGCATTCCAAGGCCAACAAACGTGGCGGCGCCAAGAAATCCCAGCCCGCCGGCGAGAATGGAAAATAAACTGACCGATGACGCCTCCCATCCTTCACCCCAATTTATGAAACCACGCTTCCTCGGCATCATCCTCGGCGGATTGATTCCGCTGATTTCAATCAACGCGGCGGATTCCGCCCAGCCGGCCAAGCCCAACATCGTGCTCATTTACGCCGACGACATCGGCTACGGCGACTTGGGTTGCTATGGTGCGACCAAGGTGAAAACGCCGCACGTGGACGGACTCGCCGCCCAGGGGCTGCGTTTCACCGACGCCCATGCCGTCGCGTCGGTCTGCACGCCGTCGCGCTACTCGCTGCTCACCGGCAAATACGCCTTTCGCAAGGCCGGCACTGGCATCGCTTCCGGCATCGAAGGCCTGCTGGTCGAGTCGGACCGCGTCACTTTACCGTCTGTGCTGAAGAGCGCGGGCTACGTCACCGGCATCGTCGGCAAATGGCACCTCGGTCTCGGCACGAAGCCCACCGACTACAACCAGCCGATCTCCCCCGGGCCGCGTGAAGTGGGCTTCGACTACGCGTGGATCATGCCGGCCACCGGTGATCGCGTGCCGTGCGTCTGGGTGGAGAACGATCGCGTCGTCAACCTCGACCCCGCCGACCCGATCAAGCTCGATTACACGGTGCGGCGCGGCGAACCGCGCTCGTTTGTCAAGGGCGTGCCGCGCATCGGCGAGCAGCTCGGCGGCAAGGCCGCGCTGTGGGACGACGAAAACCTGTCCACCGTGATCGCCGCGAAGAGCTGCGCCTTCATCGCGCAGCACAAGGACCAGCCGTTCTTCATCGAAGTCGCGACGCACAACATTCACGTGCCGCGCGTGCCGAATCCCAAATTTGTCGGCACGAGCCAGTCGGGTCCGCGCGGCGATACGATCCACGAATTGGATTGGACCGTCGGGCAGGTGCTCGCGCAGTTGGATCAGCTGGGCCTCGCAGAGAACACCATTGTTCTCTTCACCAGCGATAATGGCGGCGTGCTGGACAACAATGGTCCCGACAAGGTTCACGGCATCGGTGACCCCGACGCCACCAACGGCCACCTGCCCAATGGCGTGCTGCGCGGTCACAAAGGCACTGTGTGGGAGGGCGGCACGCGCCTGCCGCTGATCGTGCGCTGGCCCGGCCAGGTGAAGCCGGGCACATCCGCCGCGCTCGTCAGCCAGGTGGATTTCCTCGCGAGTTTTGCGGCGCTGCTCGGACAAAAAATTCCCGCCGGCCACGCGCCCGACAGCGAGAATCATCTCGCCGCCCTGCTCGGTCGCGATCCTGTCGGCCGGGCGATGCTGATCGAGCAGGAGGGCAACGGCACCGTCTTCGGCTTCCGCCAGGGCAACTGGAAACTCCTGCCCACGGGCGGCGAGAAGGGCGGCGCGAATCCCACCCTCTACGATCTCGCCACCGACCTCAGCGAAAAGCATGATCTGGCCGCCGCGCAGCCCGCGCGGGTCAAGGCGTTGATGGCCGAATTCGAGCGCATCGTCGGTCAGGGCAAGCCGGTCGGGAAAAAAGCCGGCGCGAAGAGCCGATCGGGTGATCGGGAAACGAAGGCGGAATTCAAATAGTTCCGAGGCCACTCGAGAGTGGCCTCATTTTCAACCCTTCGCCTAACGAAAGGTCAGCACATTCCGTATACCTCTCCATCACGACCCAAGCCGCCTTGGACCGCATGCTGGCGGACACCCAACTCGTGGCCGCACCGGTTAGCGGCGGCACTGGCTTCGGCATCGCCAGCTCCTCACCCACACCAACCCCGATCGCCCATGAGACAACGGATCAAATCAAGATCGAACTTCCGTCGTCGTTACCCCCAAGAAATATGAAATCGTCCAGCAGGGAGCCCCAAACGTTTCGAAAACTCATCAGTCGTATTCTCGCGCTCGGTGCCGCCGGTGCCACCAGCCTTCCCGCCCAGGTGCCGGCCACCAAAGAGTCCGAAATCGTCAATCTCACCCCCTTCATCGTCGATACGTCCAAGGATACGGGTTACCGCGCTGAAAATACCCTCAGCGGAAGTCGCCTCAACACGTCGCTCAAGGACGTCTCGGCCGACATCTCGGTTTTCACGCGTGAGTTTATGGAGGACATGGCGGTGCATAGCCTCAATGAAGTCCTTCTCTTCGACGCCAACACCCAGACGGATCTGTTCGATGCCACCACCGACAATCCGAATGCGTTCCTGTCCGCCGATCCGAACGCACGCAACACCTTCACCTCCCGCGGGCTCCCCGGGGGGTTTACGCGTAACTTTGTGAACAGCCTGTTGCCCAACGATACCTACAATATTTCTCGGGCCGATCTGTCCAAAGGGCCCAACGGCGTGCTCTTTGGCGCCGGGAGCATAGGCGGCATCGTCAACGCCTCGGGCAATCGCGCGGAGGTCAATCGCAATAAGAACACCATCGAATTGCAGGTTGGCTCCTGGGGTCTGAACCGCGCCGTGCTCAACGTCAACCGGGTGCTCATCAAGGACAAACTCGCCATCCGGCTGGACGCCCTCGAACACCATGAAGAGGCTTACCAGTATAACTCATTCAAGGATCAGCGCCGGGCGACCCTCTCGGTGGGCTACCGGCCCTTGAAAGAAATCAGCTTCAATGCCAGCTACGAGAAAGGTTTTCAAAATCGCTCCAATCAGCGCCCTTCCGGTCCGAGGGAAGCCGTGGCCAGATGGATCGCGGCCGGGAATCCTCTCGCCAGCATTGTGAACAGCCTGCCTGTCGCCAACGCGGCGGCCGGCCTCTCGATCGCCGGTGCCGGCACCAATCTGATCTTTGTGGATGGGGTCGTGACGAACCGAGCCAAGGTTGGCACCACCACGACCTTTTTGGATGCATCGAACAGTCCCACTTTCGTGGCCAACTACAACGGCCGGCGACTTTACGACGACTCGTCTTTCGGGAACCTTGCCATATCCAACCGGGTTGCTACCGGCGGATCCGACAACTTGGCGGCCAACAAGTTTAACAGTCTGGATCTCTCATTGGAGGGCAGACTCCTCGATAAAATCGACTTTTCCCTCAACTACGTGGAGGAATTGTTGGACGTTGTTGGCCACAACACGAACGACCCGACCCTCCAGGCCGATCCCAATGCGTTCATTGGTGGCCCGCAGATTGGCACCGGCACCGGCAGCCCGTTCGCCAGCGCTAACCTCTTCGGAACTAATCCTCACGTCGGACAATTCTTCTTTGAAGATCAGTGGCGAGTGTCGACAAATTTTGACCGGCAACATTCCCTGACTGCCACCCTGGCATACGAGCTGGATTTTGCCAAGGTGGGTGGCCATTCCTTGCTCCGCTATCTGGGCCGTCACCGTTTGGCGGCCATGGGCCAGGAGAGAAAGTATGCCAAAAGGGAAAACCAGCTCTTCGAAGCGCTTTCCTCGGCCGACCTCGCTTCGGGTCTATTTCCCGGCACCAGCATCACCTCGGCCGAAGCGGGGGCCAATCGGATCAACCATCGCCGATACGTGACCTTTGGTGATTGGAAGAACTTCAGCGTCGCGCCCTTTCCGACCACTAATATTCTGCCGGCCCCGCAATTGGGGCCCAACGCGACCGTCAAGACGGTTTGGGTGCCCCGCGCCACCGGCACAATCGGCGTGGAGTCCAGCAAACGTGACGCGTTCATGGGGGTGCTGCAGAGCTATTTCTTCCATGATCACTTCGTCACCACCGTCGGCTATCGCGTGGATAAGATCAACATAGCGACCACGGTGTCCGCGCGTGACAATCCCGCCAACAATCCCGGTGGCGTGACCGATCTCAATCGTGATGGCATTGTCAACGAATGGGTCATCCGCTACGACCTGCCGCGGGATGTTATCGACGTGAGGGCGATCAGCCGAAACCTCGGGGCGGTCTACCATATCAATGACAAATTCAGCCTGACCTACAACCGCTCCGGTGGTCTCGATCTCCCGGCTCGCGCCGTGCGCGTAGCCCCCGGCGTTTTGTATAGCGGCGAACGCGGCACGACGGTGGAATACGGCGTCCGCTTCAACCTCTTCAACGACCGGCTCAGTGGTGGCATCACCCGATTCGATACCGCCGCTACGGACCAATTGTCGCAAGGCAGCGCCGGCGCGCCAACTTTCGTCAACGACACGGTGGACATTCTTTCCAGACTGACGAAAAGCCCGGGCAACCTGTTGCTTTCGACGGCTGAGAGCGACGCTTTGAGAGCCAATTTCAACTCAGGCCTCCAAGATTCGAAGAGTCATGGTTATCAGGTTCAACTCACCGGAAACGTCACCCGCAACCTATCCCTCCGGGTGTCCTACTCGAAGCGCGAAACCGAATTGACCAATATCTTGCGGGACCAGACCGCGTTTACCGACGAGCGAGTGGTCCAGTTCAAGGAAATCCTCAGCCGGGTCGGGGCTACGATCGCCAACGCCGCGACGCCCGACGGACAATCGCTCCTCCCCACCGCTTCCACGCTCACCATCGCGGATCGACTGGGCCAGCTCACGAACGATACCCTCCTGCGCAAGGCAACGAGGGAAGGTAGCACTGGGCAACAGCCCGAGCGCTTAAGCGCCACCGCCCGCTACACGGTCGCGGGAGGCCGGCTTAAAGGGTTCTCCGTGGGCACCACGTTCCAATGGTCCACGCCCAAGGTGATTGGACGGACTGTCGAGTTCAATGATTTGAACGGCAACTATGTGATCGACGCTGGCGAGCTGCCCAAGGATGCGAACGGCCAAAACATCATCAACGTGCTTGATACGATCAAGGGCAAGGCCGACACCCAGCTGGATATGTTCGCCACCTATCGGTTCAAGAGCCGTTTCCTCGGCAATAATGCATCCAGCATCCAGCTGAACGTCTATAATGTGCTCAATGATACCAATATTATCCCTTCGCGCACAAGCATCTCGGGGTCGGGCTACTCGCAATACAGCTACAGTGACCCGATTAGCTTCCGCGTGACCTTCCGCACAGAATTCTAATCCTCATCACACTGCACTCCGCTCACGGAAGCCGGCCCGCCGCTGGCAGGCTTCCTTCGTTACCAAACTCCGCCCAACTCTCTCGCCCATCATGCTATCACGCTGGCTGCTCCTCCTCGGCTTGGCCCTGTCGCACCACCCGCTCATCGCAGCGGACGCCAAGCCCAACATCATCTCCATCAAGCGCGATGAATTGCTGGAGGCTTTGCTGGTTTGGCAGCAGGCGACCCACGCTCCCATTCCGACCCAACCCAACCCCACCTACGCACCGGGCACCACGCTCAATGGGAAACGAAAAGCGAGGTCGTCGGAAGACCTGTGACCGGCCAGTTCCGTATTATTCAAGCCCGAGGTTCAGCTCGAACAATCCTATTGCTCCACCCGATGAATCCCATCCGCATCCTCTTCGCTACGCTGGCCGCGCTCGGCAGTTCCTCCCTCGGAATCGCCGCCACCGACGCGGTCAATCCGCGACCCAACGTCCTCATGATCGCCATCGACGATCTGAACGACTACGTTTCGACCTCGCGGAATTATCCCGGGGTCAAGACGCCGAACTTCGATCGATTGGCGAAGCGCTCGGTGAATTTCACCCGCGCGTTTTGCGCCGCGCCGCTCTGCAATCCCTCGCGCGCGGCGGTCGACACCGGCCTCGCGCCGAACGAGACGGGCATCTACGAACTGAGCGACGAGATCCGCCGCTCGGCCCCCGCACTCGCGTGCGTTTCGCTCGTGGAGCAGTTCAAGCGTCACGGCTACGACACCTATCTCACCGGCAAATACCTGCACGCCGGCCCGGCCAACTGGTGGCCGGAGAAGCGCATGAACGCGATGTGGACGGAAAAAAAAGCGCCGTTCAGCGACCACGGGCCGAAGTCGTCCCAGCCGAATAATGTGATGGGCCCCGGCGTGTTCGCCTTCGGTCCGGCGGAGGGCGGCCTAGCGGCCATGCCGGATGTCGCCATCCTCAAAAACACCCAGGGCTGGCTCGCGGCGAAACACGACCGGCCGTTCTTCATCGTGAATGGCATCAGCAAGCCCCACGTGGCGTATGTGGTGCCACAGGAGTTCTTCGACCTATATCCGCTCGATTCCATTGTTCTGCCCGAACCGCCCGGTGACGATTACGCGGACATCCCGGCCATCGTGAAAGAGAAGGTGGTGCGGAAACAGGACCTCGAGCATTTCGCCAACATCCGCAAAACCAAGGACGGCTGGAAGGAAGTCATGCAGGCGTATCTGGCCAGCGTCAGTTTTTGCGATTGGGTCGTGGGCCAGATTCTCGATGCGCTCGATGCCAGCCCTTACGCGAAAAACACCGTCGTCGTGCTCTGGTCGGACCACGGTTACCACATCGGCGAAAAGGAAAAGATGCACAAGCGCGCCCTCTGGACGCAGTCGTCGCACGTGCCGTTTCTCCTCAGCGTGCCGGGCCTGGCGACGGCGGGCCGCGCCTGCCCCGCGCCGGTCAGCCTCATGGATATTTTCCCGACACTGAACGACGTCTGCCGTCTCGATCAAAAGGTCCCGCAAAAACTCGCCGGCCACAGTCTCGCGCCACTACTGAAAGATGCCGCGCAGGCGTGGCCCTACGTCGCCGTAACCACGCACGAGACCCACAACGCCGCCGTGAGCGACGCCCGCTACCACTACATCCGCTACCTCGACGGCAGCGCCGAACTCTACGATCACCAATCCGACCCGCGCGAATTCACCAATGTCGCGCAGGTGCCCGCGATGCAGCCGGTCATCGCGCGGCTGGCCGCATCTCTCCCCGCCCAGTGGGCCCCGTCCGTCGGCGCGATGCAAGGCCGCAAGGGCGGCGGTGCCGAAGAAAAGTGAGCCCAGAATCCTCCCAAAAATCTCAAAGCAATTTTCCCCGATGAAATCTCTCCTCGCCCTCGTGTTCATTTTGTCAGCCTTCGCCATCGTGCGCCCAGCTCTCGCTGCGGACCGCACCCGCCCCAACGTCATTCTGATTCTCTCGGACGATCAAGGTTTCACCGACTACGGCTTCATGGGACACAAGATTGTCCAAACGCCGAACCTCGATCGCTTGGCGGCGCAAAGCCTGCTCTACACGCGCGGCTACGTCATGCCGGTGTGTTCGCCTTCACTCGCGACGCTGCTGACCGGCCAGTTGCCGCACGCCCACGGCATCACGGGCAACGACCTGAGCGACGCCGCCGTCAAGGCCGAGCGCGTCAAGGGCAAGGCGGACCGTTCACCGCTGTCCCATCAACTGCTGAGTAATGCGGTCATCCTCCCGACGGCATTGAGCGCCGCAGGCTATCTGACTTACCAGACCGGCAAACTCTGGAACGTCACCGCCGAGGAGGTCGGTTTCACCGCCGGCATGACCAACAAGGAAGGTCGCCACGGTGGCGACGGCCTCGACATCGGTCGCAAGACCATGCAGCCGATGTTTGATTTCATCGCGGGCGCCCAAGCGCAAAAAAAACCGTTCTTCGTCTGGTATGCGCCGATGATGCCGCATCTACCGCACAATCCGCCGAAGGAATACCGCGCGCACTACGAGGGCCGGGGCTTGAGCGAGAAAGCCGCGAATTATTACGCGATGGTCGAGTGGTTCGATCACACCTGCGGGGAGCTCGACGGTTTCCTCACCAAGCAAGGCCTCGCCGAAAACACTGTGCTCATCTACATGGCCGACAACGGCTGGGACGCCGAGGACGGCAGCCGCGCCAAGCTCTCGCCCTACGAACTCGGCATTCGCACGCCGATGTTTGTTCGCTGGCTCGGGAAGGTGAAACCGCAGCGCGACGACGAGACCCTCGCCTCGATTATCGATTTCGTGCCCACCGTCTTGAAGGTCGCCGGCGTGAAGCCGTCCGCTCCGCTGCCCGGTCTTGATCTGCTCGACCGCGCAGCGATGACCGCCCGGAAATCCGTCTTCGTCGAAGCCTACACGCATGACATCGCCGCGTTGAGTCACCCGGAAAAGAGTCTCGTGACCCGCGTCATCATCAGCGGCTGGTTCAAGCTGCTGCTGCCCGGCCTCGTCCGCCCGGACAAGGCCTACACCTCGGCACCCACCGCGCTCGAATTCTTCGACCTGAGAGCGGACCCGTTGGAAAAAAATAATCTCGCCGCCGCGCGCCCCGCCGACGTGGCCCGATTAACCGCGCTGCAAGACGCCGCGTGGAACGCTGCTCAATAAACCCGACCTCCCCATGAAATTCTACCTCGCCGTTAAGCTCCTGCTGGCGCTCACTCTCAGTGCTTTCGCGGCCAGTCCGGCCCGGCCCAACATCGTGCTCATCTTTGCCGACGACCTCGGCTGGAAGGACGTGGGCTATCAAGGCAGCGATTTCTACGAGACGCCCAACATCGACCGGCTCGCGCAGGAGGGCATGGTGTTCACGAACGGCTACGCCGCGGCCGGAAATTGTGCGCCCAGTCGCGCGTGTCTGATTTCGGGCAACTACACGCCGCGCCACGGCGTCATCGCCGTCCAGTCCTCGGATCGCGGTCCGAAGGAGGCAATGCGGCTGAATCCGATTCCCAACAAGACCGGGCTGAAAAAGGAAAACATCACGGTTGCCGATGCGCTCAAGGCGGCCGGCTACACAACGGGCATTTTTGGCAAGTGGCACCTCGATGGAAATTTTGGCACCGGGCCCATCAATCCCGAGGATGGAGCCTCGCCCGGAGAGCAAGGCTTCGACGTCGTCTTCCAATCCGATCACGCGTGGGGGAAACGCGAAGACACGAATCCCAAAGGCATCTACTCGCTGACCAAGGCCGCCGGCGAGTTCATGGAGAAAAACCGCGATCGGCCGTTCTTCGTCTATCTTCCACACTACGCGATTCACGCCGGCCATCAGGCGCTGCCGGCCACGCTCGCGAAGTTCAAGGCCAAGCCTCCGGGCGCACAGCACAAAGACCCGCTCTACGCCGCCTGCCTTGCCGACCTCGACGACGGCGTCGGCCTCCTGTTGAAAAAAATCGCCGATCTCGGCCTCGAGAAAAACACCCTCGTCGTCTTCACCAGCGACAACGGCGGCATCCAAATGTCGTCGCAGGAACCGCTGCGCGGCAACAAGGGCGGTTACTACGACGGCGGCATCCGCGAGCCCTTCATCGTGCGCTGGCCCGGCGTGACGCAACCCGGCAGCCGCAGCGACGTGCCGGTTATCAACGTGGATTTCTTTCCCACGTTTCTCGCCGCCGCCGGCGCACCCGTGCCCGCCGGAAAAGAACTCGACGGCGAAAGCTTGTTGCCTCTCCTCAAACGCGCGGGCCCGCTCAAACGCGACGCGATCTTCTGGCATTTTCCCGGCTACTTGAATCAGCCGGTTATTCGCGGCCGCGACTTGGACGTGCGCACCGGTTTTCGTTCCCGCCCCGTCAGCGTCATTCGTCAGGGCGACTGGAAACTCCACCTCTTCCTCGAAGAATGGGTGCTCGACGGCGGCCGACCGAAGCTCGCGACCAACCACGCCGTCGAACTCTACAATCTGAAAGACGACATCGGTGAACGCGTCGATCTCGCCAACACCCAGCCCGCCAAGCGCGACGAACTCCTCGACCGGCTGCTGGCGTGGCAGCAATCCGTCCACGCGCCAATTCCGACCGAACCGAATCCGAAATATGCCCCGAGCACCGCGCCCAAGAAAAAGGGCAAGGGCTAGGGCAAGCGCTCGAACGACGAACTCTGATCGGGCACCGTAAAGATCCATTTAATGAAACTGAAAAAAGCCCTGCGTCGATCGCTCGTCGCCGTGAGTTGCCTCGCGCCGTTCGTCGCCCGCCCGACCTTCGCCGCCGCGCCCACCGCAGCGCGGCCCAATGTCGTCATCATCCTGACCGACGACATGGGCTTTTCCGACATCGGCTGCTACGGCGGCGAAATCAACACGCCGAACATCGACAAGCTCGCCGCCGGCGGCATGAAATTTTCGCAGTTCTACAACTGCGGCAAGTGCGAGCCCAGCCGCGCGGCGCTCGTGACCGGCCACCAGTGGTTTGACCACGCCCCCGACATGAATGTCCGGAAGGACGCGCCGAATTTCGGCGAAGTGCTCCGCCCCGCCGGCTACCGCACGATGATGGTCGGCAAGTGGCACTGCGCCGGCGTGCCCTTCGAACGCGGTTTCGACCGCCACTTCGGTTTCATGGGCGGCGGCACGGATTCGTTCACGGGCGACTCCTCGTTTACCCTCGACGGCCAACCGTGGCCGGTGCCGACGAACAATTTTTACGCGACCACCGCACTGACGGATTATGCCGTGCGCTTTATCACGGAGGAAAAGCAGGCGCATCCCGACCAGCCCTTTTTTCTCTACCTCGCCTACAACGCCCCGCACGCCCCGATTCTCGCGCCCGCGAGCGAGGTCGCCAAGTATCGCGGCAAATATTTGAAGGGCTGGGATGAGGTGCGCCGCGCGCGCTTCGCCAAGCAGCAGCAGCTCGGACTCGCCGGCCCCGGTTGGAATTTTCCCGAACGGCCCGCGGCGATTCCCGCGTGGGAAACACTCGACGCGAAGTCCCGGGATTTCGAAGACCTGCGCATGGCGACCTACGCTGCGATGGTGGACAATGTCGATCAGGGCGTCGGCCGTGTCGTCGCGACGCTCGAAACGCTCGGCCTTCGCGACAACACCCTCGTCATTTTCCTCAACGACAACGGCGCGAGCCCCAACGACCGCGTGCGGCGCGGCGATTTCGGCACGGCTGGCACCACGTGGAACGTCGGCGTCGCGTGGGCCTTCACGTCCACCACGCCGCTGAAATTCTACAAGCGCACCCAGCACAGCGGCGGCGTCACCACGCCGTTCATCGCCCACTGGCCGGCCGCGATCGCGCCGCGCGCCGGCTACGACGACCAGCCCAATCAGATCGCCGACATGTTGCCCACGCTGCTGGACATTACTGGCGCGAACTACCCCGCGAAATTCGGCGACAAGACTCTCCCGTCGCTCACCGGCCGCTCCTTCGCCCCGATCCTCACGCGGGCCGCCGTGCTCCCGCCCCGCACGCTCCATTTTCAACTCTTCGCCAACCTCGCAGTCGTCGACGACGGCTGGCGTCTCGTCACCGCTTACGGCGAGCCGTGGCAACTCTACGATCTGACCCACGATCGCACCGAGACCCGCGACCTTGCCGCGAGCCAGCCCGAAAAACTCACGCACATGCTCGCATTGCAAAAAGCCTTCGCCGCGCGCGACGACGTGCGTTACCGGCTCAACTCCGTCGAACGCGAACCGCACTACGCTCCGATCTACCGCGCCGACGGCCGCATCGGGCCCGGGGCCAACGAGCGACTCGACAACGAGGCCGCCGCCCTGCTCGCCACCAAGGCCCGCGCCGAGGGCCGGCAGCTCAGTGCCGCCGAACTCGCGGCCTTGGCCAAGGAGGCGAAAAAATCCGCCGAGGAACCCAGTGGCAAGGCCAAGAAAAAAGCCAAACAACCGCCCGCCGCGAACGACGAGGAGCCCTAACCACAAAACCACTTGTCACCTGCTTCGTTGGCCCAGCAGAAAAAATGAAATCCCGGCGCCCCATCCCGCACTCCTCCTATGCGTCGCATCGGCGCTCGCCGGCACCGCCGCCGAACGCCGACCCAGACAACGCCTCAATCCGCCTGCCACCGCCATGCCGGTGACAGGAAAAGTTACCCTCCCCCGCCTAGGAAAAACTCTGCCATCCCCATGATCACGACCCGCCTGCTCGTCTTCACGTTCGCCCTGAGTGTCTCCTTCCTCGGGCGCGCGGCCGAGCCCGCCGCCACGCTCTCCGGCAACGTCGCCAACCTCGCCACCGGCAATTTCCTCGCAGGCGCGCGTCTCGAAATCCCCGCGCTCCATCTCACCGCCCTCGCGGACGAAACCGGCCGCTACATATTCCCCGCGCTGCCGCCCGGCACGCACGAAATCTTCGCCTCCTACACCGGCCTCGATAAATTGCACGCCACCGTCACCGTCGCCGCCGGCACGGCCGCGACGCGCAACTTCGATCTCACCGCCGACATCTACAAGCTCGACGCCTTCAAGGTCGTCGGCGAACGCGAGGGCTTCGCCGCCGCGATCACCGCCGAGCGCAACGCCGACAACGTGAAGAACGTCGTCGCCACCGATCAGTTCGGCAATCTGCCCAACCTCAACGCGGGCGAGGTCGCGATGCGCCTGCCGGGCGTTTACGGCAATCTCGACGCCGGCGGCAACAGCTTTGGCTTCACCGTCCGAGGCATGGACAACACACTCAACACCGTGACGATGGACGGCGCGCTCATGACCAGCCAGGGCGGGGCGGGCCGCAACGGGATCGTCAACAATATCACGAGCACGATGTTCGAGCAGGTCGAGGTCACCAAGGGCCACCGGCCCGACGAGGGGGCCGATTCCATCGGCGGCACGATCAACTTCAAGAGCCGCTCGCCGCTCACGCTGCGCGAGAAACGTCGTATTAACTACAGCCTGATGGGCCGGTTTACCCCGTCGTTCACGCAGCAAATTCCACTGCTGCGCGAGCACCCGGCGCACCAGATCGTGAATCTCGGCTGGCAGGAGGTCTTCAATGCGTTCGGGGGCGAGCGCAATCTCGGCGTCGCCCTCAACCTCTATCACAGCGAGTTCGCGTTCGGTTGGTATAACACCACGCGTGATTTTCAAAACACCACCGCGCAGCCCGCGTTCCTCTGGGATTATCGCACGAGCGACACCTACAACCACCGCCGCCAAAACTCGGTCAACCTCAAGGCCGACTACCGCCTGTCGCCGCACACCAAGCTCACGGCGCTCGTGATGGCGTCCGATAACTCGATCGTTTTCCGGCGCAACTACGACACCCGCGCCTTCGTCGGCACCCAGGACACCGTGCCCAACGCCACCTCCGGCATCGTCCCCGGCTACACCGATCGCATCACGCAGGTCCGCCCCACCACCGGCTCGAACCTCGACATCAATTCGACCGGCCCGAACTTTACCTTCAACCGCACCCGCCGTTTCGATCTCGGCGCGGAGCAGACCTTCGGCCCGCTCGCGCTCGACTACGCCGCCCGCCGCACGTCCACGCATTTCACCGCCGGCCAGGGCGAAGACGGTGGCAACCTCACCAACCGTATCTCCAACATCGGCTGGATTCTCGACCGCACGCAGTCCGATCTCTACCCGAAGTTCACCCAGACCAATGTCACGCCCGCGAACGACATCACCAACCCCGCCAACTATCGCCCGAACGGTTTTTTCACCAACAACAACACCAAGGCCAACCAGGACGTGACCGAGTTCCACTTCAACGCGCGCTACACCTTGCCCGTGTCCGTGCCTTCGTCCCTCAAGGCCGGTGCCTCGTGGCGCGACAACGGCGTTACCGACCAAAACGGTAACCGCCGCTGGACCTACCTCGGCACGGGTCCCCTTCCGTCCTATCCGTCGATCCGCACCCTCAACGCGGAGAAGACCGGCTTGGTGTTACCTATGTGGCAATCGTCCCAGTTCATCCACGATCGCCAGCCCGTCGACGCGACGCTCTGGCGCGAAGATCAATATTTCTTCCAGGCCAATAAATTCACCGGCACTGATGAGCTGTCTGAACAAATCACCGCCGGTTACGTGATGGGGCAGGCCCGGTTCGGCTCGACTGGCCTGCTGGCCGGCGTGCGCACCGAGCGCACCGAAACCAACGGATCGGGCTTCGTCCGCGCACGCGTTCTCAGCACCGCCGCTCAGCAGACCGCCGATCCGGTCGGCTCCGCGCAGCGTGACTACGCGGGTAATTTCCGCGAGAGCCATGGTCGCTACACCAAGTCGTTTCCCAGCATCCATCTCACGCGCGACCTCACCTCGAACCTCCGCGCGAAGCTCAGTTGGTCCACCAGTTTCGGCCGGCCCGGGCTCGGCACTTACGGCCCCAACGAGACGCCCAACGAGAACAACCCGACCACCGGCACGCCGACCCTCACCGTCAACAATCCCAGCCTGCTCCCGCAAACTGCCACGAATTGGGACGCCACGCTCGAATACTACTTCGAGCCCGTCGGCAATTTCTCCGCCGGCTTTTTCCACAAGACGATCAAGGACTACATCGTCAGTGGCTTCATCGCCGGCACGATCGGCACCGGCACCGACAACGGCTACAACGGCGAGTATCCCGGTTTCACGCTGCTCCGCTCCACCAACGCCGGCACGGCTTACGTGCAGGGTTGGGAGTGCAGTTATTCGCAACAACTCGTGTTTCTCCCTGGCCTACTCAAGGGCCTCGCCGTCTCGGGCAACTACACGATCATCGACACGCACGGAGATTTTGGCGGCACCGCGATCCGCACCACCGGTCAGGTGGCCGGCTTCGTCCCGCGCACGGGCAACGCCAGCGTCTCGTGGCGCTACCGCAGCTTCACCGCACGCCTGCTCGCGAACTACGCGAGCAGCTACATCACGAGCTACTCGGCCGCGAGCGCCGGGCGGAATCTCTATCGCTTGTCGCGCACGACCATGAGCCTCGGCCTCGCCTACCAGATCCGCCCGTCACTGAGCCTCACCTGCGACATCGACAATCTCACCAACGCCGAGCAGGCCTCCTACCGCGGCATTCCCGACCTCGTGCAAAACCGCAACATCCCTGGCACGACGATCACGGCGGGCATCAGCGGGCGGTTCTAAACTGGAACAATGCCAACGAAGACAAACGGTTTCGCGCAAACCGAAACATTCGGGATCTTCGCCGGCTATGTGTTGCCCACTGTTCCGCGACTCGACCCCGCGTCACCCACTGCCGATTTCGACGGCATTTTCCGGCGCCGCCCAACCCGGCGCGCTGCTACTTTTTCCCGTCAGCTCCACCCATTACCCATGAGAACCACCCGTCACCTTGCTGCATTGTTTCGTCTCGCCTACTTGGTGCTCTGCGCGATCGGCCTCGCGCACGCCGCCGAGACCGCGACGAAGCCCAACGTCATCCTCATCCTCGCCGACGATCTGGGTTTCTCCGATCTCGGCTGCTACGGGAGTGAAATCAAAACACCCACGCTGGATCGACTCGCGGCGGGCGGGCTGCGTTTCTCGCAGTTCTACAATTCCGGCAAGTGCGAGCCGACGCGCGCCTCGCTCATGAGCGGCCAGTATTGGCAGGACACCGGCCTCGGCGTGAAGAAGGGACTCACGATGGGGCAGGCGATGCGCGCCAACGGCTACGCGACCTTCGCCGTCGGCAAATGGCACCTCGACGGCAACCCCGTCGACCGCGGCTTCGACCGCTACTTCGGCCATCTCAGCGGCGCGAGCGACTACTTCAAGGGCAACGCCTCCCACCGGCTCGACGACCAGCCGTTCAAGCCGGCGGATGAAAAATTCTACACCACCGACGCGAACGCCGACTACGCGATGCAGTTCATATCCGACTCGAGGCGGCAGCATCCCGAAAAGCCGTTCTTCCTGTATCTCGCGTTCAACGCTCCGCACGGCCCGTTGCAGGCGTGGCCCGAGGACATCGCGAAATATCGCGGCAAATATCGCGCCGGCTGGGACCGCCTGCGCGAGGACCGCTACGCGCGCCTGGTGCAGTCCGGCCTGACGCGCCGCGAGTGGGCGCTCTCGCCGCGGCCCGCCACGATTCCAGCGTGGGATTCGTTGAGTGAAAAAGAAAAGGATTTCGAGGATCTGCGCATGGCGATCTTCGCCGCGATGGTGGACCGGATGGATCAGGCGATCGGGCGCGTGATGGCCCGCCTCAAGGAACTCGGGCAGGACGAGAACACGCTCGTGATGTTCCTCAGCGACAACGGCGGCAATCCCTACGACCGCGGTCGCACCGGCACGCTGCCGGACCCGGCGGCGCATTGGGAATACGGCCTCGGGTGGGCGCACCTGAGCAACACGCCCTTCCGGCACTACAAACGAAACATGTTCAACGGCGGCGCCGCCACGCCCTTCATCGCCTACTGGCCCGCCGGTCTGAAAGCGCGTGGCACGATCACCGATCAGCGCGCCCACATCATCGATCTCATGGCGACGCTGATGGATGTCGCGAGCGCACCGTGGCCAGCGGAATCGGCCGGCCAGCCGCTCGCGCCGCTGCCCGGCAAGAGCCTGCGCCCGATCTTTGCCGGCGAAATCCGCGCGCCGCACGACACCCTTTATTTCCACCTGATGGATCACCGCGCCGTCGTGGCGGGCGATTGGAAACTCGTCTCCGACTGGGGCGCGCCGTGGGCCCTCTTCAACGTCGCCACCGATCGCACGGAACTCCACGACCTCGCTCAATCAGATCCCACGCGCGCGGAGACGCTCGAGAAAACGTGGAGCGCATGGTGGGCCACCAAGCCGGCCAACTTGCTCAAGCCCGCTGGCGTCGAACCGCGCTACCGACATCTCGCGGAATCGGAAGCCGCCACGCAGGGCGGCAACGATGAGCCCGACCAAGCGGGCGCCGCCAAGAAGGCAAAGCGCAAGGAGGCCAAATGAAACGCTTCCGCCCGCGGATGTTTTTGCGCCTGACGGCACTCGCCGTCGCGCTGCTCGGCGCGCATTCGGCAGTGCGCGCCGCCGACCTCCCGAACCTCCTCTTCATCCTCACCGAGGACAACAGCAGCCAGCTGAGCTTCCTCGGCACACCGGGCATCCGCACGCCGCACATCGATGCGATTGCCCGCAGCGGCGTCTTTTTCAATCAGGCGTTCGTTGCCTATCCCGTCTGCTCGCCGTCGAAGGCCGCGATCTACACCGGCCTGCACAACCACACCAACGGGCTGATGAACAACACGCCCAACTTCTACAAACCGGCCGATCAGTTCACCGATACGGAATACAAAAGCCCCCTCTATCCGCTCTACCTGAAGAATCGTATCGCCGCCGATCTGCCGACCCTCGTCGAGCACTTGCACGCGGCGGGCTACTATCAGGGCGTCACGAGCAAACTTCACGTCGCGCCCAACGAGAAATTTCCCTACGACGAATTCATCCGCGAAAAAGGCGGTGCCGTCGTCGGCGAATTCATCAAGCGCGCCGCCGCGCAGAAAAAGCCTTGGCATCTCTTCTTCAACATCGGGCGGTCGCACCGGCCGTTTCCCAACAGCGATGTCGCCAAAATCCGCGTCAACCCGGCCGAGGTGAAGCTGCCGGCGTTCCTGCCCGACACCCCCGTCGTGCGGCAGGATTGGGCCGAGTATCTCGCCGCCGTCGAAGTGGCCGACCAGATCATCGGCGAAGGGATGGCCGCGCTGCGCGCGTCCGGTCAGGAGGGCAACACCATCGTCGTTTTCCTCGGCGATCACGGTCCGGCGTTTCCGCACGGCAAGATGACGCTCTACGATCTCGGCCTCCGCACGCCGCTCGCGATTCGCGTGCCGTGGCTCAAGGGGGGCTTTCGCACCGATGCGCTCGCAAGCGCCGTCGATCTCGCACCGACGCTGCTCGACCTCCTCGGGCTGCCCGCACTGCCGCAGAGCCACGGCCGCTCACTGCGGCCGTGGCTCGAAGGCGCGCCCGGCGCCAAAGTCCGCGACTACGTCTTTGCCGAAATCTCCGACCGCGGTCCGCTGCCCAACGACGGCATGCAGGAGCGCAGCGTGTTCGACGGCCGCTGGCATCTGATCTATCGCGAGAAACTCACGCCCGCCTGGCGCACGGTGCAGGACGACAGCAAATTTTGGAAGACCTGGCGCAACCGAAGCTACGACGAGACGGTGAAACATCGCGACGCATTTCCCGAGCCGTTCCGCATCCTCGCCGAGATGGACCCTCAAGCCCTCGGTGGCCGCGTGCGCGCCCTCGAGCTCTACGATTTGAAGTCCGACCCCGACGAAATGCACGATCTCGCCGCCGACGGCGGATCACGGCCGGAGTTGAATCGCCTCTACGCCGCGCTGCGGCAGTGGGCGCGCGAGACGGCCGACCCCGCAATTCATCCGCCCGAGGCCGCGCCCGGCCGGTGAGCCTTTCTCTTTTCGAATCCGCCCAACGGCTTCGATTAATCACCAACCAACCCACCCTCAGTCCACGATTACCAGCCTCTTGAAAAAACTCATTCTCGTCCTCGGTTTGCTCTGTGCAGCCAGCCTCTCCGCCGCGCCGATCACCCGCCTGATCCTGTTCAAACTCGATCTGCCCAAGGGCTCCGCCGAAGAAAAAGTATTCATCGATCGCGCGATGGCCTTGAGCAAGATCCCCGGCGTCGAAGCCTTCGCTTGGTTGAACATCGTCGAGGCCAAAAAACCCGGCCCCTACAACTACGGCATCCGCATTCTCTTCAAGGATGAGTCCGACATTAAGGCCTACGTGAAACACCCCACTCACGGCGCTTTCATCCGCGACCAGTGGAAATCTTCCGTGAAGGAAATGCAGATCACGGACTACACCGAGTCGAAGCCGGACATGGCCCCATGACCGCGCGGACGGTCTGTTTATACTTTCTGGCTGCCGTCATGCTGGCCGGACTGTCGGGCAAGGAAATCCGCGTGGACGGTGGCACCGACTGGCCCACGTATCTCGGCGACAAGGAGCGGACGCACTTTTCTCCCTTGCGGCAGATCGACACGACGAACGTTGGCCAACTCGAAGCCGCCTGGACGTTTCATTGCGGCAATCTCAAACCGAACGCGCGATCCCAGATTCAGTGCAGCCCCATCATCGTCGATGGCGTGCTCTACGCCACCACCCCGGAATTGATGTTGGTGGCGCTCGACGCGGCGACGGGGCGGGAACTCTGGCGCTTCGATCCGCAGACAACGACGACGGCGGCGGGCGGGCGGCTTGGTGTTCATCGGTGCCACGCAGGATGAAATGTTTCGCGCCATCGATCAGAAAACCGGGAAGGTGCTCTGGCAGGCCAAGCTGCCCGCCGGGGGCTACGCAACGCCCGCCACTTACATGGTCAACGGCCGGCAATACGTCGTCATCGCCTGTGGCGGCGGCGGCTTCAACGCCACCCAGAGCGGCGATGCCTACGTGGCCTTCGCCCTGCCGGAAGATAAATAACTAATTCAATGAGAAATCTCCACGCTATCGCTGTTCAACTTAACCTTGGCCCACGGCGCAGAAGTTTTCTCCCTCGCCCCCTTGGGGGAGAGGGCCGGGGTGCGGGAACCGGCAGCCAAATCGGCATCGTGTGGCAAAGTTATGAACGGCTATAATTTTATGTTGAAATTCAATCGTCTTCTTCTGCTGCTCGCATTTTCACTGGCCGTGCTCCCGTGCTTCGCGGGCGTGAGCGTCAATCAACTCCGCTGCGAGTATCGCGAGAATCCGCTGGGCATTGATGCCGCTGCGCCGCGTTTGAGCTGGCAGCTTGATACCAGCGAGCGCGGGCAGAAGCAGACGGCGTATCGCGTGCTCGTCGCCAGTTCTGCCGCGTTGCTCAAAGCCGGGCAGGGGGATCTGTGGGATTCCGGGCGCGTGGCGTCGGAGCAAAGTTTTTTGGTGCGTTACGCGGGCAAGCCGGTGGCCGCGCGGTCGGCGGCGTTTTGGAAAGCGCAGGCGTGGGACAAGGACGGCAAAGCAGGCGAATGGTCGCCGGTCGCGACGTGGGAAATGGGCTTGCCCGACGCGAAAGAGTGGAGCGATGCCAAGTGGATTCGGCTCGCCAAGGACAATCGGACTTCGCCTCTCCGTCAGCGCGAACATCAGAATAAGCGGTCGGACGGATCGAAAGGTGTGGAAACCTATGCATCGCCATTGCTGCGCTGCGAGTTCGTCGTCAAACTCGGCGTGCAGCGCGCCCGCGCCTACGTTTGCGGACTCGGCTATAACGAGACTTATCTCAATGGCGAAAAGCTGGGCAATGCCGTGCTTGATCCCGGCCAGACCGGATATGATGTGTATGCGTATTACGTCACGCACGACATCACAAAGGAATTGTCGTCCGGAAAAAACGCCGTCGGCATCATGCTCGGCAACGGCTTCTACGGCCAAAATCTCGCGTTGGGCGGAGCGGGGCTTGTTTACGGTGAGCCGGGGGTGATCGCGAAGATCGTCATTGATTATGCCGACGGCAGCCAGCAAGTGGTGACGACTGGCGATTCGTGGCGCGCAACCACCGGGCCGATTGTTTTCGACAATGTTTATAACGGCGAAACCTACGATGCCCGGTTCGCGATCAAGGATTGGAGCCGCCCCGGCTTCGACGATTCCCAGTGGCCAGCCGCGAAGATCGCAGCGCAGCCGTTGAGTCAAAAGCTGGTGGCCCAGGCAATCCCACCGATCCGCGAACTTGAAACTTTGAAACCCATGGCGCTCTGGCCGGACACGCAGGGCCGGACGATTTTCGATCTCGGCACGAACATCGTGGGCTGGGCGCAGCTGCGCGTCAAAGAACCGGCCGGCACAGAAATCACCGTGCGCTATTCCGAAGTGTTGATGCCGAACGGCAAGGACATTGACCCCGCCGGCACGGGCGGTTTTGTGACCGGCTCCGACCAGATTGACAAATACGTCTGCGCCGGCACGGGCGTGGAGGAATGGCATCCGCGCTTCGTCTATCATGGCGGGCGTTACCTTGAGGTCACGGGCTTGAGTCATCCCGCGCTGGAAAATATCGAGGGCGTGGTGGTTCGCACCGACGTGCCGCGCGCCGGGTCGTTCGTCTGCTCGGATAATTTTTTGAACCGGCTTTACCAAACGTCCCTCCGCACGATTGAGGGCAACATCCACAGCATCTTGGAGGATTGTCCGCATCGCGAGAAGTGTGCCTGGCTCGGCGACGCGCACGCGGTCGGTGAGACGACCATTTTCAATTACGACATGGCGCAGTTCTGGACGAAGTTTATGGCGGACGTGGAAACCACCTGCGGTCCGGCGCGCGGAACCTACGATGGGAAGAAAGGAACGCCGAACCTGCCGTCCAACGTCGCCGTCGGCAAACGCCTGCCGCAGCAAGCCCGGCCTGACTGGGGCGACGCCGTGGTGCTCGTGCCGTGGAATCTCTACCTTTATTACGGCGACACGCAGGTGATGGCGGAACATTATCCGTTGATGAAGCGCTGGCTCAATTTCGTCAGCGGCCTAGCCAAGGATCACATTGTTTATGAAGGCTACGGCGATTGGTGTCCGCCCGGCAGCCGCGACGACGCGATCAGCAATCCGGTCGAAATTACTTCAACCGCGTTTCATTACGGCTGCCTGCGCCGCGCGGCGGAGATGGCGCGCGTGCTGGGCAAAACCGACGACGCAAAATCGTTTGACGCGGAAGCTGATTTATTCCGGGCGGCGTTCAACCAGAAATTCCTCGACCGGAAGACAATGCTCTACGGCTCGCAGACGGCCAACGCCATCGCCCTGCGTTTTGAACTGCCAGACAAAACCGACGCCGAGAAAGTCGCGTCGGCTCTCGCCCAACGCATCAAGACGACGGACAAGGGACATCCCCTCACCGGTATTCACGGCGCGCGTCCGATCTACACGATGCTGGACGATTACGGCCAGAGCGACACGGCGATGGATATGATGACGGTGAAGGGTTATCCCGGTTTTGATTATCTGTTCGGCTATGGCTTCACGACGTGGCCGGAGCGCTATGTGAATTTCAAACCGGGCGAGCGTTTTCCCGACCGCTCCTACAATCACCCGATGCAATCCGGTTTCGCCGCGTGGTTTCATGAGAGCGTGGCGGGCATCCGTCCGGACGCGAGTGCGCCCGGCTTCCGGCACATTGAAATGAGGCCGCAACAATTTCACCGCATTGAATGGGTCAAGGCTTCGCATGAAGCGCCGACCGGCACGATCCGCAGCGAATGGAATTCCAAGGACGGCAAGTTCGTCTGGAAAATAACCGCGCCGCCCGGCAGCACCGCCACGGTGTATGTGCCAGCACACGACGCGGCCTCGGTGCGGGAACATGGTGGCGCAGCCGCTAAGTCGCCCGGTGTCTCTTTCGTCCGGTTTGCCGACGGGCGCGCGGTTTACAACATTAACTCCGGCAATTACGAATTCTCCTCAACCCTACCTGAGAAGTAAAGATCCTCACTGGTCCAATCACATTCTTCGTGAATCCCCTCTTCCCCGCCAGAATCAGCCGTGTGCCCGGACTGCCTGCCGGACGCCGCTGCCGGTTGGTTTCCAGGCTTCTTGCCGGGCTTGCCTCGCTCACCGCCGGCGCATTTTTCGCACAGGCCGCGCCGGAGGTGCATCGCTTTGATCTCAGCAACCTGCCCAAACCCGCGCTGGCCAACCCGAACCTCGTGATGGGTCCCGGTGTCAGCCCGCGCGGCGGCACGCTGTCGGCCACGCAGCAATACCTCACGCTCAACGGCCAACCGCTCGCTGTCACCATGGGCGAGTTTCACCCGCAGCGTTATCCGCGCGCATATTGGGAGGAGGCGATCATGGAGATGAAGGCCGGCGGATTGAACACCATCGCGTCCTACTTTTTCTGGAGCTACGTCGAGGTGAAGCCGGGCGAATTCGATTTCACCGGCAACAACGACTTCAAGTATTTCGCGGAGCTCTGCAAAAAGCATGACATGATGCTGTGTGCGCGCATCGGCCCGTTCGTGAACGGCGAGATTCTCTGCGGCAGCATGCCGCCGTGGATTTTCGGCATGCCGCTCGTCGAGCGGAGCAACGATCCGTTGTGGCTCGAATTGGTCGGTCGCTGGTATGAGAAACTCGGCGAGCAATTGAAGGGACAGTATTGGAAGGACGGCGGCGCGATCTTCATGGTTCAGGTCGAAAACGAGGTCGGCAACGCGCCCAACGCCTGGCAAATGGTCTATCGCTACGGCGCCGCCGAGGAGAATCGCGGCCCGGCGACGAAGGAGGAATTCATTAAATACTACCAGAACCTCCGCCTCCTCGCGCTTAAGGCCGGGATCGATCCGGTCTATTATTCGATGACGGGGTGGCGCGCCCTTGGCATTCCCGATGAGTTTGTGTTTGGCCTCGGCGGTTACATGTATCTGGGCAAGGCCGGCAAGGAGAACAGCGGCCTCACTCAAATCAACGGCGTGCTTTGGAGGGATCGCGCCGAAGGTAAACCACTCGTCTTTGTCGAACTCGGTGCCGCCGGTTCGCCGGCGCGCGTCGGCTGGGTGCCGCATCCGCCGGTGGAGAGCGCGGTGTCCACGGCGTTGTCGCGCCTCGGCGCGACCAATTCCATTTTCTGCGGTTGGTATATGTATCACGGCGGCACCAATCCGCTGCATCCGACGTGGGGCTGGGGCGCGAAGAACGACACGCTCTCGCTCATGTCCTACGATTACAGCGCGCCGCTCAGCGAATACGGCGTGCCGCGTCCGGCCTATTACGATTTGCGCGCGTTCCACCAGACACTACTGAACTTCGGCCACACGTTTTCCGATGGTGCGCAGGTGGGCGACGAGCCACGAGTTAAGGGCAGCGAAGATCGCCTGCGCGCCAGTGTGCGGATGGGCGCGGTGGATGGGGGCATGGTTTTCTTGCTGCACTATGGCAACGTCCATCCCCTCTCGGATCGCGCGGTGGTGTTCGAGTTGAACACACCCTCCGGCCCGGTGCGCCTACCCTCGCGCGGCGGGATCGAGTTGAAGAACGGCGACTTCGGCCTGCTGCCTTTCAATCTCGATCTGGGCTCGGGCGTGAAACTCATCTCCAGCACGGCGCAACTTCACAGCACCATCGTGAATAGGGCCGAGACGCTCATCGTCTGCAGCTCGATCCGCGATCAGGAAGCCGAACTCGTGTTCGAACTCCCCGCCGGTGCCACGCTGAAAACTTCCGGCCAGAGCGCGACCGAGGGCAAACGCACGGTCGTGACGATCAAGCCCGGCATGACGGCCCACATCACCCTCGCGCTCGCGGGCGGCAAACAACTCGTGCTCGCGCCGCTCCCGGGTGACCGCGTCCGCCACGCGGTCGAGGACACGATCAAGGGCCAGAAGCGTTACCTCATTTCGTCCGAGGACATCGCGGTCGATGGCGACCGCGTGCGCCTCACCGCCACTGACGCGCGCGAGTTTGCGTTGTTGAGTTATCCCGCCGTCGCTTGGAAAGAAGGCGCGCCCGGGAAAAGCGAAGGCCTATTTGGCAAGGTCAGCCTCCAGGTCGCGCCGGTTGAGATCACAGCCACGTTGAAAAAAATACTGCCGCGCAAATGGGTGCTGAACGTGCCTGCGTCGTCATTCGCCGGCCTCAACGACATCTACGCGGATGTGGATTTTGGCGGCATGATCTGTCGCGTCTTCGACCTGGCGACAGGTCTGCCCGTGGCCGATCAGCTCAACGATCACGAGACGAAGTGGCAGCTCGGCTTAAAACGCTTTCAGCCCGCACTCGCCGGCAAAGGCCTCGTGTTCGTGGTCAACGGCGACGACGGCAAGACCAAAGCCGAAGCCGGTGCCGACACCATGGTGCTCGACGAGAAACGCACCGGCGGCACGAAGGCCGAGCTGAAGGACGTCACCTTCCGGCCCGAATATCTGCGCTGGTTTACCGCGAAGTAATTTCGCCCGCCAGCAAGCGCACGAGTCGCCCTTTCCTCCATCATGCAAGCAACGACATCATCCCTGAACGCGGCGAGAGACCGACATGGCGCCGGAAGAGCTTCGAGAAATGAGGGGCATCTCCAATGCCGACCGCCTTGCCCACCTCGGAGATAGGCAGGATGGTGCTGAGCAGAAGTTCGCGCGCTTCCTGCGAACGCATCGCGTGGTCGTGTTGCCTCACGTAAGAATGTTACCGGTTGCCTCACCAGCGACGTTACCGGAGAAGGGTTAAGGGTATGTGTCCGACGGAGCACCCACTGTGATCGGATGATTGAGTCCTGTATGGTGAGGAGAAGGGACCCATTACGGCGGAGATTGTGGAAGATAAACAACGTCAGGACCTGCGCGGACGGAAGATCGTCGACCCAGCGCGACGGGCCGAGTTGCTTGAGGCTTACGATGCGAGCGGGCTGACCCAGCGGGCGTTCGCCCGGCGAGAAGGCATCTGACGGGGACGCGGGATTCGGGCCGGGCAGAGTGTTAGTCCGGGAGGTTGGTTGATATGGCGGACGGAGGTGGGGTTGTCGATCCCTCGCGGAGGGAGGCCGTAGGCCGACCGGAGCGAGGGCTCGCGGGAGCAAGCTGCGCGGCGAAGCGCTGCGGTGACTGGTAGCCAAGGGAACTGTGCGGCCGCGCCGAGTTGTCGTCCCGGCGGAAGTCTTCGATGACGACGCGGGCCTCGGTCAACGTGTGAAGTTCCTCGCGATTCAAACACTCGTCGCGGAAACGAGAGTGAAACGATTCGACGAAGCCGTTTTCCCACGGGCTCGCCGGCGTGATGGAGATGGTTTTGATGTGCTGGTCCGCGAGCCAACGCTGGAGATCGTGCGCGATAAACTCGGAGCCGTTGTCGGAGCGGATAAACTCCGGGGCGCCGTGCTGGTGGATGGCCGCTTGCACCAACGCGATCACCTTGGCGGCCGCGGCTGGTAAACCAACGTAGCGCGACCCACGCCGAGGTCGCGACACGCTGCCCGCCCGGAGCACACCCCGTCGCGGACGACGCGGGTGGCCAGCTGTCTTTTGTGTCCCGGGCTTACCCTTTTTTTGCGTTCACGATCTCCAGCACGCGGTTCTTCAACAGCGAGTCGGCCAGCATCTTTTTCAGTTCACTGTGTTCCTTCTCCAGTTCCTTGAGCCGTCTGGCCTCTGGGATCTCCCTCAGCCCGAACTGGCGTTTCCAACGGTGGAAGGTCTGCTCCGAGATGTTCTTCTCTTTGCAGACCTCCAGGATGTTCTTGCCGCCGTCGGCGCTGCGCAGAATGCGGATCTTCTCTTCGGTCGTGTGGCGGATGCCTTTCATTGGTCTAGGGTCCTTTCAGGTTGCCCAGACTCACACCAGCCCTGGCCCAGTTTCAGGCGGTCACGTCACCGCCATCTTCGGAATTCGTCCAGAAGATGTTCTTGTCGCAACGCGAGCGGACGCGACAAGCGGGAGCAGCGTCAAGTTGGAAGATTCGCCGATGGGCACTGAAACCCTGTTTCATCGGGACCGCGGCTCGACCCACTTCATCGCGCGCCTGAAGGCTACCGACACTTGCGCGTCCGGCCGACGGGTAAAAGCCTTGCTCACCTCAACAAGATCCTCGTGTTCGACGCGGTCACCGAGCGTCCTTTCTAGCGGTCTGTGCGATCGCGTCGTCGAAAAAACACTACCGCTTACGCGGGCCGCCGCCGCGAACCGCGCCCCTTCGGAGCTCGATCTCAAGGGCGCACCAAAAACTATTTCTACGACGAGTCGTGAATCCTACTGACGGCGGCGCGCCCAATACGCCGCGCTAAAAATATCGCGGCCCATGGGCGCCAGAAAAACGTATTGCTCGTCGCCGCGAATCCGCGCTGGGTTCCTCCGTGCATTTTTTCTCTCGCACCGCTCTCCGACGCGTCGGCGTCGCGCTTATCGCGGCGATGACGGGAGCGTTGCTGCTCAGTTGCCGGCCGAACCCACCCGCTTCCGCCCGGCCCGCGCGCGTCGCCGATGCGACGGCGCAGACTTCTGCGTCGTGCCAGCACTGCCACGCGGAGATTTTCGCCGCGTGGTCGCCCACTGATCACGCCAACGCCAACCGCCCCGTCGCCGAACGCGATCGCGTAGCGTTTACGGCTACGACGCACCTCGCCAGCGGCGGCGCGGATTTCGATCTTGGCTGGGTTGACGGCAAGCCGGCGATGAACGAGCGGCGTGCCGACGCGCCGACGATTCCGCACGCGCCCAAACTCGTGCTCGGTTCGAAACCGCTCTGGCAGCCGCTCGTGCCTGCGCCCGGCAATCGCTGGCAGCCAACCGACATGGCGTTCGATCCCGCGAAAAAGGAATGGTTCAACGTCTTCGGCGACGAACACCGTCAGCCCGGTGAGTGGGGCCACTGGACGGGCCGGGGCATGAACTGGAACTCGATGTGTGCCCACTGTCACATGACGGGGTTTCAAAAAAATTATATCGCCGCGACCGACAGCTACGCCTCGACCTGGGTCGAGCACGGCGTCGGCTGCATCCAGTGCCACGGCCCGATGCCGTCCGATCACGCCGCGCTTGCTCCCGGTGCTAAAAAATCCGCCACACCGCCCGCTCCGCCATTCTTCGGCGATCGCCAGCGGATGATGCAGACTTGCGCGCCGTGCCACGCGCGCAACGAACTGCTCACGGCAGAATTCCAGCCCGGCGAAAATTACTCCGATCATTTTCGACTCACGTTGCCGGTCGATCCGGCGGTGTTTTATCCCGACGGTCAGCAGCGAGACGAAGATTTCAACTGGACCTCCTTTCAACTCAGTCGCATGGGCGGACACGGTGGCGTCACGTGTTTCGACTGCCACGATCCGCACACGACGAAGACTCTGTTGCCCGCGACGAACAATCTCCTCTGCCTCCGCTGTCACGGCGCGCCCGGCGTAAACAAGGCCCCCGTCATCGATCCGCTCGCGCATTCGCACCACCCGCCGGACAGCACCGGCAACCAGTGCGTGACGTGCCACATGCCGACGACAAACTACATGCAGCGCGCGCCGCGTCACGATCACGGATTTCTCAAACCCGATCCGCTGCTCACGCGCGAGCTCGGCATCCCCAACGCCTGTAACCGCTGCCACACCGATCAGTCCACCAACTGGGCGATCGCCCAGACCGATGCCTGGTATGGCACGCGGCTCGATTCGTCCCAGCGTGCCCGCACGCGCGCCGTCGCCGCCGCGCAACAGCATCAACCCACCGCCGGCGCGTCGTTGCTCGCGCTACTCGCGCAGGAGGAAGTTCCCACGTGGCGCGCGACGCTCCTCGAGCTCGCCGCCCCTTACGCAAGCAACACGCCCACCGTCGTCACGGCCGCACGTGCGTCACTCGCAGCCCGCGACCCGCTCGAACGCGCCGCCGCCGTGCGCCTCCTCGCCGAACAACCCGACGCGGGCGCCACGCTCGCCCCGGCCTTAAACGATCCCTCGCGCCTCGTGCGCCTCGATGCAGCGTGGGCGCTCTCGCCGACGCTCACCGAGCCCTCGCCCGCCCGCGCCGAGCTCGACGCCTACCTCGCGCTCACCCTCGATCAACCCGCGGGCCACCTGCGGCTTGGCCAGGATCTCGCGAACCGCGGCCGTCTACCTGACGCTGAAAAGGAAATGCAACTCGCCGCGACTTGGGATCCATTTTCGCCGGGCATTCGCGACGCGCTCGGCTTTGTCCTCAACGCCGAAAACAAACCGCTCGAGGCAGCCGCCGCGTTTTTCCGCGCGGCACAGTTGCAACCGGCCGACGCCCAGCCGGCCTATCGCGCCGGGCTCGCCTTCGCCAGCGCCGGCCGTCTCGCCGATGCTGAAACCGCGCTCCGGCTCGCCGTGCAACGCGATCCGCAGTTTGATCGTGCGTGGTATAATCTCGGCCTCCTCCTCGCGCAAACGGATCGGCTGACCGAGGCCACCACCGCGCTGCAACACGCGGAATCGCTCACCGCCAATACGCCCGACTATCCCTACGCCCTCGCGACCGTGCTGCTCCGCACTGGCGATCGCGCCGGGGCGCTCGCCGCCGCGCGCCGCACCCTCGCCCTCGATCCGAACAACGCGGCTGCGCGCGCTCTCTTGCAAGCACGCTAGTGACGGCTTCAACTCCGCGGTGATTCAATCCGCGTTCGCCAGGCACCGAGTCGGCCGCGGGCCGGCCCGTCTCAAGCGACACCGATTGCGTCGTAAAATTATCGCCCGTTCGCTGGAGATTCCCGATATCGCACGGACTGAAGAGAAAACTCGCGGGATTCATTGGCATGAGTCGAGAGGCGCAGTAAGAGGTAGAGTGATCCTGTGAACAAATCATATTTGAGATGTGGCGAGCGGCCGGTCGTAGAAAATGCGCACATCGGCGGGCGCATTTCCGATCAGAGTTTTTGCGCGTTGCAGGGCCTTTTTCGCCGCCAGATTCGGGTTAAGCTCGGCAAGGAAAACATTGTCCACTTGTATCGCTCCATTCGTTGGGCGGATGGTGGTCGTAATAGACGCCCACCGCCCGGCCGGCATAGAGGCGACGGCGATAGCCCGATGGCGGCCGGAAGCAAAGTCAGCGGAGTGGGCAAGATGGTATACCGGCGCCAGAAAATCATGACGTCGGTCACGCGTAAAATAACGCCCGCGTTGCCCGGCGAGGGCAGTCCTTCGAGTGAAAGGACCGCGTCGCCGTTCGTATCGGCTGCACCCGCTTTTTATCGGCTAATCAAGCGACAGATCATAATCTCACCGAAGCGCGGCTTCGTCGGCGCGAGCGGCTCGCGGTGAGCGCTGACGCCGACTTCGCGTAACTCATCCCACATCGCGAGCACAGCGAAAACTCAGGTTGGTGGTGGCGCTGTCCGGCGTGTTACTACTGCGCGCGTCGGTGCGGTAGCGGTTGCAGTAGGATACGTGGCAGAGATACGATCCGCCGCGCATCACGCGCCGCTCGCCATTCGCAGGACCGGTCGGGTTGTTTCGCGGGCTGGTGCGGTAGTAACCCGCCTCGAACCAATCCCAGCACCATTCCCAGACATTGCCTGTCATCTGATAAAGGCCGTAGCCGTTGGACTTGTAAGTCTTCACCGCGGCAGGACCATAGAATCCATCGGCCTCGCTGTTCGCGGTCGGGAAGGTGCCCTGCCACACATTCATCAGGTGTTTGCCGCCGGGCTCAAGTTCGTCGCCCCACGGATATTTTTTTTGCACGAGCCCGCCGCGTGCGGCAAATTCCCACTCGGCTTCGGTCGGCAGTCGCTTACCCGCCCATGCGGCATAGGTGTGCGCATCGCGCCACGAGACTTGCACCACTGGATGCGACCAGCGCTTTTTGATGCCTGAACTAGGGCCTTCGGGATGACGCCACGTCGCGCCGTCGACACGACACCACCACTCACTGCCCAGCACACGGGGACGAACCGCGCTTACTTGCTGTGCCGCCGTAAGGTGTCCTTGAAACACAAAACTCCAGCCAAAGCGCTCGGCTTCGGTCTTATAGCCAGTAGAATTCACAAAGTCGCAAAACTGCTCGTTGGTCACGCAGGTCGCGTCGAGGTAGAACGGCGCAAGCGTCACCTCGTGCATCGGACCTTCACCATCGGCCATAAATCCATACAAACCGTCAGTGCCCATCAGAAAATCGCCGCCAGGGATCACCTTCATTCCAGCCGTCGCGCCACTCGATGCCCGACCGAAGGCGGGCGCGGCGTAGAGTTGCGCGACCGCGTGGCCCGGCGCGCAACACACGGAATGTTTGCCCTCGGCGGTTTTCATCGGATCGCAAGCAAAGCTCTAACTCGGTGCGGTGGCGAGCGGCCGGTCGTAGAAAATGCGCACATCGGCGGGCGCATTTCCGATCAGAGTTTTTGCGCGTTGTAGGGCCTTTTTTGTCGCCAGATTCGGGTTAAGCTCAGCGGGGAAGACATTGTCCACTCCCACATGTTGGAGGAGTCCGCTGTTCCTCAGCACCCGGAGCACACCGCCATGCACGCCACTGATCAGCAGGTGGCGGTGCGTTTGCCGGAGCCAGCCGTGCAAGCCGCGCAGGGCGAACACCGTCGTCGCATCGAGATGGCGCGCGTTTTTCAATCGAAGGATCACGACCCGCAAATTTTCGCGCTCCACCTGCTGACGCACATGCTCCTGAAACAAATCCGCGGCGCCGAAGAACAATTCGCCCTCGACGTGAATAATCGCGATCTGCGGATGGGCTCGGTCGGCTTTGCCTTCGAGTTGGGTGAGTTGATCGGAGTGGTTGAACGTGTATTCGACGAGCGTGGGCGCGGACGCTTTGCGCAGCGCGAGCACGACCGCGAGGCCCACCCCGGCGTAGATCGCCACGTCGAGCGGCAACAAGATCGCGGCGGCAAACGTGCCGCCGAGCACGAGCGCATCGGAGCCCGTGGAGCGGGCGGCGATGCGGATTTGCTCGCGGTCGACGATGTTCCATCCGATGCGGATCAAGGCGGCGGCGAGGGCGGCGACCGGAATGTGATTTACCAGGGGCGCGAGCAGCAGCACGAAGGCGAGGACGAAAACCGAACTTAGCGCGCCAGCCACCTGCGTGCGCGCGCCGGCCTGAAAGTTGGCCGCGCTGCGTGCGAACGAGGCGGAGCCCGGCATCGCGGCGAAGCACGCGGCAGCGAGGTTGCCGAGGCCCATGGCGACGAGTTCGCGGTTGGTATCGATACGATCCCCTGACTTCATGCCGTAGGATTTCGAGATCGAAGTGGCCTCCAACATCCCGAGCAATGCGATCGCGACGGCGGGCACCAGCAGCGAGCGCACGGTTTCCATCTCGCGCAACGTAAGCGGCAGGCCCGCAAAGTCGGGCAAGTGTGCAAAGAGCGGGCCCCCGGCACCGAGGGTGGCGACGCCGTAGTCCGCGAGATGAGCGAATTTCGCGATGAGCGAAAATAACACCAAGCCGATCAGCGCCTCGGGCCAGCCCGGACGAAGTTTTTTGAGGAGCCAGAAAACGAGCAGCGCGGCGACGGCCACGCCCATGGTCCAAACGTTGACCTCGCCGCGGCCGGCGCGGCGCAAGGCATCGAAAGGCGCGGTCCAGAGCGAGGCGCCGTCGGCGCGGCCGACGCCGAGCAGATGGTGCAGTTGACTCAACACGAGGAGCACCCCGATCGCGGAGCCATAGCCGATCACGACGGAGCGCGAGATGAACTGCGTGACCTGGCCAAAACGAAAGCAGCCGGCGAGGAGTTGCACGAGGCCGATGAGTGCGGCAAGCAGCACTGTCATCTCGGCCGGGCCGAGCGCGGACCCGCGTTGAGCAATGAAAGTCGACGCCAGGAGCAGGCTGACAGAATTGCTCGGGCCGAAGACGACTTGCCGTGATGAAAAGAAAAACGCGGCGACGAAACCGCCGATCACGACGCACGCGAGCACCATGGTCGGAGGCAGCCCCGCGATCAGCGCGAAGCCGACGGCCTGCGGGATCGACACCATCGCGACCGTGGCAGCGGCGAGGAGATCGGCGCGGAATTTCTCGCGCGAGTAGCGGCGCAAGTCGGCGAGCAGCGGTGAGCGCAGCAGCCGCCAGTCGGGCTTCAGCGTATCCACCAAGGCTTGGGACGCCGAAACCGAAAGGCTGGTCGAGTCAACGGGGGGTTCCACAGTGAGCGGTCGAAAGGTGAAAGTTACTTTTGCCGCCAATCTTCACGCCGACCGGGGATGAAAAGCCGGCTCGTTTCGCTGCCGCCCAAGGCGGACGGTAGTCGCAGCAGCATCGGGCTAAGAGCGGAGCCGAGAAATTGAAACGACATCTTGGAGATTCCAGAGTATCATTTCGCGGCGGCAAAAGACATGGATGGTTGCAGAATCTCTTGTGCTTTTGCGGCGAAGAGTTTGTTCGCGCCGGCTGGCGCGACCTCGTCTGCAGCCAGCTAGCGAGAATCGCCCGCGCACTAGGACTCCGCTAAACCGGGGGCGACCTGATGGCGGGAGGGCTTCGGCGGATTCGAAAACGGTCCGTGCTCATTTCTGAATTCGCGCGGCGCAAGCCCAACATGGCGGCGAAAGAGTTTCGAAAAATGATAGGGATCAGACATGCCGACCGCCTTGCCGACTTCAGACACCGGTAACGTCGTGCTGAGCAGCAGGTCCCTCGCCTCGCGCAACTGTCGCTCGATCACATAACCTTTCGCGGACGTGCCCAAATGCCGTCGAAACAACTTGAGCACATGGGAGCGACTTCGGCCGACGATCGACGCGAGATCCTCGATGCGCGGGGAAAGATGAAAACCCCGTTCGATATGGATCAAGAGCCGGCTGAGCTCTTCCGGACGATGAGTGTCCGACACGACGACGTTCGCCGCCGCGCGCGTCAGTTCCCTCACCAGCAACAATCCCAGCGCCCGCGCCTCCAGCTCATCACGGGTGGAGCGCAGAAACCAGCGCACCGTGTAGTCGATCAGCCGGCCCAGCGGTTCTTCCGCCTGTGCCTGCAGCCGGACCACGCCCTCGAGTCCCGGCCAGACCCGGTCCTTCCGCGCGGGCGAGGAGAATTCCGCCTCGCCCGTTTCGTGCGGGATGTTGGGGATCCACGGCGCGCCGGCCCGATAACTCGGCACGATATGGACATGCGCCGTATACATCGGCTCCTTCGCCGAAGGCAGATAAGTGATCCGACGGCCCCACGGCAGGACATAGAGATCGTGCGGCGCGAGCACGTGCCGGACGCCGTTGACCAAGAATTCGCCATGTCCGCTTTTGCACCAGAACAACGCCCGGCTTTGCACGCAGCCGTTGGTGAACTGCTGCCCGCGGGCGAACTGGAACAGCCCTGCGCGGCAGACGGCCGGCGCACCGATCACCGCGCTCGGACGAATCTCAGCACGTGAGTTTGCACTTTGGGCACGGGCCATTGAACGCAAAACAACAAAAGATTCCCCAGTTGTCCATTTCATTAGGCACGGTGTCGGTGCTACTCTTTCACCACCCTTACCCTATGCAACCCCGGGTCCGATTTCGCCAAAATCGTCGGCTCCGGCTCTAGCCAGGCCTTCGCGGTCTGGCGCTGACTTTACCACCCATGAAAACCCAAACCCTTGCTTGTCTCCTGTTGCTCGCTCCCAGCGTGCTACTGGCCCAGGCGGTCAGTCCTGCCACCACGAAGCCCGCCGACTCGGAGCCCGTCGTGCTTTCGCCGTTCACCGTAAATCCTGATGAAGATCTCGGTTACAGCAGCCGGTTCTCCACTTCCGGCAGCCGCCTGAAGACCGACCTCAAAGATATCGCCGCCTCAGTCAGCGTGTTGACGGAAGATTTCTTGAACGACTTGGGAGCCAATGACGTCGCGTCGGCCTTCGCGTTTGTGTCCGGCGCGGAAAATAGCTCCACGACTGACACGGAAGGCCTGACCTTCAGTGGAGCCAATAACTACGTTGGCGGCGATTTTGGCGACAATAACAACGTCTCGGGCGTGGTGCGCGTGCGCGGTCTGGGTTCCGCCAGCACCACCATCAATTACATTGATATCGTCGGCTCCACGGACCGCTACAACACCGACCGCACGGAATTTTTGCGCGGCGCGAACTCCATTCTGTTCGGCCTCGCTCAGCCAGCCGGCCTGATCAACTCCTCGACCAAGACCGCCCGCACCAACCGCACCAGCACGAAGATCGATACCAAAATCGATGACAACGGATCCAACCGCTTCGTGCTGGATCACAATCAGGTGCTGATCAAAAACAAACTGGCACTGCGCGCCGTCGGGCTCTCCAATGATCAACGTTACGATGTTAAGACCGCGTTCCTGCGCGATAAGCGGGTTTTTGTCACCGGCACCTACCGACCATTCTCCGGCACGACCATCCAAGCCTACTACGAGGCGCAAAATACCTACGGACGTCGGCCCAACTACCGGACAGTCCAGGACAACGTGTCCGAATGGCTGAAAGCGTATAACACCTACGCCCCGCAGATGACTCCGGCCCAGATCGCCGCCGCGTTTTACTGGGATGCCTCGGTCCGCAGCGGGACCGGCACCGCTCCCGCCACCACCTTCACTCTGGCCAACGGCTCGACGGTCAACCTTGGGCTCATTCGCCGCGATCTCGACACGAGCGCGCTAGGAACGGGCCTCCTCTACAGTCCGGGTAATTGGACCGATCCACTCGACAATCGGGTGGTCACCCTCAGCACCCGCAGCAATGTGGGTGCGGGTGCCGCAGCCAATCCGAACGGCAAGTTTGTCCGCGCTGGCTCATCACTCGAAAACACCGTCGGTTTCCTCGATCCCCAAGTTACCAATTCCGGCATTTTCCCTTACCAGAGCGTCGAGATCGGGGCCCTCCCGGGCAACTTTCGCTGGGAAAACGATCACAAGGTCTATCTCAACATCGAGCAGCGGATCACGCCCAACCTCTATCTGTCGGCCGCTGCCCAACACGAAAACTGGCAAGAAGAACAGTATTTTGCCGTCATCTCCCAGACCAACCAGATCTCAGTCGACATCAACACCAAGCTGGCCGATGGCCGCGTCAACCCGAACTTCCTGCGCCCATTCATCTACGGCCGCAATATTGGCGAAAACGTCAATACCAAGCTGGATAGCCTCGTGCTCCAGGGCAATTACGACTTCGACTTCGCCAAGAGGACCAAATCGCTCGGTTGGCTGGGGCATCACCGCTTTACTGCGGTCCATACCCGGAGCGAGCAAGACCGTCTTCGCTACCAATTCAACAACCAGTTCGACAGCGACATTCCCGACGCGCTGCCGCAGACGGTTGCGGGCAATTCCCAAAATCGCTATACCATGCAAATTTGGTATGTCGGCGACCCGGTCAAGGTAGGCGATGCCTCGCTGCATTTCACCGGCTTTCCCACCAATGTCGCGGCTCTGGCTAACCGCTCCTACGACTATCAATATTTCGACGCGGCCACGGGAACGTTTAAATTCTCCCCAACCAAGATCCATGTGGGCCGCTATGCGCTGGTCAACGGACGCACCTACACGGTCAACAAGAATAACGGCACCGGGCTTTCCCTCCAAAGCTTCTTCTGGAAAGAAAAGGTCGTAACCCTGTTCGGCTGGCGCACGGACAAGGTCGACACGGTTCAGCGCAGTCTCATCAACACCGCCCAGGTCGCTCCCTTCCCGTCGCTCTTGGGCACACGCCGCGCCGACTATCTTGATACCGGGTCCCGCTATGGCTTTAGCCAGGCCACCACCACTCAGAGCATCGTCTATAAAGCCCTGCCGTGGGCGCGAGTGTTTGCCAACCGATCCGAAAACTTCGCGGCGACCAGCCAGCGGCAGGACAATCTCTACCGTCCGGTCCCCCCACAAAGTGGCGAAACCCGCGAATTCGGCGCCGGGTTTTCCTTTTTCGAAAACAAGTTTGATGTAAAGCTCACCCACTTCACCACATCGCAAAAATACGCCGCTGCGGCCGTTTTTGGGCAGGTGCCCAACAACCGCATTACGGCGTTTGAAGGCCGTCTCTATAATGCTCTCGCCACCGCGGGGCGTCTCTCTGAGTGGACCACAATTGGTGAGTTCGGCGCGGTCAGCACCGCCCAGTATGTCACCCCGAATGGCACCGCCGCCACGGGCACCAGCGAATCATCCGGCACCTCCCTCGAACTGTCGTTTGCGCCGACGCGCAGCGTGGATCTGGTCTTCAGCGTCGACAAGATTGACAACAAGATCACGGCGGTCGGCCCCGAGCTGGCTGACTTCTTCGCCTACCGCGCCGACTTCTACCGCAAGTATTTCAAAGAAGGCATCATTACCAATGGCACCCAAAAGGCCGTAGACGACTTTGCGGCCAATGTCGCTGCCGAGTATACCGCCGGCGCCGCCTTCGTAGGCACCGCCAACCGGGGTATCTCCGACTATACTTCAACGATGGTCGCCCGCTACAAAGTCCTTGAGGGCAAGCTCTCGGGTCTAACGGTAGGCACGAACCTGCGCTGGGAGTCTGGCAAGATCATCGGCTACAAGCTCAAGCCCGCGACGTTTAACTTCGGCGGCTTGGACAACTATGCCGGGCAGACCTATGATGTCGCTGCGCCCTACCAAGGTGCCTCGATCCTGACCGGTGGCATGCAGGCCAGCTATCGCCGCAAGATTTATTCCGGCCGGATAAACTGGAAGGTTCAGCTCAACGCTCAGAATCTTTTCAGCAAGACCGGCCTCAGGGTAATTGGCGCGAACGCGGACAGCTCACCCGTCTGGGCGATCGCTCCGGCCCGCACTTTCGAGCTAACGAACTCGTTCGAGTT